>CAIWAD010000296.1 GCA_903910645.1 uncultured bacterium | reverse complement strand
CTTTTCACCCACCACGCTGCCCACGCTGCCGCCGAAATGGCTGAAATCCATGAGCGCGGCGGTGAGAGGCTGCCCGAAGATGCGCCCCGTGCCTGTGAGCACGGCATCGTTCATCCCCGTTTTGCGTGTGGCGCCCGCCAGGCGTTTGGCGTAAGGCTCCGTGTCCACGAAGGAGAGGAAGTCCTTTGAGACAAGGTGCTGGCCGAACTCCTCAAAAGTTCCGGCGTCGAACAGAATGTCCCGGTAGCGACGGCTGTTGATGCGCATGTGATGGCGGCACTGGGGGCAGACCTCCAGGTTCTTCTCCACTTCCTTGCGGTAAAGAATCTGGCCACACTGGGCGCACTTGATCCACAGGCCATCGGGCACCGTGCTGGCAACGGCTTTGCGGGGGGGCTCGGGGCTGCGTTTGAACCAACTCATGCCTGGCACTGCCTCCTGATCATGGCAGGGCCCGCGTGTGGCGGGCCCCCATTGTGGTGTTCACTCCAAAGGTAAGGAAGGGCGGGGCCGGTCGCATCCCTTCCCGGGCAAGGCCCGCACTTAGCGGGACAGCCGCAGCGCCATCACCAGGGCGTCCTCGCCATCGTCGTAGTAGCGGGGCCTGCGGCCCTCCACCACAAAGCCGCGCCGCTGGTACAGCCGGTGGGCGGCCACATTTCCCAGGCGCACCTCCAGCCAGATGTGCTCCACCGCCGCCTGCCGCGCCTGCAGGATGAAAGCATCCAGCAAACGGAGCGCCAGCCCTTCCCCACGCCGCTCAGGCCGGGTGGCCATGCTGTGAAGTTCGCCCTCGTCCAGGATGAAGCGTCCCAGGACCATGGCGTCCAGACGGCCTTCCAGCCACAAACCCAGCGCCACCACCCCCTCTCCCTCCAGGGCGGAAGCCAGCAGATGGGCCGGCCAGGGATCCTCTGGAAAGCACAGGTCCTCCAGCTCCGCCATGGCAGTCACATCTTCCTGGCGCAAGGGACGAAGCTCCAGCATCAGGCCTCCAGCCAGCGCCACACGCGCAGAGCCTGCACCGTGTCCGCCACATCGTGCACGCGCAGCACGCGCGCACCCTGGCGGGCCGCCCACAAGGCCGCCGCCACGCTGCCCCCCAAACGCTCTCCCGCGGTGGAGATCGGAGCCTTTTCTGCCTCCTCAATGCCTGCAATGAAGCGCTTGCGGGAAGCCCCCACCATCAGGGAAGTGCCGGGCAGTGTGCTCAGTTCCCGCAACAGGGCCCGATTGTGGCCCAGGTTTTTGCCAAAACCGATGCCCGGGTCCACCAGAATGCGGTGGCGATCCAGGCCAAGGGCCTCCAGGCGCCGCACGCCCTCCCGATGGAAAGCCTCCACCTCCGCCACCACGTTTCCGTAACGGGGAGCACGCTGCATGTCCTGCGGCTGCCCCTGCATGTGCATGAGCACATAGGGGAGGCCTCGTTCAGCCACCAGGGGCCACAGCTTGGCGTCCCGCCCGCCGGCCCCCACATCATTGATGAGCACGGCCCCCAGGTCTGCGGCGCGTCGGGCTACTTCCGCCCGTTGGGTGTCCACACTGATGAAAGCGCAGGGCTTTTCCCGCAGGGCCTCCAGCAGAGGCAAAACGCGCTCCAGCTCCTCCTCCGGGGTGGGGGGAAGGGCTCCCGGGCGGGTGGATTCCCCGCCCAGATCAATCAGCTCCGCGCCCTGGCCGGCCATGCGCTGCACTTCTTCCAACGCTTCCTCCACGCGCACGCGGCCTCGGGCATCCAGCCAGCGGCCGCCGTCACTGAAGGAATCCGGCGTCAGGTTGAGAATGCCCATCACCAGAGGCGCCTGGGCGGAATCTTGCAAGCGCCGCAGAAAGGCGTCCACCGTGAAGTCCATCACGGCGTGGCCCCCTGGGCTGAGATGCGCTTCAGCAAGCGCTGGGTTCCCGCCAATTCCTCCAGTGTGCCGCCTGCCTCCAGGCGGCGTTGCAGGTAATGCCGGGCACGCGCAAGATCCCCCAGTTCGCCATGGGCAAGGCCCAAGAGATGCAGGGCGATGGGCGGACTGCCCAGGGACACGGCTCTTTCCAAGGGAGCCACCGCTTCGCGGAAGCGGCGCTGGCCCACCTTCAACTGCCCCAGGTTGAGCCATGCCCGATGGTCCTGGGGGCGCAAGCGGGCGCTTTCCTCCCAGGCCCTGCGTGATCCATCGTGATCCAGGATTTCCCAGCACAGGTTGCCGCGCAAAAGCCACAGTTCGGCGGAGCGGGGATAGCAGGCCAGGGCGCGATCCACCGCAGGCAGAGCCTGGCCGGATTTGCGCAGCAGGCTCAACTCCCGGCCCAATTCCATGACGGCGGGAAGAAAGGCCGGCTGCCGCTGCACGCAGGCCGCGTAGGCGTCAGCCTTGTGGGCAAAGCCAAAGCTCTTGAGCGGAGTGGGCGCCATGTGTCCCAACTGCCAGAAGATCAGGGGGTGGGCGGCTTCCAGGGACAAGGCGTTGGCCACGGCCTGGCGGGCCTCCTCCCACTGGCCGGCGCGGGCGAACCAATCCCCGGCCAACACCCAGGGTTCGGCCCCCAGTTCCGGCGCGGATTGGGCCAGGGCAATGGCTTTCTCCACCAGGGGCGCCACCTGGGCCGTGGGTCCGTCCAGCGCAAGAATCAGACTGCTGCGTCGCAAGAAGGCGCGGGGGGGCAGTTCGCCCTGCGGCAGGCGCAGCCATAGGGAGGCCGAGTCCTGCACCGCGCCGTAAAGAACAGTGTGCGAGTCCTGCCAGTCCTTCTCCATCGTGGCCATGCCGGTGAACTGGCGCCGGGCCAGCTTGTTCAGCGCGGCTTCCACCTGGCTAAAGGCGGCGGGCGCGACGATGGCCTCTTCATCCTCAATGGTGCACTGGCCCCATTCCAGCCTCCACAGCACCACGCGCTTGTCCTTCCCCGTGGCAGTGGCTGAAAGAAGCAGGCGCAGGTCCAACGCTTCCATGAAGGCCTGGGCTTCGGCCAGGGTAGCGGGCACATGGCGATCCGGACCCAGCAGGTGCTGGGTGATGAGCAAGGGCGCTGACTTCCCGTGCCAGCGCAGCTCCTGCCGCGCGGCGCCGGGGCGCAGGGCGTCCTCCAGGCGCGAAAAGGCCGCGGCGGAACCCGGCAGGGTCTCTTCATTGGGCGGCCAGCACAACAGGGCTTCAGGCCGGGGTGGCGTCACCGAGTGGCGGATGACCAAGTGCAGGGCCACCAGGAGAGCCAGGCCGGCGCTGATCCATGGCAGGGGTGAACGATCCCGAAAGACGCCAATAGGTTTGATGACGCGCAGAATGAAGAGAGGCCACAGCGCCAGAAAGAAGAGCAGGGGCCACAAGGCTCCGGGGATGTCACCACCCGCCCAGTTCCACAGTCGAATGAATGTCATGGTCCCACCTTCAGAGCCACGCTCAGCAGGGCGGTGGAACTGCGCGAGGCCTCGCTGCTTTGGATGCGCACTTCATTGCGACCGGGCTTCAGCAAGCTTGACACCGGCCAACTGCGCGGCGCCTCATCCATGACCAGGGGCATGTCCTTCACCAGCGCCGTGCCATTCACCCAAACAGTCAGGGTGGCGCCACGGCCAAGGGTTAGGGGATGGCGCTTGCCCGAATCCACCGCATGAATCTCCAGGCGGGCCTCCCATTGGCGATTCAATCCCTCCGGGGCGTCGAAGCCCAGCCGCAAGGCCTGGGCACCGCCGGGACGGCGATCGTGGAATGCGCGTCCCAGCAAAAGGCTGCCACCCTGGCGCCTTGGACCGTGGTCCGGGTCGGGCTGGTAGCGGCCATCCATTTCATAGCCCATGTCCAGCGCGTTCAACCCCTTGGACTCGTTTGGCGTCCAGCGCAGATCAAGACTCTGGCTGTGGCGCACATCCACACGCCCGGGACTTGAAGGAACAAGCGTGAGGGAGGCTGGGGGCAAGAGGCCGGGCAGGGCGGGAAAGCGCAACACAAGGGGAAGATCTCCCCGGTGGATGAGTGCCCGTCCTTTGCCCAGGGTGGCGTCACCCTGCACAATCTCGGCTTCCTGCGGCTGGATGCGCACCTCCACGAAACGCTCCGCCCCTGGCAGGACGAGGCGATGAGGGCCGGACTCCTTCACCAGGGTGTCCAGCAGGGTGCGGCCCCGCAAATCCACTTGCAGGCGATGGGAACCCGGGGCCATCACCTGGGTGGGCCCTGGCTGGATACGCCCGTCCAAACGCAAACGGTAGGAGGGATCCCAATGCACCCATGCCAGGGTGTGTCCACCGGGTGGGGGCGCTGGCGCAGCCACCTGGGAAACGGCGGGTGCCAAAGGTCTTGCTGTGCTTGTCGTGGAGTGCGCTATGAGCGGTGGAAGGGAATCCCCACCCGCGGCTCCCGGCGTGCTACTGGCCTTGACCACTCCTGTGGGCAGGGCCACCAGATTGAATTCCAGCACCCTTTCCTCGGCGGCCAACTCCCGCCGACTTAGTCTGTACGCCAAAGGCTGACTCTCAAAGCCGGGCAGACGCACCTGAACCAGCACATCCCTATCCCTGGGCCAATCCACTGTGGCGGGAGTGACGCCATGTGCAGCGTTCAAATCAAGGAGGATTTCCGCGCCGGGAGGCGTGCTGCGCACCAGCAGCCGACATTGGCCCCCTGGCACTTCACGCCGCAGGAAGAGCAGGGCGCCCACTCCCAACAGGAGCAGGAAAGCCAGCAGTGGCCAGCGCCAACGGGAAGGGGGGGGACCTTTGTCATCCTGGAAGCCCCGGCCGGCCAGATACACCGGCTTTTCGGTCATGGGGCGGGACGCAGGCGCAGCTGCACATCTGCCCGGCCGCGGGGCACAACCTTCACCACCGTGAAGGGGGCGCCGTCGGCCTGGTAGCCAGCAAGACGAAGCTCCAGCAGATGCTCCCCCGGGCTAAGGGTCAAACGCGCATCCGCCACCTGGCCCGTGGCCTGGCCATCCACCCAGATGGCGGCCCCCGGCACATTGGACAACACGGTCACCGAGCCCTCGTCGGCCCACAGATACCACACCAGGAAGAGGGCCAGCAGAGGCAGAAGGCCCAGCCAGGCTCCCATGCGCATCCACACGCGGCGCCGGGCTCCAGGCAGATCCTCCACATGCTCTTCATAATCGAAATAACCCTCGCGCGCCTGGATCTGCTTGCGGGTGAGCCACTCGATGTCGCCACTCTCGTTGACATATTCGAAATGGTCGGGGGAGTTCTGGTAGTAAGACCGTGCTTCCTCCTCCATGATGCGGCGACGGGCCTGCTCTTCCTGAAAAAGCCGCTCGGCCTGCTGACGATCGTCTTCCTGCGCGCGGCGGCGAGTGTCCTCCTCCGCTATGCGCTGACGCATTTCTTCGCGAATGCGGGCTTCCTGTTGCGCGTCCACCACCGCCTCCGTCTAAGACCTGGATCGAATCACGCCACGCCGGGCTCTT
>CAIWAD010000295.1 GCA_903910645.1 uncultured bacterium | reverse complement strand
GTTGGGGAACATCTCCAGCCGCGCCGCCGAGATGATCCGCGAGGAGCTGGAGTACATGCCTCCAGTGCGCCTGCGCGAGGTGGAGGAGGTGCAGCAGAAGATCATCGACATCATCCGCCGTCTGGAGGACGAAGGTCAGATCTACATCACCAAGACCGCCGAGGAAGGCGACATGATGGTGTAGTGTGGGGCGCGCGGGTTCCGGGTGGAAGGAAAGGGAAAAGCCCTTGCAGCAGAGCAGGCAGGAAGGTTGTCCATGAGTGGGGCCGTGCTGAAAGCCGGGGGCGTGCGCATGGCCGGCGAAGTGTGGGTGGAGACCCTGGCCCCCCACGAGACCGAGCTGGCCCGGCGTGATCATGAGCGCGGGGGCCGGGCCCTGGCGGTTTTCCATCGCCGCATTGACGGCCTGAAGCATGAGAACGAGCGCCTGGTGCGCGAAATGCGCGAGCTGCGCGCCGCCCAGGAGGAGCGTCTGGAGGCGGCCCGCGCCGAGGGCCACCAGCTGGGCGTGGAACGGGGACGACGCCAGGCGGAGGAGGAGCTGGAGGAGGCCTTCCGCCTGATGGAGATCCAGGATCGGGAGTTCCGCCGGGCCGCCGCCGCCTACCATGTCCAGGCTGACCGGGAATTGATTGGCATGGCGCGCTGGATGGCCGAGGCCGTGCTCCGCCGCGCCCTGCCGCTGGATGGTGAAGCCCTGGCCCGCCGCGTGCGGGATCTGTTGGAGCATTGCCTGGATCAGCAGGTGCTGCGCGTGCACCTGCATTCCGGCGACAAACGGGCCTTGCTGGGTGAGGATCTGGCCCAGCGCCAGCCGCGCCTGGATGCCTTGGTGAAGGAGCTTGCGGGCCGCCTGGAGTGGGTGGAGTCCGCTGATGTGCCGCCCGGTGCTTGTCGCGTGGAACTGCACGACGGCTTGCTGGACGCCACACCCGCCGCCATGTTGCGGCATCTGGAGGAAGAGCTGGTGCGCGCCGTGGATGCGGGAGCCCGGCCGTGAAAGCCCTGGAACAGTGGGAATCCCGCGCCGCCACCATGGAAGTTTGGCCACGCCACGGACTGGTGGACCGCGTGACGGGATTGGTGGTGGAGGGTCGCGGACCGCGTGGCGCGGTGGGCCAAAGCTGCACCCTGGGCGAGCACGACGAGCTGGAGGCGGAGATCGTGGGCTTTCGCGGTGGGCACACCCTGCTCATGCCGCTGGGGCCTGTCACGGGCATTCGCCCCGGCCAGTGCATCCGTCTGGGTTCACAAGCCCCCGCCGTTCCCACAGGGGAGTTTCTGGTGGGCCGCGTGCTCAACGCCATGGGCGAGCCCATTGACGGCAAGGGTCCCCTGGCGGCCACGGGCAGCGCGCCCCTGCACCGCGCCGCGCCGCCGGCCATGGACCGGCCGCGCATCGACCGCGTGTTCGCCACGGGAGTGCGCAGCATTGACGGCCTGCTCACCTGTGGAAGGGGCCAGCGACTGGGCATCTTCGCCGGTGCCGGCGTGGGGAAATCCGTGCTGCTGGGGATGATTGCCCGGCGCAGCGATGCCCAGGTGAATGTGATTGGGCTCATTGGCGAGCGTGGTCGCGAGGTCCGGGAGTTCCTGGAGCGCGACCTGGGTGAGGATGGCCTTTCCCGCAGCGTGGTGGTGGTGGTGACGGGTGACCAGTCTCCACTTCTGAAGCGGCGCGGGGCACAACTGGCCACTGCCCTGGCGGAAAGTTTCAGGGATCGCGGGCAGGATGTCCTCCTGCTCATGGACAGCATCACGCGCGTGGCCATGGCCCAGCGCGAGATTGGCCTGGCCGCGGGGGAGCCCCCGGCGGGCAAGGGCTACACGCCCTCCGTGTTCACCCTTCTGCCCCTGCTCATGGAGCGGGCCGGACGGGATGCCCACGGCAGCATCACGGCCTTCTACACCGTGCTGGTGGATGGAGACGACATGACCGATCCCGTGGCCGACGCCTCGCGCAGCATCCTGGACGGCCACTTGATCCTGAGTCGCCGCTTGGCGGAGCTCGGGCATTGGCCGGCGGTGGATGTGCTGGCCAGCATCAGTCGCGTGCGTCCGGAAGTGGTGGATGAGAAGCAGGACCAGGCCGTGCGGCGCCTCCTGCGCTGGCTGGCGGCCCACCAGGAGGCGGAGGATCTTATCCAGGTGGGTGCCTACGCCAAGGGCGCCGACGCGGATGTGGACCAGGCGGTGGCGCGCATGCCGCGCATCCGTGAGTGGCTGTGCCAGCGCCAGTCCGAAGGCAGCTCCTATGCGGAGACCGTGCGCCGGCTTCAGGAGCTGGTGGCATGAACAGGCCCCTGAAGCGCCTGGAGCGCTTGCTCTCGCTACGCAGCCGCACGGAGCGCCAGGCCAAAATCCAGCTGGCCCTGGCCATGAATGAGGACAGTCAGCGCCGGGGCGCCTTGCAGGAGTCCATGGATCAACTGGAAGCAGCGGGCCAGTTGCGCGCGGCGGAATTGCGTGGCGGGCTGAAGGCCTCGCGTCTGGCCCTGCTGCAGAGCTATGTGGACCAGCGCCGCCGCGGACAGGCCCTGCGCGAGCGGCTGGTGTCCGAGTGGCAACCCCGCCTGGAGGAGAGCCGCAAGCGCCTGCGCGCCGCGGCCCGGGAGCGGCAGGCCATGGAGCGCTGGATGGAGCGCGTGGCCTTTCGCCTAAGGCAGGAGGCGGAGCGCGTGGAGCGCCGACGCCTGGATGAGATTGGATTGCAGGAATTCACGCGCCGAGCGGCGCACGAGGGAGCCCCTGCGGCTGCCTGAAGGAGGGATGTGCCATGGCCGATCCAGCCAAGCGCAAGAAGGACGACGAGAGCCCGGCGCCGGAGGCTGCCCCGGTTGCCGCCAAGGGTGGCAAGTCCGGCATGCTGCTGTGGGCCGGGGCCTTCCTGCTCATGACCACGGTGATTGTGGCCACGGCGGTGATGGTGGCCCAGCGCAGACGCAACGAACAAGTCCTGCAGCTGGCCCAGAAGGCTGCGGCGGATTCCCTGGCCGCCCAGGAAAAGCCCCATGCGGCGGTGGTGGACAGCACAGTGGCCCATGCCGCCCTGCCGGACAGCCTGGCGCTTCCCACGGTGGAGGACAGCCTGCGGGGCCATGTGAAGGAGCTGCAGGTGCAGGTGCGCCAGCGCGAGGACAGCCTGCAGAAGTCCGTGGACACGGCGCGCAAAATGCAAACCCGCATGGAGCGCCTGCAGGCCGAGCTGGATACCCTGCGCAACAAGGACGTGCTGCTGAGCGACGCGGAGGTGACTCGGCTGTCCAGGGTTTTCGGCAGCATGCAGCCACGCAAGGCGGCGCCGGTGCTGACACGCATGGACAACGCCAGCGTGGCCGCCATCCTGCTTAGCATTGAAGAGCGCACGGCGGCCAAGATCCTGGCGGCCATGCCAGCGGAGCGTGCGGCGGGCATCAGTTCGCTCATCCGCGAACGCGCCGCCAGCCGTGCCCGCAGCAAGGTGAAATCGTGAGCCTGGAAGCGCGTGGCGCCCTGCCTCCGCTTCCCAGGATGGCGGAGCGCGGCACCCTGTCCCGCCCGCGCGGTTCCGCCCAGGGAGACCCCGGCGCGGATCCGCTGCTTGCCGCCTTCGTGATCCCGCTGCCGAACTCCGTCCCGGCGCCCAGACCGGTGGAAGGCCGGGATGAGGGTGCTGAAGGCCAGCCCTTGGGCATCCGGGAAGCGCCAACTCTGCCCCTGCCCAACATCAACGCCTGGCCCCAGGGCGAAGTGGTGCATGAAGGAGAGCTGGCGGGGGGTGGCCCTGTCCCCAAGGCGGCCGCGCTATCCTTTTCCGCGTCTGGGCTGTCCGCAGATTCGTCCAACCCGGCTTTGCTTTCCCAGGAGAGCGGCGCCGTGCGGGAAGATGAGCCTTCAAGGGAGCAGGTCGCTTCAGGGGAGCAGGCTCTTCTAAAGGAGCAGGCTCTTAACAAGGAGCAGGCCCCAATCATGGAGAAGGCCCCAACAGGCGAGCCTTTTCCCTCACGGGAGGCGTCTCTGCTGGCCGCACAGAACGGTGCGAAGGAGAGCGCCACCACACGCCCGACGGAGCCAAACCCGCTGCGCGCGGAGAAGGACAGTCGGTTGACGGCCATGAGTGGAGAGGCGGCCCAGCGTATGCAGGGCGCCTTATCCCACAAAGGTCAGGGCGGCGGCCTTTCCTTGCGTGATGTCACGTCCGTGCCGGCCCCCCCACAAGCCGCGCACGGTGAGGCGCCACGCCGAGAACTTGCCCGCCTGCGTGGGCGGGGCTTGTCCGCAGCGGCGGGATCCTCCCTAGCCCCAGCACCCGGGGCGGATGCAAGCAGGCCGCAGGCTTTGAAGGACCTGGATGCGGCGCAGCGCGCCGTCAGCCGCTGGCGGGAGGATCGCGTGAAGGCTGGTCGCGGTCAGGAGGACAGGACTTCCGCTTCCCAGGTGAAAAACTCCGCATCCAGGCGGGACACCGCCCTCAGCCCGGCCCCCGCAAGTCTCCAGCCCATGACCACGGTTGACCTGTTGGCATTGCGCGGAAGCGCGCCCATTTCCCGTCCTCGGGCCACCGCTTCCACGGCTCGCGCCGCCCGGGTGGCGGAGCTGGGCCGTCTGCTGGATCAGGTGCGCGGTCGCGTGGAGCGCCTGCAGCTTGAAGGTGGCGGCCGCGTGGAACTGCGGCTGGATCCGGCGGAGCTGGGCAGTCTGGATTTGCGTCTGGAGAAAGAGGGAGGTGCCTGGCGCCTGGAGATCGTGGCCGGCCGTGCGGAAACGGCCCAAGAGTTGCTTCGACAAGCCAAGGATCTGCAGGAGCACCTGGCCCGGGCCGGTTTGCGGCTGGAGGAATTGCGGTTGAGCGAGGCGCAGGCACCGCGCAACCAGGGGGCTCTTCCCCAGCGGGAAGGCCAGCCGGGCGCCGAGGAAAGGGGCAGGAATGCCCAGGGTGGCCAGGCGGATCCTCGTCCGGAGGCCGAGCTGCCGGATGGTGACGCAGACCCGGCTCAGCGCAGGCAGGAAGATTTTGCCAGTCGGCTGGGCAAGCTGATCCGCACGGAGCGGGAGAAAGGAAGCGGCGCATGAGCAGCATCAGTGGCATCAGCGGAAGCCTGGGCGGCGGCAGCTCGGTGGTGAGCGCCAATGGAGCGCTGGGCAAGCAGGACTTCCTCAATCTCCTGGTGAGCCAGCTGGCCAATCAGGATCCCCTCAATCCCATGGACAACCAGCAGTTCGCCTCCCAATTGGCCCAGTTCAGCAGCCTGGAGCAGATGACCAACATCCAGAGCGTGCTGGAGCAGGGCCTGAGCGGCGACCAGAGCCTGGCGGGAGCCATGCAGGGCGGGCTGGCGGCGGAACTCATTGGCCGTCGCGTCACGGTGCTGGACAGCCGCGTTTCCCTGGAGGACGGCGCGGCCACCTTGCGCTGGGAGTGTGAAGGCGAGCCCGCGGCGGTGGATGTCACCGTCACCAACGAACTGGGCGTGGTGGTGGCGGAGTTCACCATTGATGAGCCCGCTGGGAACCGTCATGACTGGGATGGCCGGGACTCCAGCGGCGCCCAGCTTCCCGATGGCACTTATTCCATTCAACTTGAAGCACGGGATGCCGCCGGGGCCGAACTGGCCGCCCGTCCGCTTTGGCAGGGGCTGGTGGACACCGTGCGCTTCCGCGAGGGCATTCCCTGGCTGGTGGGCGGCGGATTGGAGTTCAGTCTGGGCCAGGTAAGCGAAGTGAGCGACGACAACCTGGAGCCGGACACGGCCCTGAACGGCAACGATTGATCAGGCGCAAGGAGGTCACCCCATGAACCGTTCCCTTTACACCGGCATTTCAGGCCTGTTGGGCCATCAGCAGAAGCTGGATGTGGTGGGCAACAACATCGCCAATGCCAGCACCACCGGCTTCAAGCGCAGTCGCGTGGACTTCCAGGACGCCTTTTCCCAGACCTTGCGCCACGCCTCCGATGCCACGGGCACCGCGGCGGGACGCAATCCCATGCAGGTGGGACTGGGCGCGCGGGTGGCCAGCATTGACCGCATCTTCGAGCAGGGCAACCTGGAACTCACCGGCGGGGATTCGGATTTGGCCATCTATGGCGACGGCTTCTTTGTGGTGCAGGAGGGTCAGGACCTGCGCTACACGCGCAACGGTTCCTTCCAGATCAACAGCCTGGGTGCGCTGGTCAGCTCCGAGGGCTTGGCGGTGATGGGCTTGAACGCCGATGTCACCGGCGCCTTGCCCCCCGTGACGGACATGGGCGCCATTGTGTTGCCGCTGGACCAGGCCTCGCCGGCACGGGCCACCACCCGTGTGGGCCTTAGCCACAACCTGGACGCCAACATGAGCACGAGCGCGGCCTCACTGGGAAGCCAGACCAACACGGCGGGGGTCACCGGCGTCAGCGGCACCGCGGCCAACGGCCTGGGCGGCACCTGGAATGTCACCGTCACCGGCGCCGCCGCCACCCAGAGCGCTTTCACCGGCAACAATGCGGCCCAGCCCGATGCCCTTAGCGGCAGCATGACCCTGGGCAGCCTGGGCGTTACCCAGTTTGGTTCGGTGGGCATCGCCGTGGACGGTGGCAGCGCCGTGACCGTGGATGGCTTCGACGCCGACATGACGGTTTCGGAGTTCATGGCGCGCCTGGAGTCCCAGGTGAGCGGCGTGGACATCAGTCTGGAAAATGGCGAGCTGCGCCTGGCGCGCACCGAGTTTGGCAGTGGCGCCACCCATCGCGTGGTGCTCACGGAAACGGGATCCAACGCCCTGGCCCGCCTCTTCGGCGCCGGCACCGTCTCCGCCGTGAACGGCACGGACAGCACGCTGGCCGCCACTGGCACCTTCACCACCACCCGCGGCGTGGTGATGGACCCGGTGGCCCTTTCCCTGGGTGAGGTGAACACCCTGGATGGCCAGGTGACGGAAGTGCTGGACCTGGGCGGAGGAGGCCTGGCGGTGGTGGCGGCCAACGGGCTAACGGCCGGCACCTTCCAGGTGGAGACCACGGACACGGTGCACGAAACCAGCATTGTGGTCTACGACAGCCTGGGCGCCCCTCACAATGTCTCCCTGGCCTTCACCCGTGGCGAAGAGCCCAACAGCTGGTACTGGGAGGCCCAGGTGCCCGCGCCGGCCACCACGCTCAGCGGCAACACGGGCATGGTGCGCTTCTCGGAAAGCGACGGCAGCCTGGCCAGCTGGACCCATGACAATGGCGCCTCCACCCTCAACTTCGATCCAGGCAATGGCTCCCTGGTGGCCATCACGCTGGACGCCGGCACGGTGGGCACCCTGGATGGCCTGACTCAGACCGCTTACCAGAGCACGAGCCTGGCCGTGGAGCAGGACGGCCGCCCCATGGGCGAACTCAGCCAGGTGGACTTCCTGGACGACGGCCGCATCCAGGGCGTGTACACCAATGGAGAGAGCCGCGTGCTGGCCCAGGTGCTGGTGGCGGAATTCACCAATTCCCAGGGCCTGCAGTCCCAGGGTGGCGCCTTGTTCTCGGCCACCAGCGCCAGCGGATTGGCGCGCACGGGGGCTCCCGGCTCCGATGTGGCCAGTGTGGTGCGGGCGGGTTATCTGGAAATGTCCAACACCGACCTGAGCAAGGAACTCACGGAGATGATCCTGGCCCAGCGCGGCTTCCAGGCGGCGGCCCGGGTTATCAGCACCAGCGACACCATCCTGGGTGAGGTGATTCAGCTGAAGCGCTAAAAAAGGGCAAGTCGCCAACCCGGCCAACCGATAAGCAGGATGGCGGCAAAGCTCGGAAGCAGGGAATGGACTTCACTTCAATCATTGGCTTGCTGGTGGGGTGGGGGCTGGTGGTGTGGGCCATCGCCTCCCAACCCGGCGCCGGTTTCTTCCTGGATGTGGCCTCCCTGCTCATTGTGCTGGGGGGCACGGCGGGCTCCACGCTGATGAATGTGCCGCTGGAGAAGCTGCGCAGCCTGAACGCCTCCTTCCTGAAATTCATGTTCCACCGGGAGACCAGCCTGGAGGAGACCATCCGCCAGCTGGTGAACCACGCGGAGCGCACCAGGCGTGAAGGCGTGCTGGTGCTGGAGAACAGCCTGGGCCAGATCAGGGACGAGTTCATGCGCACGGGTCTGCGCCTGGCCATTGACGGCACGGAGCCGGAAATGATCCGCACCGTGCTGGAGACCGAACTGACAGCCATGGAGCAGCGCCATCAGGACGCCGCCTATGTGTGGACGCAAATCGGCAGTTACGCGCCGGCCTTCGGCATGATTGGAACCCTCATCGGCCTCATCCAAATGCTGCAGACCCTGGACGACCCCAGCCGCATTGGCGTGGGCATGGCCACAGCCCTGGTCACCACCTTTTACGGCGCCATCATCGCCAATCTGGTGGCCCTGCCCATTGCCGGAAAGCTCACGCTGCGCAGCCGCCGGGAAGCCACGCGACGCGCCCTGATCATTGACGCCATCATCTCCATCCAAAACGGCGACAATCCCCGCCTGCTGGAGGAGAAACTGCGCACCTGGCTGGCTCCCGCCGAGCGCGCGGCCCGGGCCTGAGCATGCCCCGCCGCCCGCCCCAGCCGGTGGAGACCCCCACGGCGCCCTTCTGGAGCCTCACCTACGGCGACCTCATGAGCCTGCTGCTGGTCTTCTTCGTCTTTCTGGCGGCCTTCTCCTCCATCGACATCACCCAGTACCGCAGCGCCCAGAAGGCGCTGAAGGGCGGCAATGGCGTCATGAAGGAGCAGGACAGCATGGTGGAGCCGGTCCTGCCCGAATCGCCCGAGTTCCAGGAGGCCATGGAGGATCTGGGGGAGAAGCTGGGCCAGGCCAAGCTGGATCGCCAGGTGCGCGTGTTCTGGGATAAAGAGGGCGTGCGATTCGTGTTGCAGGACGGCATTCTCTTCGCGCCCGGCCAGGCCGAGCTGCGTCCCGAGCACTTGGCCGTGCTGGATGCGGTCATTGAAGTTGTGCGCACGCTGAAAGTGCTGGAGCTGCAGGTGGAGGGCCACACGGACGATGTGCCCATCGCTTCCGCGCGCTTTCCCTCCAATTGGGAGCTGAGCAGCGCCCGGGCCGTGTCGCTTCTGCACTACCTGGAGCGCGCCCAGGTGGTTGAGCCCCGCAAACTGGTGGCCGAGGGCTACGGCCAGTTCCGTCCCCTGGTGCCCAATACCAGTGAGGAGAATCGTGCGCAGAACCGCAGAGTGGAGCTCTACGCCTTGCGCCAGTAGCCAGGCCGCATTCCGCAGCCTTTTCCTCCAGCCTCTCATTTCCATTTCAGCGCAGCGGTTTTCCTTTGCGGATGTGCTCCGCCACTGGCAGGGTCATCCCCGTGAAAGCCAGGATCCCCTGGCCGCATGGATTCCCGCCATCGTGGGAAGGGCAGTCCAGTTCCCATTTGCCCTGCCGAACGCGGCAACACTCCCATTCGAGCACGAGCGCTGCTGCGTGGATTCACTGCTCCTGGTGGTGGGAAGAGCTTGCCGCCACCCACCGTCCCTTCATGCCTAGGCACGCTTTCCCGCTGGGCATGCCGGGAAAAATCTCCAAGACAGACAAGGGGATCGGTCTTGCTTCGGAACTTCGCGTGTTCCGGCACGGCCTTTGCCATGGGATTGGCGCCAATGGGCCGTCGTGCCCGGGGAGAGGGATTGGCCACGGCCGGGATCCCGCTTCCGTCTTCCAGCGGATGGGCAGCGCACACAAAGTGGACAGGCAGGCATGAACAAGATTCTCAGCCAGGACGAGATCAACCAGCTGCTGAACTCCTACAAGAGTCAGCGGGTGGGCGATGGCACCGTTGAGGACCTGCGCGAGATCCAGCCTTACGACTTCAAGCACCCGGAGCGCATCAGCAAGGACATGATGCGCAGCATGCGCACCATCCACGAGGGCTTGGCCCGCGCCATGGGCACGCACTTGTCCAGCACCATGCGCCAGATGGTGGAAGTGAACCTGCTTAGCATGGATCAGGTCACCTACGCCGAGTACACCATGAGCCTGCCCGAGCTGAGCTGTCTCTTCGTGCTCACCACGGAGAAGGGCGGCGGCTCGGTCATTGCCGAACTCTCGCCCCAGTTCGTGCTCTACATGGTGGACCGCCTGCTGGGTGGCACGGGCGAAGTGCTCATGGAGCCCCGCGAGATCACCATCATCGAGCAGAATGTCATCTCGCGCTTTGTGAACCAGCTGGTGGGCACACTGAACGAGGCCTGGGGCCTGATCTTCCCCATGGAGTTCGTGCGCGAGTCCTACGAGAGCAACCCGCAGTTCGTGCAGATTGCCCCGGCCAGCGAAACGGTGGCCGTGGTCTTCTTCGAGATCCGCGTGCGGGCCCACACCTTCCCCATGAACATCTGCCTGCCCTACTTCGTGCTTGAGCCGGCTCTGCCCTACCTCACCCAGGGGCGGCGCCTGTCCATGGAACGGCGTACGGACCGGGAGGTGCAGCTGAGCATTGCCCACAAGGTGCTTTGTGGTGAAATGGAACTGCGTGCCGTGCTGGGGCGCACGCAACTCTGCCTGGAGGACTTCCTGCGCCTGCAGGTGGGTGATGTGCTCACCCTGCCGGCCAAGGAGCAGGAAGAGGTTGAGCTGGAAGTGGGCGACAAGGTGAAGTTCCTCGGGCGCCCCGGCCGTGTGGGCAAACGGCGCGGCTTCCGCATTACGCGTCCCGTGGAACACCTGGAAGACCCCATCTACAACGAGTTCTGATCCCTTGTGGGCGGGCATGGCCCGCTCCAGCCTGGAGGCGCATCCGTGGCCGATCATCTGGACGAGGCCCTGAAGGCCAAACTGCGTGCCGGGGAAGAGGGTTTCGCCGAACGCTCGGGCGAAATCTTCCGCACCGTCATCAATCTGGAAACCCACCTCACCCTGCTGGACCTGAAAGAGGCCGAGGCAGGGGACTTCCAGACTCTGGGCCAGGACGAGTGGGTGGGAGTGGTGGCGCCCTTTGTGAAGGGTCTCAGCGGCCAGGTGGTTTTCCTCCTGGACAAGGCCTTCACAGCCCGGGTCGTGGATTACATGATCATGGGCGACGGCGAAGTGGACTTCATGCCCGAGGAGCACCTGGATGGCATCGTGGAGGCCATCAACCAGCTCATGGGCAACGAGCTCACGGTGCTGTCCACGCTAATCGGCATCAGCCTGCGCAATGAGGTGAACCCCGCCCGGCTGCTGCCTCCTGATGAACTGGCGGCGCTCTACACCGGCTGGCAGCTGGCCTCCTTTGAAGTGCGCATCGACGGCCGCGAGCCTGTGCGCATGTATCGCCTGCTCAGTCCCAATCTGGCTCTGGAACTGGCTCCCCTGTTGGGCCGTCCCCTGGAGGAGATTGGCGACAGCGATGAGGACTTTGGCGTGCGACCGCGCACCCAGGCGGCTCCCGCCGCAGCGGAAGCGCCCACCATTCCCATGCCCCAGGCTGCGCCGGCCGCCGCCCCCAGCATGGGTCAGCCATCGGGCCCCGCGCCTTCCTATGCCGCTCCGGCGCCCATGGCCCCACCCAAGGACATGCGTCAGGCCCAGTTCACCGACTTCGGCCCCGGTCCCGGCACGCCCCGGGGCAATCTGGAGCAGCGTCTGGGAGATCAGAGCCTGGGCCGTGTGATGGATCTGCGCCTGCCGGTGGTCATCGAGCTTGGGCGCAAAAACATGCTCATCAAGGATATCGTGGAGCTGGGCCCGGGCAGTGTCATCGAGCTGAACAAGCTGGTAGGTGAACCCGTGGATCTTTTCGTCAATGGCAAGCGCTTTGCCCAGGGCGAAGTGGTGGTCATCGACGAGAACTTTGGCGTGCGCGTGACGGATCTCGTGCCCCTGGAGCAGCGTTCCTACCAGGCCGGGGAGTAGCCAGTGCCGGCGGACACGCTTTACTACTCGGCGGCCAGCGCGCCCTCCTTCTTCTCGCTGATTCTGCGCCTGCTCCTGCTGCTGGTTTTCATGGGCGGCGGCCTTTACGCATTGCGCTGGTTGAAGGCCCGGCGCCCCGCCACCCTCCAGGATGAGCGGCCCATGGAAGTGCTCAGCGCGGTAAGC
>CAIWAD010000294.1 GCA_903910645.1 uncultured bacterium | reverse complement strand
GGTTGCGGCCGCGGAGGCGACACCTGCCAGCACAACGCTCAGCAAGAGGTGTTTGCTCATGGGTAGTCCTTTCACAAATGACGTAAAGCGGTTGGAATGTACAGTTTTACCAGCTTTAGTGACATAAAGCGGGGTCTGCTCGCAACGCAAAGGAAGTGCCAACCTGAGTCGCAAGCAATTAGCTTGTCAATCAACAAGTTTCAATCTGTCTAAATGGAAGTTGAACGATTCAGGTGCCCGATTTCGCACAGCTTGGACAATATGAAGGGTTGTCCACGATGGCGTATTCAGAGTGAATGGCCAATTCAGCGTGTGGATGAAGGCTGTGGTTGATTACGCGTTCCCAAGAAGAGCGAGGAAATTCCGAAGCTCAACTCCACGCAGCGGGCGTCCGCCAAGCCCGCTTCGCGCATCCAGTCCAGAAACTCACCGCGCGCGGGAAAGCGCTCCACCGAGGCCGGCAGATAGGTGTAGGCCATGGAGTCGCCGGAGACAAGGCGTCCCACCACCGGCAGCACCAAGCGGAAGTACAGTCCGAAGAGCCAGCGCAGGGCAGGATTGGGGATTCCCGCCAGCTCCAGGATGGCCAAACGCCCCCCGGGCTTCAGCACGCGGCCACATTCCAGCAAGGCCTGCCGCTTGTCCGGGAAGTTGCGGATGCCGTAACCAATGGCCACACCGTCCACACTGGCATCGGCCAAGGGCAGGCGCTCCGCATCGCCACGCACCAGGAGGACCTTGGCGCCCAGTCCTTTGTCCCGGGCCTTGGTCTCCATGTGGGACAGCATGCCCTGGGAGAGATCCAGCGCCACCACGCGGCAAGCCTCCTCGCGCTTAAGCATGGTGAATGCGTAATCGCCGGTGCCCGCCGCCAGGTCCAGGTAGAGCCCACCGGGCTTCAAGGCCAACTCCCGCACGGCGCGCCGCCGCCACAGGATGTCCGTGCCACCGGAGAGCACATGATTCAACAGGTCGTAACGGCGGGCAATGCGGTCGAACATGGCCTCCACGCCTGCCTTGCGACGCGCGCCCGTCTCCTGGGAGAGGGCGCGCGCAGGGTCGTCTGTCATGCGGGGAGAGCTCACTGACGGGCAGCGTCCGCTTTCAGGCGATCGTCGCGATGATCCGCCTTGGGCAGGGAAGCCGCCTTCTGAAAGGCTTTGCGCGCCTCGGCGGTCTGGCCCATCACTTCATGGGTCTCGCCCAATTCATACCAGGCGAAAACCCAGTTGGGCTCCAGTTGGGTGGCCTGCTTCAAGTGCTGCAATGCCTTGGCGTCGCCGCCTTCGGGCAACTTGCCGAACAAGGTCTCCGCCAGCTTGCGCTTCACCCAGCTCAAGTGGGCCATTTCGCGGTAGTAGCGACCAATCAGGCCATGGGCCCGACCATTCTTGGGATCCAGCTTCAGGGCCTGAAGGGCTTCACGCTCCACTTCCTGGGAGAGCTGCACGGCTTCCTTGCTGCCAGCGAAGAGCGCGCGCCGCCCCAGCGCCAGGGCGCGGTAATAGTGCGCCATGCTCTGCTGGGGATGCTTGGCCACCAGATCCTTGCTGGAGGCAAGTGCCTTGTTGAACCAGCTTTCCGCCTGGGCGTCCTGGCCCTTGTCCTGGGAGTCCTCGCCCAAGTCCACCTGGGCGCGCACC
>CAIWAD010000293.1 GCA_903910645.1 uncultured bacterium | reverse complement strand
GCGCCCGCGGCCAAGTGAGCCCTCCAGCCTAGGAAGGAAGCCCTTATGGGAAGCATCATCGATTATGCCCTGAAGAACAGGGCGGCCGTGCTTGTCCTCATCCTCATGATCCTGGCGGTGGGCACGCGCAGCTACTTGACCCTGCCGCGCGAGGCGCAGCCGGACGTCTCCGTGCCCTTCGCCATCGTCACCACCGTGTACTACGGCACCAGCCCGGAGGACATGGAGAGCCAGATCACGGACAAGCTGGAGTCCAAGCTGGGCGAGATCCAGGAGATCAAGGAGATGCGCTCCCTGTCCGGGGATGGCGTCTCTTCCATTTCCGTGGAGTTCGAAGCCGACGCCGATGTGGATGAGATGCTCACCAAGCTCCGAGAGAAGGTGGACCTGGCCAAGTCCGAGTTGCCGGTGGACGCCGAAGAGCCCATGGTGACGGAGATCAGCTTCAGCGATTTCCCCGTGTTGCTGGTGAATGTGACTTCCGACTACGACCCCGCCCTGCTCAAGGAAGTGGCGGAGGATATCCAGGACGAGTTGAAGACTGTGCCAGGCGTGCTGGATGTGAAGGTCTCAGGCGGCCTGGAGCGCGAAGTCCAGGTGAACATCGATCCGGAGAAGTTGCGCCATTACCGCGTGTCTCTTTTCGATGTGCAGGGCGCCATCCAGTCGGAAAACCTCAATGTGCCGGGCGGCGCCATGGAGGTGGGCACCTACAACTATCTGCTGCGCGTGCCTGGCGAAATTGAAGATCCCTTGAGCCTGGGCGACTTCGTGGTGAAATCCGCGCCCAATCCCATCTACCTGCGCGATGTGGCGGAGGTGCGCTACACATACAAGGACCGCGCATCCACGGCGCGCATGGAACGCAGGGAGTGCGTCACCATCAGCATCACCAAGCGCACGGGCGAGAACCTCATCCGCATTGTGGACGAGGCGCGCAGCCGCATGGACAAGCTGCTGCCCGGCCTGCCTCCCACCACGCGCGTCACCTTCACCAGCGATGCCTCCGCGGACATCAAGTCCATGGTGCACGAATTGGAGAATGAGATCATCAACGCCCTGGTGCTTGTCATCGCCGTGCTCATCTTTTTCCTGGGCCTGCGCACCAGTCTCATCGCCGCCACGGCCATTCCACTCTCCATGCTGCTGGGCATGATCGTGCTGGAAGGCATGGGCTACACGCTGAACATGATCGTCCTCTTCAGCCTCATCCTGGTGCTGGGCATGCTGGTGGACGACGCCATCGTGGTGGTGGAAAACATCTATCGCTTCGTGCAGGACGGACACAAACCCTTCAGGGCGGCCTCCAAGGCTACCAAGGAAGTGGCCTGGCCGGTCACCGGCGGCACCATGACCATGATCGTCGCCTTCCTGCCTCTCGCCTTCTGGCCGGGCATCATGGGCGAGTTCATGAAATACCTGCCCATCACGATGATGATCATGTTGCTGGCCTCGCTGGTGGTTGGCGTCACCATCAACCCCACCATCACCGGCTGGCTCATGCGTGTGAAGAGCGACAAGGGGGCCCACGGCAGGGAGGGCATTGGCGCCGATTCCCGCGACCTGGCCTTTGCCAACGCTTACCGGCGTGTGCTGGAGTGGGCGTTGTGCCACCGTTTGACCGTGGTGGCGGGCGCCCATGTGGCCCTCTTCCTCATCCTCATCCTCTTCGGAGCTTTCGGCACCGGCCTGGAGTTCTTCCCCACCGGCGATCCTAAAAAGGTCTTCGTGGATTTTGAACTGCCTTCCGGCAGTCGCCTGGAAAACACGGACTCCTATGTGCAGCGCGTTGAGGAGAACATGGCCAAGTACCCCGATGTGCGCACCTATGTGGCACAGTCGGGGGTGAGCATCTCCGAGTTCGACTTCGGCATGGGAGGAGGCGGCCCGGCCAACAAGGCGCGCGTCTCCATTGATATGAAGGATCGCGAGGATCGCCAGCGTCCCAGCACAGAGACCATGGCCGACCTGCGGGCCAGCCTGAAGGATGTCACCGGCGCCGATGTGGTGGTGCAGAAGATGGAGGAAGGGCCGCCCACCGGGAAGCCAGTCACCATTGAGATCTCCGGCGAGGACTTCGCCGTGTTGGGCAAGGTGGCGGACCAGTTGCTGGACACCATCAAGGTGGTGCCGGGCCTGGTGAACCTGCAGAGCGACTACGACCAGGGCAAGCCGGAGATCCAGATTCATGTGGACCGGGAGCGTGCGGCCTACCTGGGTGTGAACACCGCGCAGATCGGCATGGCTGTGCGCACGGCCTTTTATGGAAGCCAAACGGGCAGTTTCCGCGAGGGCGACGAGGATGTGGACATCACCGTGCGCTTCGCGGAGGAGCATCGTCGCAGCATCGAGGATGTGGAGAACCTGAACCTGCTCACCCACGACGGCAATCTGGTGCCCTTGTCCAGCGTGGCG
>CAIWAD010000292.1 GCA_903910645.1 uncultured bacterium | reverse complement strand
GCGCCGCCGGAACCGATTTCCCGGCGCAGCAGATCGGCCGTCTCGGGATGGGTTTGAAACCACTCCATGAGGCGTCCGGGAAGGCCGGGCAGCAGGTCCTGCATGGGGATGATGCCCAGACGCCCTTCCAGCTGATGGCGCAGCATGCCCTGGATCTCCACCGCCAGCACGCGCTGGTAAAGGGCCGCCTTGGATCCGAAGTAGTAATGCACCAGGGCCTGGTTCATGCCCGCGGCCTCGGCGATGGCGCGGGTGGAGGCGGCGCTGAATCCCTCCCGAGCGAAACAGCTGCGCGCCGCGGTGAAGATGCGAGCCGCGGGACTGTGGGGATCCGGTTCCCTCAAGTGGGGAGGAAGCTCTGCGTCCTGTGGAGGGGTGTGGGAGATGGCCAGCATGTTCACCCGATTTAGTCAGTTGATTAAGTCGGGTGCATGATAGTCAAGGGCGCAGATCATGTCAAGCAGCGCCCCCGGTCGTTCGGCGCGGCCGGGGGCTTGTCCTGCGGCAGTCGCGTTGGGCATTCTGGAAGATGCCCGGAGAAGGGGACGCGACAGGTAGGGGTTTAGTTTTGCAACAGGGTCAGCTGGTAGAAGCGCTTGCCCAGAAAGGGTGTTTCCGGGTCGACCCAGCTGGTGTCCGTGGTGGCGGTGCGGTACTGCCAGGGCTGGCTCCAGTCGTCGCGCGACCACAGGTGGTACTCCAGGGCATTGAGCGAAGGAAGCCAGTTAAGCTGCGCCGCGCCGTCGGGCAGGGTGCTGATGAACAGGGGCGGCACCAGGCAGACCTGGTGCGATGCCAGCGAATCCACGGAGCAGCTGATGGGGGCGTTGTCCATGTCGCGAAGCTGCGTGTTGGACAGGCGCAAGGTCTCTACGCCACAGGTCAGGCCACGCAGCAGGATGTAGCACAGCGCGCCTTCGCCGGAGCCGCCCAGGGTGCCGCCCAGGATGGCGTTGTCCAGGTGCAGGTGGCGGCCGCTTTCGTCATCCACTTCCTGCCAGTAGAAGAATGTGGGGGAGTGGGCCAGGAGCACCTCACCTTCCAGCACGGAGTAAGGTTCCACCCTGCCATAGTCGTAGTAGATATCCAGGCTGTAGCCTCGCAAGTCCTGCACCGCCGTGTCCACCCTTACTTCCACGGTGACCAGTTCGCCCACATCGATGACAGGGGCGTCCACACTCAAGGCAAGGGTCTGGGAACGGGCCTGGCCCATGGCCAGCAAGGTTCCAAGAAGAAGGGCAAGGGTGCGCATGTCGGCTCCAGCTCTGGACAAAGGGGAAGAGGGCGGGAGGCCGGAACCTCCCGCCCCATCCACGGGACTTACTTGACCAGGACCAGCTTCTTCTGATCGGCGAAGCGGCCGGCCTCAAGGCGATACACATAGACGCCACTGGCCAGGCTGCTGCCGTCGAGGACGATCTCATGGAGACCGGCTTCACGGACATCCTGCACCAGGGTCATCACTTCCTGTCCCACCGCATTGTACAGGGCCAGACGCACCGACGCGGCCTCAGGCAGCGCGAAGCGGATGGTGGTGGTGGGGTTGAAGGGGTTCGGGAAATTCTGCTCCAGCGCATAGCTGGTGGGCAGCGTGCTCTCCAGGCTCAGGACGCTCACAGTCTGGCTGTTGTTGAAGGCGTCGCGGCCGTCCACCGTGGTCAGGCTGGGCACGCCTTCGCCCGCGAAGCGCAGGGCCACGCGGCTGCCGTCGGACAGGCTTCCCTGCAGGGAGACCACGTCCACCATCCAGGCATTGCCGTCACGGTAGAAGAACACGGCGTCGTCGGACAGGGCCTCCATCAGGGCGGCCTCGGTCACCAAGCGGGCGCTGTAGCCCTTCAGCTGGCCATCCAGCACCAGGGCGAAGCCGTCATCGGCACGCTCCAGGCGCACCACTGCTTCGTCGGCGGCCATGCCGGAGCTCACCGGCAGTTCGGGGCCGGCGGGGCCATAGTTGATGGCGAAGATGATGAGGTCCTCGAAGTTCACGCGGGCCGTGGTGCCGTAGGGCAGGCCGTAGCTGCTGCCATCGGTGGTGGGACCCACGTTCATTTCGCGGCCGGGATCCGTGGTGGGCGTGCTGCCGTAGGAAGCGGCCATCACAGACAGGTCGGGCATGTAGACCACGCCGTCGTAGGAAGGCGTGCCGGCCACATCGCCCAGGAAGTAGTTGGTGGCGGAAGCCATGCCGCTGACGG
The DNA here is from genome assembly GCA_903910645.1 of uncultured bacterium. Classification (GTDB taxonomy): domain Bacteria; phylum CAIWAD01; class CAIWAD01; order CAIWAD01; family CAIWAD01; genus CAIWAD01. The sequence goes on along the minus strand of CAIWAD010000292.1, from coordinate 367 downwards.
CGTCATCGTTCACGCAGTCCTCGGAGACCAGGATGAAGTCATAGATGCCACGGGCGCCGTAGCTGTTGTCCGTGGTGAAGGTGAAGGTGGTGGCGGCGGCCAGGACGCTGTAGCTGCCGTCGGCGTTGGCCAGGTTGCCGTCCCAGGCCGTGCTGCGGGTGGGATAGGGGTACCCGTCGCGCTTCTTGTAGTACAGCGTGTAGCCGTCCATCTCACTGCCGGCGCTCCAGAAAATGGCGCAGCCATTGTGCATGGGCTGGGCGTCCATGCCGCTGGCGGCCACGGGATCCAGGCGGTCCACATGGAAGGCCCAGGAAGCGCTGGTGTCGCCCACATTGGCCACATCGTCCGTGGCGCGGAACTCGAT
>CAIWAD010000291.1 GCA_903910645.1 uncultured bacterium | reverse complement strand
TGCAGGTAGTACTCGTGCATGTCCAGGCCGAAACGCTTGCCGGCGATGCGGGCATATTCCATTTCGTCGAAGCCGTTGGCGTCGAAGCCGATGGAGTAGGTCTGGGCCTTGCCGGCGAGTTCCTTGAGCACGCCGCTGACGGTGGAGCTGTCGGTGCCGCCGGAGAGGAAGGTTGCGACGTCGTCGCTGCCCTTGGCGCGGGCTACGGATTCCCGCAGCAGGGTATGGAAGCGGGCGGACTGGGCTTCGAAGTCCTGGCGGGGCTCGTCACGGTAGCGCAGGGCCCAGTAGAAGCCCCGGGTCAGTTCGCCCTTCTTCCAATGGGCCCACTGGGCAGGCAGGAGCTTTTCCACACCCTTGAAGATGCTGCCGGGCGCGGGCACCTGGAAGAAGTAGATGTAGTTGAACAGGCCCTGGGGATCCAGGCTGCGCCCGACGGCGGGGTGGGCAGCCACCATGTCGGCCTGGCTGGCGAATACCAGGCCCTTGCCGCTGGGGGCGAAGGCGAGCTTTTCTGCGCCGATGCGGTCCAGGGCCAGGAAAACCTCGCGCTCGTGCCGGTCCAGCACGGCGAGGCTGAAGTTGCCGTGAATGTGCTTGGGCGCATCCCGTCCGTGGCGTTTCCAGAGCAGCAGAAGGGCGGCGGCGGGCGGCAGATCGCGCAGTTCCGGGGCGTCGAAGCGGGGACGCCCAGTGATGGCGGCAATCAGGGAGCCCTCTTGCGCCAGCGCCAGGTTGGCGGCCGCCCCCAGGGTGGGTTCAACGTGCGCATAAGCCGGCCGCGCCACGCTGCAGGGAGCGAGCATGCGCTCCAGGATATTCGAGACATCGCGGGGTTCATGGCCGAACCAGCCTGCTAGGCGGTGCATGGGGATTCCTGTGGAGAATGGGTGGATAAGGCGCGGGGCAATGCGGTGTTACCGTGCAGGAATGGGGCGAGGGGCCGAGGGGGCATCTTCTCCCCCCGCCGACCTGCCCCGCTGGCGGTGAAGGGGTTGGTGCGCTCCGCGCGGGGGGTGATCCGGGGCGGGGAGAACAGCGCCATCAAACCAGCGGTCACGCCGTCGAACATCACGGTTTCTTGCCAGCATCCGCCTTGGCCGGCAGCAGGGGCGCCCTGGGATAACCCGCCGTGTCCAGCAGCTTGCCCCATTGCCCGTGCTGGAAGCCCTTCTGGTGCTCCTTGCCCACCTGGATGACCGGCACTTCCATGGCGCCGGCGAGTTTCTTCAGTTCCAGGGCGATTTCCGGTTCCTTGGAGGGATCTTTCTGGGTGAAGGGAATGCCGCGCTGGGTCAGGAAATCCCTGGCCTGATCGCACACCGGACCGCAGGCGGTGGTGAACAGCACCACGGGGTACTTCTCGCGGGCCACCTTGGCTTCGTAGGACTCCTTGTCCACCTCCACCACGTTGCCCTTGCCCTTGACCAGGGTTTTCTGTTTGGCCGCCAGGGGCGGCGGCTGGTCGGAATAGGTCACATTGCCCTGGGCATCCACCCAGCGATAAACCTCGCCGGCCTGGACGGTGGTGCTGGCTAGAAGCAGCAAAAACAGCAATCCCCGGGTCATGGTTTTCTCCTTGAAGACAGTGGGATTCTAGCTTGGTTGGCCAATATGAGCCG
>CAIWAD010000290.1 GCA_903910645.1 uncultured bacterium | reverse complement strand
GGCGGCCTGATGGGGACTGTGGCAGGCGGCGCAGGCATTGGCGCTGGCACCGGGCTGGGCCCGCCGGTCGTGGGCGCTGCCCAGCACCTGGCTCTGGTCTTCGTGGCAATCCATGCACAGGGCGCCATCGCGGTTGTCCGCACGCAGAAAGGAGCTGCTCTCGCCGCCTTCCGCGCCCAAGGTCCAGGTTTCGCCGGCGGGGCTCCACTGATGGGGATTGTGGCAGCTTTCGCAGCCCACCTTCTCCCCTGCGTCGCGGGGCAGCCAGCTGGGGCGCAAGGCGCCGTAGCCCTTGCCCACCGGGTGGCTGAAATGTCCAATGGACGCCGCGTCGCCGGAGGCGCCATCCCCATGGCAATCCAGGCAGAGGCGCGTGGCCGCCGTGAGGCCCAGGGTGCTGTTCTTTGGCTGCTGGAGCAGATCCGCGCCGTGGGCGTTGTGGCAATTGCTGCAGCGCCACACGCTGGATCCCGCCATGCTGGCGAAGGAAGTGGATGCGCCGTGGCTGCTGGTCAGAATGGCGGCGTGGCGAGGATGGCAGCTTTGGCAAAGACCTTCGTCCCGCTGATCCGCGCGGCGCAGGAAGCTGCCCGCGGGCGTGGCGTCCTGACCTTCGTCCTTCTGGCCCAGGGGTGACCAGCGATGGGGATCGTGGCAGCTGGCGCAACCCACTTCACCCTGACGCAGGGGCAGGCCGCCGCTGCTTTCAGGGGACACGCCCAAGGGATGGGCCCAGCCCGACTCACCATGTCCAGGCTTTTCCGTGTGACAGCGCAGACAGGCTTCATCTCCCCGCACCACCGGCAGTTTGGCGCTGGCATGGGTGCTGTGGCAGCCGGCGCAGCTGCCCTTGGGATTGGCGGCCACGGCGCGGCCATGGCGCGTGTCCTCCACCACTGTCTGATTCTCGTGGCAAGCGGCGCACAAGGGCGTCAGATCCTTGTCCTGGGTCAGGCGCGCGCTGTGGCTCTTGTGCATGTCATGGCAGCTCAGGCACTCCACGCGATCCTTGGGAGCCGCAAAGCTGGCCAGCGCCGCGCCACGGCCTTTGCCCAGGGCTTTGTGCAGGGGATGGTTGGCCGGCCCGCCCGTGTGGTCGCTGTGGCAGTTCAGGCAAAGTTCGCTGCCCAGATATTCGCCGCGCAGGAAGGGGGACATTTCAAACTTGCGGCCCATGGTATGGCTGTGGGGCGTGTGGCAGGTGCCGCAGTAGACCTTGCCATCCAGGTCCAGGGGAAGCTTGCCCGCCTTCACCCCAATGGGATGCCTGGTGAGGTGGGGATCCATCTCCATGAAGGAATCCCGGTCGTCGCAGACATAGGCGTCGTGGCAGCTCCAGCACATCTCCTCGCTGCTGTTGCGTGCGGGCTGGCCGTCGATCATCACACGGTGGCTGGGAGGAGGTAACATGGGGGACAACTTGTCGTAGTCGTCGCCCCATTCGATGTGGCACATCACGCAGTCGCGACTGTGCTCGGCGCGGGTTACCACGGCGTCGGCGCGCCCCCACATGGCGGCAAGGCCCGCAAGCAACAGGAATGGCAGGCCCAGGACAAGGGCGCGGATGGCGTGGCGATGCTGCGTCATGGTGCTCTCCCAATCCTGCGCCGGCCCTTCCGGCGTTCGCGGGGTGTCAATGTATCAACAAATTGAACTATCATGGCGCCGCATTTGCCTGATTAGAAAGAAGATCGCCCGGGGGAGGCCCTTTTCCGTCGGGATGAAGGAGGACGAGCTGTGCGCATCGGGCTTTTGCTCATCCTGCACCTCATGCTGGTTGTGCTTCCCTCCAATGGAAAAGGCATGGCGCCCAAGGGCGCCTGTCTGGTATGCCACAAGCTGCGCACACCGGACTTGTACCAGGATTGGCTGGCTTCCGCCCACGCCCGCAACAATGTCACCTGCCTGGATTGTCATGAAGCCGCGCCGGGTGAAGCCGACGCTTTTGCCCATGGCGGTTCCTTTGTCTCTCTGTTGGTGACGCCCAAGGATTGCGCGGGCTGCCACGCCGTGGAAAGCGGACAGCTTCAGGCCAGCGTCCACGCTGGTGCCGCGGTGGATCCCGCCAAGGCCGGCGCCTGGGGGGATCCGACCACTTGCAGGAATTGCCACGGTTCGCCGGGTCTGCTGGATGCCAGGTCGCCGGATCGCATCCGCAAGGGCGCGTGGCCGGATCGTGGCTGTGGCCGAGTGAACCCCGACGGCAGCAAGGGATCCTGCAGCAGCTGCCACTCGGACCACGCCTTCAACACCCGCCTGGCGGCCCAGGACAAGACCTGCGCCGCTTGTCACACCAAGGGTCACGCGACACACCATGGCGCGTTGAGCGGTGCTGGCGGACCCGCCCTGGACGCCGGAAAGGGACAGAGTTGCCTGTCCTGCCACCAGAAACATGGCCACGGCGCCAGTCCGCGCGCGGTTGGCCCCGGCAAATGACGAGTCATCCCGAATCAGGAAGTGCCACATGGGCGTGAAAAACATCTGGAGCGCTTTTCTGCGGGGACTGGCCATCAATCGCCTGTCCCGCACGGGCGTGGTGCTGACCACTTCCGCGGTCATCAGCTTCATCCTCTTCGAGCTGGCCAGCATGGCGGGCATGATTCAAAACGCCTACCTGGGCATGCTCACCTATCTGGGCCTGCCCGGACTCTTCATGGGCGGCCTCCTGCTCATTCCCTTCGCCTGGTGGTGGGAAAGCCGGCGCACGGGCAGGAGCATGGGCGACATGCTGCGGGAGAACTTCGACGAGAACCTGATCCGGCAGCGCGCCCTGGGCGCCCTGGCGGTGCGCACCATGGTGCTGCTCACGGTGGGCAATGTGGTCTTCATCAGCCTGGTGGGCGCGCGGGCCATGCACTACATGGACCAGTCGAAGTTCTGCGGAACGGCCTGCCATAGCGTGATGGGTCCGGAGTGGGCCGTGTATCAGGGATCGCCCCACGCCCGTGTGCAGTGCGTGCATTGCCACATCGGCGAAGGTCTTGGCGCCCTGGTGGATGCCAAGATCAACGGCGCCTGGCAGCTCATCAGCGTGGCCTTCAATCTTTACGAGCGGCCCATCCCCACGCCGGTGCACAACCTGCGTCCGGCGCGCTTCACCTGTGAGAAATGCCACTGGCCGGCCCTCTTCCACGGCGACCGCATCAATGACATCGTCCGCTACCAGGAGGACGAAGCCTCCACGCCGCGCTACACCACGCTGATGATGAAGATCGGCAGCGGCCAGGCAGGGCGCGCCCAGGGCAGCCACTGGCATGTGTCCCGCAGCAATGAAGTGCTCTACGCCTCGGTGAACGGGGAAGGCGAGGTGATGGAATGGGTGGACATGAAGCAGGCTGACGGCTCCTTCCGCCGCTACCGCAACCGCACGCTGGACGCAAGCGCCGCCAGCCACGCGGAAGACCACACGCGCACCATGGACTGCGTGGATTGCCACAACCGCGCCACCCATGTGTTTGAAGAACCCGCCAAGGCGGTGGATCTGCGCATGCAGCAGGGCCTCATCAGCCGGGAGCTGCCTTTCGTGAAGCGCCAGGCCCTGGCCGGGCTGGTGGGTGCCTATGCCGACGAGAGTGCGGCCATGGCGGGGATCCAGGCGGCGCTGGCTGGCTTCTATCAGAAGGAATATCCGGAGCTGGCCGCGCGGCAGGCCGCGCAGGTTACGCAGGCGGTTGAAACGGTGCAGGCCATCTACAAGCGCAACATCCACCACAACATGAATGTGACCTGGGGCAGTTATCCCAACCACCTGGGGCACGATGCCAAGACCGGCGGCTGTTTCCGCTGCCACAACCGGGACATGGTGGACGAGAGCGGGCGCAGCATTCCCGACGATTGCACCCTGTGTCACGGCATCCTGGCCAATGATGAGGCCGAACCCTACCTCTACCTGTTCCGTCCGGACGAGTACGCGCCCCGGGAAACCCGCGAGATGCAGCGATTCCTGCGCAGCGAATTCTGGGACTACACGCGGGACCCCATGGGCGCGGACAGCGGCGCCCATTCCATGCCCGGCGAATGGACCGGCGCCGAGGCGGGCGGCGAGGAGTAGGAGCCGCTGGCCCATTGGTTGACAACAAAAAAGGGGGCGGATTTCCGCCCCCTTCCCGTAGGGTCACGCCATGGCGTGACCCTACGCCAATTCCGCCAGATTCCCGCGCAACTTCTCCAGATCCTGCCGGAAGCCTTCCTGCCGCGCCCGTTCCTTTTCCACCACTTCCGCCGGCGCCCGGGCAATGAACTCGGCATTGCCCAGCTTGGAATCCATGCCCTTGAGCAGGCCTTCCAGCTTCAGGATCTCCTTTTGCAAGCGCGCGCGTTCCACATCCAGGTCAATGAGACCCGCCAGGGGCACCCACACATCCAGGCCCTCCACCACATTGGCGGCCACCGGGGCCGGCCGCGGGGCGTTCAGCAGGATCTCCTCCACCTGGGCCAGCTCGCGCACATAGCGCAGGACCGGCTCCAGGCCACGCAGTCTCTCTTCATCACCATGCAGCACGGCGCGAATCTCCTGGCGGGGTTTCACGCCCTGTTCCGCGCGAATGTTGCGCAGGGCGGTGACCAGACCCTGCACCAGCGCGAATTCCGCCTCCACGGCCGCCTGCACCAGCGAAGCATCGCTCTCCGGCAGCCGATGCGTCATCAAATGCTCACCGAAGGGATCCTTCACCCCACGCGTCAGCAGTTCCTCCCGCGTGACGCGCCACACCTCTTCGGCAATGAAGGGCATGAATGGCGAGAGCAGCTGCAAGGCGCGCAGGAAGACATGCAGACCATGCTCCAGCGCAGCTTTCTGGGAGGCGCGATCCTCCGCGTTGTACAGCCGCGGCTTGGCCAGCTCCACGAACCAGTCGCAGAATTCACCCCAGATGAATTCGTAAAGAGCGGCCTGGGCCTCATTGGGGCGATAGCGCGCAAAGCCCTCGTCCACACGGGAGATGGTGCTGTGCAGGCGGCTAAGGATCCACTCGTCCGCCAGATCCCTGGGACAAGGCCGGGAGAGATCCGTGGAGGCGTCCAACAGATCCCAGTCCTGCATGTGGAGGAAACGGAAGGCCTGCCAGATCTTGTTGGCGAAATTCCGCCCCATCTCGAATTTCTGCTCCGAGAGCTTGATATCCTGGCCCTCGGTGTTCAGCGCCACCATGCAATAGCGCACGGCGTCCGCCCCATACTTCTGCACCATCTCCAGGGGATCAATGCCGTTGCCCAGGCTCTTGGACATCTTGCGGCCCTGGGCGTCCTTCACAATACCCGTGAAATAGACATCGCGGAAGGGCGGGCGACCGGTGAACTCGATGCCGGCCATGATCATGCGGCTCACCCAGAAAAAGATGATGTCGTAACCCGTCACCATCAGATCCGTGGGATAGTAGGCCTTGAAGCGCGGATCGTCCTCGTTGGGCCATCCCAGCGTGGTGAAGGGCCACAGCCAGCTGCTGAACCAGGTGTCCAGCACATCCTCGTCCTGCACCAGCTGCGCACTACCGCAGGCCGAACAAGCGCTGGGATCCTCCCGTGCCACCATCACCTGGCCGCAATCCTGGCAGGTGAACACGGGAATGCGATGCCCCCACCACAACTGGCGGCTGATGCACCAGTCGCGGATGCCTTCCAGCCAATGGAAGAAGACATTCTCCCAACGCTTGGGATGAAAGACAATCTCCCCCCGGCGCACACTGTCCATGGCCGCCTCGGCCAGGGGCTGCATGCGCACGAACCATTGCCTGGAGAGGTAGGGCTCCACCACCGTGCTGCAGCGCTGGCACTGACCCACGGCGTTGGCGTGGTCCTCCGTTTTCACCAACAGGCCCAGCGTCTCCAAATCCTCCAGCACGCGCGTGCGCGCATCGTAACGGTCCAGGCCCTGGTAGGGTCCGCCATTGGCGTTGATGCGACCGTTGATGTCCAGCACTTTCACCGGCGTCAACTGGTGGCGGCGTCCCATCTCGAAGTCGTTGGGATCATGGGCGGGCGTCACCTTCACGCAGCCCGTGCCGAAGGCCGGATCCACGAAATCATCGGCGATGACCACCAGCTCCCGACCCACCAAGGGCAGACGCAGCTTTTTCCCCTGCAGGTGCCGGTAGCGTTCGTCCTCCGGATGCACTGCCACCGCCACATCGCCCAGCATGGTTTCCGGCCGGGTGGTGGCCACCACCACGCGCTCCCCCGTTTCAGCACCGGAACTGTCCAGCACGGGATAGGCCATGTGCCACAAGTGGCTGGCCTTGTCCTCGTGATCCACTTCCTCATCGCTGATGGCCGTGTGGCAGCGCGGGCACCAGTTCACGATGTAATCGCCTTGATAGACAAGGCCTTTTTCGAAGAGGCGCACGAAGACTTCGCGCACAGCCTGGCTGGGCCCGGGGTCCATGGTGAAGACTTCGTGGCGCCAGTCGGCGCTGTCACCCAGTTTGCGCTTTTGCTCGGTAATGATGTCGCCATACTTGTGGCGCCATTCCCAGGCCCGCTCCAGGAAGGCCTCCCGACCCAATGCATGGCGATCCGTGCCCTCGCTGGCCAACACCTTCTCCACCACATTCTGCGTGGCGATGCCCGCGTGGTCCTTTCCCGGCTGCCACAGGGCATTGAAGCCCTTCATGCGCTTGTAGCGGATGAACGCGTCCTGCACGGAATCCTGCAGGCCATGACCCATGTGAAGCTGGCCGGTGACATTGGGCGGCGGCATGTTGATGGTGAAGGCCGGCTTTCCGGAGGCGGGATCCGTGTGGAAGCAGCCGCTCTCCTCCCAATGCCGGTACAGGGCCGCTTCCAATTCCTGCGGCTCCCAGGTGCGGGACAATTCCAGTCGGGCCATGCCACCTCCACTTGCGGCCCACCGGCGGGCCGCTTCATTGTGCTTGATGGGCAAGAAAATAGGGCCTTGGTGGCGCAGGGCCAAGCTTGCTGCTTCATGAAAGCCAGGGAAGACCCCCGTTGGAGCCTTTTCCGAATCGCGCAAGATGCTTGGGTATTCATTCAGGCGAAGATGAGTCCTCGTCCTTTCACAGGCAGGTTCATGGTTTATTCACCCCGTTTTGGGGCATTCCACACAGGATCACTTGAGCCACTTTCTGATCCTGTAGGTGGATTTGTTGAAAATCCAACAGTCTATGTCACTGTTTGTGACACTAATCCATTGTCCCTCATGGATATCGCAATTGACCCAATCCATGGTTCTCAAGTGGCATGGGTCTTGCCCTTTGGGCCTTGTCGGAAGGCGGGGGGCCATCCGTCCGTGAACCACGCGGCACTGCTTGGGAAAGAGAGGGAATATGAATCGCTTCACGACCATCTGTGTGCTGGGGGCGCTTGGAGGCCTGGTGGCGCCACTTTACGCCGGCCAGACTCTGGATGCTTCCCAGGATGGCGCGTTGCAG
>CAIWAD010000289.1 GCA_903910645.1 uncultured bacterium | reverse complement strand
CCCTGCGCCAGGGCGCGGCGGACTATCTGTTGAAGCCACTGGAGTACGAGGAGCTGCAACTGCGCGTGGAGCGTCTGGCCACCCTGCGGGAGGTGGAGCGTGAGAATCAGCTGCTCAATCGGCAACTGCACCTGCGCGAGCCCGACCGCCACATCGTGGCGCGCAGTACGGTGATGCAGGAGGTGCTGGCCACCATCGACACCGTGGCGACCACCGATGGCACCGTGCTCATCCTGGGCCCATCGGGCACGGGAAAGGAGCTGGTGGCCCGCGCCATCCACCAGTGCAGCCCGCGCCGGGATGGGCGCTTCGTGGCGGTGAATCTGGCCGCCGTGCCGGAGACCCTGCTGGAGTCCGAGCTCTTCGGCCACCGCAAAGGCAGTTTCACCGGCGCGATCCAGAACAAGGAGGGCCTGATGACCGCCGCCCGGGGCGGCACGCTTTTCCTGGACGAGATCAGCGAGGTGCCCCTGCACCTGCAGGTCAAGCTGCTGCGCGCCATCGAGGAGCGCGCCGTGATGCCGGTGGGGGCGGTGGAGCCGCAGCCCCTGGACATCCGCCTCATTGCCGCCACCAACCGCAACCTGGAGGAGATGGTGGCTCAGGGACAGTTCCGCCAGGACCTCTATTACCGCCTGAATGTGGTGGAGATCCGCCTGCCGCCACTCTGCGAGCGGGAGGAGGACATTCCCTTGCTTGTGGAGCACTTCATTGCCAAGCACTCGCGGGACATGAAGAAGCCCGTGCGCGCCGCCTCCCAGGATGTCTTGCGCCTGTTCCGCCGCCACCGCTGGCCGGGCAATGTGCGCGAGCTGGAGAACGCCGTGGAGCGCGCCATGATCTTCTGCGACGGCGACACCTTGCTGCCCCGCCACCTGAGCGGACAGCTGGTGACACGCAGCGAGGAGGAGGGCCTGCCGGACAGCCTGCGTGATGCCGTGCGCCTTTTCGAGCGTCGCCATGTGTTGCGCCAGGTGGAACTGGCTGGCGGGGACAAGGCGCTGGCCGCCCAGCGGTTGGAGGTCAGCCTGAGCAGCCTTTATCGCAAGCTGGAGGAGTAGGGAAAAGACCATCGCCCCCGACAATTGCGGTGGCGGCCTCCCTTGGAAATCATCACCTTTGGGGCGCTTGGTGCCGCACATCGGCGCCGCTTGTTGCAGGAACCCATCAATACCGGAGCATCCATGAAACGCAGCCTGCTGTTGGCCGTGCTGTTTTCCTCCCTGGCCCTCTCCACGCCGTTGCGCGCGGAGATGTGCGAGAGCACGGGTGAGTACGAGTACACCTACGGCGACGCCGAGAGCGTCATGAGCGCCAAGCAGCGCTGCGAGAACCTGGCCATCCGCGCTGCCATCGAGCAGTGCGCGCTCTTCGTGAGCAGCACCACGAACATTGAGAACTACGAGCTGAAGGACGATCTGGTCAACACTCTGGCCGCCGCCCTTGTGAAGCAGAAGAAGGTGCTGGAACAGCGGGTGGAGGGGCGCACCATCTATTACCGCGTCAGCATCAAGCTGGATGACGAGCAAATGGCCCGCGCCATCGAGGCGGAACAGCAGCGCCGGGGCCTGGCCTCAACGCCCGCCGCCCAGCCGGTGCAGCAGGCCCCCGTGCAAAGCGCGCCGCAGAACATCCAGATCAATGTGAACAACACGCTGAGCAACACGCAACAGCAGACCACGCCCGTCCAGGAGCCCGCGCGGCGTCCGGATCCCACTCCGGTGACGCAGTACTCGCCTCCTGCCGCATCCCACCCCAACAGCTTCTGCCTGGTGTTTGGCCAGAAAAGCCTGAAGAAGGACGACTGGGATCCCCTGCACAAGCAGGGTCTCTTTGGCCTGCGCTACGCCGGCGCGGTGGGAAGCCTTCCCTTGGAGTTGACCTTGGACGCCTTCTTCACCGCCAAGGAAGCCACGCTGGTCATTTATGACGGGAGCGGCTGGCCATATGAGAATCCCGCCACGGGCACCACCTGGGAGCTGGGCGCGGGCCTGCGCTATGTCCTGCCCGGCATGGGCGTGCTGAAGCCCTTCGGCGGTGCGGGCGTGTCCTACATCGGCGCAAGCCAGGAGCTGGACATGACAGAGATCGACCTGGACAAGGTGCTTTGGAATGGCGGCACGGTGGGATTTGTCTACGAGGCCGGCGCTCAGCTGGTGCTGGGGCGCTTCGTGGTGGGAGCCGCTTGGCGCCAGTCCACGGCCAAGCCCACATTGAAACCCAATGATGACTTCTACGCGGAGGTCGAGACCAGTGCCGGAGGCTCAAGCCTGCTTTTCAATTTGGGCTTCACTTGGTAAACGGAACGGTTCGCATCAGTAACGAGAAAGGGGCCCCGCGGGGCCCCTTTCCATTTCTTACGAAGCATCGGCTTAGAAGCCGGCGGTGACCTGGAAATACATCCAGCTCTGGGAATCGGCGCCAGCGGCCGGACCAAAGTTGTCGGCGGGCGTGAACAGGCTGTAGCCCACATTCACGCCGAAGTTGTCCACTTGCTTGGCCAGGCTCAGGTCGATCTCGCTGCCCACATCGGTAGCGGGAGCTTCAGTATTGTTGGAAAAGTCTTCCACGCTACTGAACAGGTGGTAATCCAGCTTGTAGTTGAGACCCATGGGCAGCGCGCCCTGGAAGTTCAACTGCAGGTCGTTCAGGCCAGCCGGCATGGGGGCGGCGATGTCCTGGTACCCGTGGAACTTGTGCGCGGCGCCGTACAGCTCCTGCCAGCCCTTTTCGCCGGCGACGGGATCATCGGCGCTGGTGCTCTCATAGCCGAAGCCCACCTTGTTCAGGTAGCCCATGCCCAGGTCCCAGGAGGCGTCCAAGCCGAACATCATGCCCGTGTAGTCATGATCGTTGGTCTCGTTCGTGCCCGACTGGGTGGCGAAGTTGACGTTCACACCCAGCTTGTCGAAGTAGGTGTTGTCGTAGTGCAGGCCGATGGTGTTGAAGGAGTTCTTGTTCTCCAGAGCATCCTCGCCCATGTCGCTGATGTTGAAGAAGAGGTCCACCTTCTTGTCCATGATGTTGTTGAAATAGAGGCCCCAGTTTGCGGCGTCTTGCTTGGCCACGGCGGCTTCCACAACCTTGGAGCTGTAGAGGTCGATCTTG
>CAIWAD010000288.1 GCA_903910645.1 uncultured bacterium | reverse complement strand
GGCCACTGGGCGAAGATTTCGCGGATGCGCTCCAGGCACTCCTGATCGTTGGCGGCCTTGTAGTCCGTCACCCCGGACACGCTGCAGTGCACGGTGGCGCCACCAAGCTTCTCATTGTCAATGACTTCGCCAATGGCCGCCTTCACCAGATGGCTGCCCGCCAGGAAAACCGAACCCGTCCCGTCTACAATCAGGGCCTCGTCACTCATGATGGGCAAATAGGCGCCCCCCGCCACGCAAGGCCCCATGATGGCCGCCACCTGGGGAATGCCCATGGAGCTCATCACCGCGTTGTTGCGGAAAATGCGGCCAAAATGCTCGCGGTCAGGGAAGATTTCATCCTGCATGGGCAGGTAAACGCCCGCGCTGTCCACCAGGTAGACAATGGGCAGGCGGTTCTCAATGCAGATTTCCTGGGCGCGCAGATTTTTCTTGGCAGTGATGGGAAACCATGCGCCGGCCTTCACCGTGGCGTCATTGGCCAGAATCATGGCCAGCTTGCCGCTGATGCGCCCCAATCCCATTACCGTGCCGGCTGCGGGTACCGCGCCATGTCCGGGATACAAGCCTTCTCCGGCCAACAGACCCAACTCGAAAAAGGTGCCGGGATCCACAAGGGCATCAACGCGTTCCCTTGCACCAAGCTTGCCCTTCTGATGCTGTTTCTTCAAGGCGGCCGCGCCCCCGCCCAAGCGGATGTGGGCGGATCGGGCCTCGTGCTTCTCCAAAAGTTCGCGGTAGCTGGCTTGCTGCCGCTGCACGGCCTCGCTGTTTGGGAGGGGGCTTCCCAGGGAATTCATGCGCGTGGGGACCTTCCTGTTGGGGCCAGCTTGCACCCGTGGCAATCGCTTCATGATATTAACCATTTAACGGCAATGGTTCAGCCCTGGTGACGATGCGCGCCCCTGGCGTTGGGCAGGAGCGATGGACACCCGTGCGGAGCCAAGGCGGCAGGCAATGGGTCACAGGCCCGTGAAGTCCATTCCAAGGAGCCCTCATGTCAACCCCGTTCTGGCTGATGAAAGGCGTGGTCTTCAGCGCGGCGCTGGCGCTCTCCATCCTGATGTTCTGGAAAGAACTGCAGCGGCGCCTGGTGGCCGTGCACAAAGCCAAAGGGCCCCTGCCCTGGGATCGACCGGAACGACGCTGGGCGCGGGTGGCCCGGGAAGTGCTGCTGCAGAGCAAGGTCATTCGCCATCGGCCGCTGCCGGGGTTGGCCCACGCCTTTCTCCTGTGGGCCTTCCTGGCTTTTGGGCTGGAGAGCCTGGACCACTTGAGCCACATCTGGTTGCCCCACGGCATCCTGCCCACGGCGGGCCTCTTTCACGACCTCTTCCAGGGCTTGGTGGCGCTGTTTGCCTGGGCGGCCAGCGCGGGAATCCTCTACCTGGCCTTTCGCCGTTTCGTCTTGCGCCCCCGCGAGCTGGGAAGCCAGCTCTCCGGCACCAGCGCCCTGGTGGCCCTGTTCATTCTAACGCTCATGCAAACCTATCTGGCCAAGCACTACCTCTGGGTTGAGGAAGGCAGCGTGGCCGCCGAACTCAACTGGACCCTGCACACCGTGGTGCTGCTGGCCTTCCTGGCCTTGATTCCGCGTTCCAAGCATCTGCACCTGGTGTTGGGGCCGGCGGGCGTGTTCTTCCGCAACGAAACGCCGGGTGAACTGAAGCCTCTGGATTTCGAGAAGGAGGAAATGGGCGTCACCACCCTGGCTGAACTGGATCAGCAAAACGCCCTGGCCGTCTTCGCTTGCGTGGAATGTGGTCGCTGCATGGAGCATTGTCCGGCCACTCAGAGCGGCAAGGCCCTGGATCCCAAGGAGCTTGTGCTGAAAATGAAGGCCGGCTTCCTGGCGGATCCCACGGCACCCAGCCTGGCCAGCGGCCAGCTTCCCGAGGACTGGCTGTGGCAGTGCACCACCTGTGGCAGTTGCGCCGAACAATGCCCCGTGGGCAACGATCAGCCCCTCACCATCCAGGAATATCGCCGTGGCCTGACCAGCGAAGGCCAGTTCCCCGACACCCTGCGCACGCTGTTCGACAACCTGGAGCGCAGCGGCAACCCCTGGCGCCACGCCCCGTCCACGGCCACGGCCTTCCTGAAGGAAGCGGAGATCCCTCTTCACGATGGCTCGCAGAAAGTGCTCTACTGGATGGGCTGCATGGCCCGCTACGACGAGGCCTACCGCAAGGTGGCGCTGGATTTCGTGTCCGTGCTCAAGGCCGCCGGCGTGGACTTCGGTGTGTTGAAGGACGAGAAATGCACGGGGGATTCCGCCCGTCGCGCGGGCAACGAGTTTCTGTTCCAGCAATTGGCCATGGACAACGCCACCCTCATCAACGAAGCGGCTCCGGACCTCATCGTCAGCACCTGCCCCCACTGCATCCGTGGGCTGGGCGAGTACAAGACCCTGGGCGAGGATATGCGCCTGAAGGAGATCCCCATTCTCCACCACAGCCAGTTCATCCGCCAGCTGGTGGAACAGGGTCGTCTGCGCCTGGACAGCACGGGTGGCGACCTGCCTGCGGATCTGGCGTGGCACGATCCCTGCTACCTGTCGCGCTACCTGGACGACAGCGCCATTGATGCCCCACGGGAAGCCTTGCGCGCCACCGGCGTGCAGGTCCTTGAGGCCGAGCGCCATGGGCGCCGCAGCTTCTGTTGCGGAGCGGGAGGCGCCCAGCTCTTCATGGAGGAAACGGAAGGGCGCAGGGTGAACCATGTGCGCACGGAGGAATTGCTGGCCACGGGCGCCCAGGGCGTGTGCGTGGGCTGTCCCTTCTGCCGCACCATGATCAGTGACGGCTTGGGAGATATGGGCAAGGCTGAGCTGCCGGTGCTGGATCTGGCCACCGTGGTTGCTCGTCGCTTGAAGAGATAAGCAGCCCGCGGCAGCGCTCGTCCTTGAGACAAGGATGTGCCCCGCGTGCCAGGGGTCCAGATCCCGAAAGCGATTCATTTCGTGCATGGAAAAGGCAACGGGTGTAAGCTGGGCTTCTCCACCGCGTGGGGCTTCTCACCCGCTTTTGGGCACTTCCCCAATTCTGGGGGAGGGTGAAGTGGCAGTCATTCAGGGCACAGACAGGGTTCTTCAGTAAAAGCCATTGTCTTTCAATGGTTTTCACTTTTCATTAAGAAAAGCTGGGCGGCAAGATTTCTGGCACATGGCTTGCAAATAGCAGGACTGAACCGGCGCGGTGGATGGACATGCCACTGGATGACATCCCGCGGAAAACGGACGAAGTAGCCTGCCAACCCTCTCTTTAGCTGTGTGTGACGCGACATCGTTGACACCCCGTCAACGGAAAGGGGCCCCAAGCGGGGCCCCTTTTTTGTGCTGTTCCATAGGTCACGAGGTCACGCGGTCACGCCAGGGCGGCCGCCAGTGCAGGCACCACTTCAAAAAGATCCCCCACGATACCGTAGTCGGCCACCTTGAAAATGGGCGCCTCGGGATCCTTGTTGATGGCCACGATGTAACGCGAGTTCTTCATGCCCGCCAGGTGCTGGATGGCACCGCTGATGCCGCAGGCGATGTAGAGGGTGGGATTGACCACCTTCCCCGTCTGACCCACTTGCTGGCTATGGGGCCTCCAGCCCGCATCCACGGCGGCGCGGCTGGCACCCACGGCGGCGCCCAACTGCGTGGCCAGGGATTCCAGGGGGGCGAATCCTTCCGGACCACCCACGCCACGCCCACCGGACACGATGATGTCCGCCTCACTCAAATCCAGCTTGCCGCCGGCCGCGGCCAGCAGTTCCGTCACCACCGCCTTCATTTCACCCTGGGAAAGGGCCAGGCTCTGGCTGGCCACGGCGAAACCGTCCTCCAGCGCAGGGAAAAGCTTGGGTCTTAGGGTCAGGATGGCCGGCAGGGCCACGGGCGCCTTCACCAGCACTTTGCCGGCGAAAATGGGACGCGTGGCCACCAGACCGGAGGTGGCATCCAATTGGGTGCACTCACCCAGCAAGGGCCGGCCAAGCCGGGCGGCCAAACGGGGAGCCAGCTCCCTGGCGCGGGCTCCGGCGCTGAACAGCACCAGATCGCCACCCAGTGTTTCCACTGCCTGTGCCAGCACAGCGGCGCTGGCATCACTGGAAAAGGCCCCATCCAGGGCGGGCAGGGTGTGCACGGCATCGGCGCCCCAGGCTCCCAGATGGGCAAAATCCCCGGAAGCGGGCACCAGGGCCAGCACCTGGCAGCCCAGTGCTCCCTTCAGCTGGCGGGCGGCACCCAACAGTTCACGGGATGCGGGACGCTCGCGGCCTTCAGCCACATCCACGATGCAAAGAATGGTCATGGTCATGCTCTCCTAAAGGACCCGCGCTTCTTCTTTCAGCAGGCGCGCCAGCTCGGTGGCCGCCGCCGCACCCTGCCCCACCACCCGGCCCGCCGGACGGGCGGGAGGCGCCTCCAGGCTGCCCAAGGCTCCGGACTGGGCGGCACAATCCACCACCGCCAGCGGCTTCTTCTTGGCGCCCATGATGCCCTTCAGCGAGGCGTAGCGAGGCTCGTTCAGGCCCTTGTCCGCGCTGATCACACAAGGCAGAGGCAGGCGCACTCGTTCGCGGCCGCCCTCCACTTCACGCTCCACCGTGGCATGGGAAGCCTCACAGGCCAGGGCGCACACGCTGGAAGCGCCGGCCCAGCCCAGAAGCTCCGCCACCATGCCCGGCACGGCGCCGTGATCGAAGTCCACACCCTGCTTTCCCGCCAGCACCAGATCGGCGGGATTGGCCTTCAGCCACTCGGCCAGCAAGCGAGCCGTGCCCAGGGGATCGCTCAAATCCTTGGGGACCTGCAACAGCACGGCCTCGTCGGCACCCATGGCCAGACCCTTGCGGATGGTGGACTCCGCGGCGGATTCCCCCACTGTCAACAGCAGCACCTGCACGCTGTCGTCGGCGTCCTTCATCTGGAGGGCGGCCTCGATGGCGTACTCGTCATAAGGATTGATGATGTAGTTCAGGTCGGCCGTGTCCACGGCTCCACCATCCGGCGCGATGCGGATCACGCTTTCCGTGTCCGGCACCCGTTTCATGCAAACCACGATGCGCATGCAGCCTCCACCTTGGCGTTCCTTGGGGGAACGCGCGTCACGATTGTTGAGATCCGGCGGCCGCAAAGCCGCGCATGGAAGGTATCACAGGGCGGGGGCCTGCGCCTCGTTCGCACTGGCGGCGCCATAGGGCGCCAGGCACTTTTCCATGTACTCCGCGTATCGGTCCTCCAGGATGGCCTGGCGCGCTCCGAAGACCAGTCGCAGGAAGTAGCGCAGGTTGTGGATGGTGCCCAAGCGCATGGCGCTGAACTCTTCCACATGGTACAGGTGCCGCAAATGGGCCCGGTCATAGGTGCGGCAGGTCAGGCAGTCGCACTCCGGGTCCAGGGGCTGGTTGAAGCTGCGCGCGTGGCGCGCTCCTCGTGCATTGTAGCGCCCCTCCGATGTGAAGAGCGTGCCCTTGCGCGCATTGCGCGTGGGCAGAACGCAGTCGAACATGTCCACGCCCATGGCAATGCTCTCCAGGATGTCCTCAGGCGTGCCCACCCCCATGAGGTAGCGCGGCAGATCTGTGGGAAGCAGGCGCCCGCAATGGTCCGTCACCCGGCGCATGTCCGCCTTGGATTCCCCCACGGACAAGCCACCAATGGCCACTCCCGGCCACGGGTCCCGCAAGAGCAGTTCCATGCTGCGTTCCCGCAGGGCCAGGTGCGTGCCTCCCTGCACAATGGGGAAAAGTGCCTGGGCGTGGCCGTAAAGCGGCGTGCCGCCCAGCCAGGCCTCCCGTGCACGGCGGGCCCAGCGGGCGCTCAACTCCAGACTCTGCAAGGCATATGCCTCGTCGCACTGGCCCGGGGGGCACTCGTCCAACTGCATCATGATGTCGCTGCCCAGGGCGCGCTGGATGTCCACCACGCTTTCCGGCGTGAACAAGTGGCGGCTGCCGTCCAGATGGCTGCGGAACTCAGCCCCTTCCTCTTTCAGCTTGCGCAAGTCCCCCAGACTGAAAACCTGGAAGCCACCGGAGTCCGTCAGGATGGGCCCGGGCCAGCGCATGAAGGGATGCAGGCCACCCGCTTCTCGCAGAATGTCCAGTCCCGGCCGCAGGTACAAGTGGTAACTGTTGCCAAGCAGGATGCGCGTGCCCAGTTCCTCCACATCCCGGGCGTCCAGGGTTTTCACACTGGCGCGGGTGCCCACCGGCATGAAGATGGGCGTGGGGACCTGTCCATGGGGCAGCTGCAGGGTGCCGGCGCGGGCTCGGCCGCTGGTGGCGTGGCAAGTGAAAATGCCGGAAAGTTCCATGGGAATCCTGCTCTTGGAGCATGGCGGGGGGGATAAAAAAAGAACCCGCCCGAGGGCTCGGGCGGGTACCTTCTCCTTGGCGGACGATCATTCGTCCTAGGGCAAACCGAAAGGGCTCTGCCGTAGCGGGGCAGATCCATCGGCGCCGATCCTTCATCGGGTTCCGTCAATATCCCCACATCACCAGAAACCGATGAAAAGGGTCACGACCAACGCCGATGAAAGACAATGCACGAATCGTGCCAAATTGAGCCACCGGAAACCATGCTGTCAATCAACAACTTCCATTCAAGCACCCCAGCGGCAGTGTTCAAACGCCGTCCCTGTCTGTCTAAAATCCGGCGCTGGGGGCTTCATCCTCATCTTCAGGACGCCACAAGGCCAGGGCCATGTCCACTTGCTCCCTGGCGCGAAAGGGCACATCCTCCAGCCACAAGCGGTGGAATTGCTCCCGCCGGGCCTCCTCATCGGGAATGCGGCTGTGGCCATCGGAGGACAACACACGGTGCCAGGGCAAGTGGGGATCCGGCAAGTGGCGGCAGAGCCAGGCAGCCAGGCGGGCCTGGCCAGGTGCCCCCGCCAGCTCCGCCAGGCGGCCGTAACTAAGCACGCGGCCGGCGGGAATGCCCGTCAGCACCACATGCATGCGTTCCAGAATCTCCAGCCGGTCCACCTTTTGTCCTATTTCAACAGGAGCAGGCGACGGGTTTCCTGCCCATTCCCGGTGCTGGCCCTCAACAGATAGAGGCCGGCCGCCATGCCTTCACCCTCCACGGTGAAGAGATGGGATCCCACCGCCAGCGGGCCCTGGTGGATGCGCCGCACTTCCTGGCCCAGCACATTGAAGAGCGCCAGATCCACCTCACCCGCCGTCGCCAGGCTTAGCTCCACGCGACAACTGGGGTTGAAGGGATTGGGCCAGGGCTGTCCCAGGTGGAAGCCCTGCGTCATGGGAAGCGGCTCTTCCACCGCCGTGTCCGCGTTGTTCAACAGGCTGAGGTCGTCCAGGAAATAGCCAATGTGTAATCCGTTGTTGTCGCCGTCGGCCTGGAAACCCACTCGCAGGCGCACATCGGCCTCACCCACGAATGCGGCCAGGGAAAGACGCGTCTCGCCCCACGCGCGGCCACCCGTGCGGGTGAGCAGCTGCTGCCAGTCCTCACCGCCATCGGTGGAAATCTCAATCCAGGCCTCATCATCGCCCTGCTCCAGGAACCAGCTCTCCCACAGCACCAGGGCTGGATCCGTTACATGGCGCAAGTCCAGACCGTATTCCAGGGTGGCCAGACCGCTGGTCAGGGGATCGTAGAAACCCGTGGCGCCCGTGCCCAGGGCGTAGGAACCTCCGTGCACGCGGCTCTGCTGGGCGGTGAACACGCCCTGCAGGCTCCAATGGCTCAACATGGGATCTTCAAAATTGTCCAGCAGCTGGGACTGGCCCAGGGTGACGGAGCGGGTCTCACTGCTTCCTGTCCAGTGCTGCGTGGAGGCGTCCCTGGCCAGGGCGCGGAACTGCACCCCTTCCACGGCATTTCCTTCATAGAAATCCAGCAGGCCGCCCCACATGCCATCCTCCTGCAGGGCAAGATCCAGGGCATGTTGCCAGTCGCCGGAGGCGCTGCGCCATTCCACCCACACCGCCTCCAGCGGCAGGGCCAGATTGTCGGTGGCTTCCACCACCACCGGCCAGCGCGCACTCCACCCCGCCGCGTCGCCGGGACCCTCCACAAAGGAGGCCAAAGGCGGCGTCTGGTCCGTGCCCACATGGAAGCTGAGCCATGCGGAGGGATCTTCCGGCAGGTAGCCCACAAAACCGCCCTCTCCCTCCGCTTCCAGGCGATACTCGATGGTCTGGTTCCAGAAGGGGCCGGGAATGACCGCCACATGGCTGTCGTCTCCCGCCACCATGGGCAGGCTCTGGATGGACCCGCCATCCACGCGCCAGAGCAGGTCGAAGCGCGTAAGGGCACCGGGCTGGTTCACCGTGGCCTCCACCGGGAAGCTGGCCTGGCTGCCGTCTTCCGTGTCCCGCAGCGGCTCGTGGCGGATGCTGGCCGGGCTAAGGAAGCCCAGGTAGCCCAGCAGATCCACATACCAGCCCGCCTCGGTCACATAGGTGTCCGTGAGCAGATTCAGACGCAGAGCCACGCGATCCCCGGGATGCGTGAGCTCCGTCAAATCGAAGCTGAGCTCCTCCCAGCCATTGGTGAAGCCGGTGAGAGCCGGCACAAAGGGCAGGGCGTTGTTGTCCGGCGTGGTGAAGTCGTAACCCGTCAGCGGCGTGATGAGCTGCCAATCCCCATCGTTCAAGCTCATTTCCACATTCACACCATCCCAGCCCTCCTCCACGGCCATCCAGTGGCGCAGGCTGACGATGACCTGATCCTCGTCCTCCACATCCTGTTCCAACACCACCAGGCGGGAGATGCTCATGTCCGGGTAGTTGCCGCCCAAATTGGTGCCCCAGCAGCGCTCGCCCTCAAAAGCGGCCCCCGGACCGTCCTGGGGCTGGCCCCATTGCCACACGTCGTTCAGGGCTTCAGCGCCGGGAACATCCTCGAAGTCCACCGCCAGGCCGGCATTCCACACGAAGCGCGTGCGGAAGACCTGCCCAGGCGCGCCGGGCGGGCTGAGCAGCTCCACGCCGGCCTCGTTCTCCACTTCCGCGTAGAAGAGCACGACCGTGTTCCAGGGCTGGCCGGGCAACTCGCCCGTCCACTCCCCGTTCCCCGCGTCCACCAGATCCACAGTGGCCGTGTCACCGCCTGCCACCCACCAGTGCACGCGCACGGCCTGGGGCGTGACAAAGGCCGGGGCCTCCAGCAGCGCACTCAAGGGCAGGGCTTGCAGGGGCGGATTGATCACCGGCGGCTCAAGCAGGGTGAAGTCCGTGCCCATCCAGGTCAAATCCGACCCGATGCCATGGGCATTGAACGCGGTGTTGATGGCGTCAAAGTTCGGCGTAAGGTTGCCCAGGTCGCCGTCGTCATCGTCCAGCAGCAGGATTTCCAGGAAATACTCGAAGGAGGCGCGACCCAGGTCCGCATCATCCGGCACGCCCCAACGGGCGAAATGGTGCAGTGGCGTCACAGCTTCCAGTCCCAGCGCCATTTTCAGATCGTACATGGCCCCGCCAATGATCAGGCCATCGTAGTGCACCTCGTTCTGGATGCTCTCCGGATAATGGTTGCCGTTGTCCAGTTCGCGGATGAACCAGCCCGGCGAGACGAAATGCTCGTTCTGCAGGTAGATGGCCGTGACATCCGCCAGCCCTTCGTGCATGGCGCCGTTGGTCATGCCCCACTGGGCGCCACCCTGGAGATACTGACGGTCGTTGATGCCGTGACCGTACTCGTGATAGACCACGCCCGCCACGCGCCCGGTGTTGGGACAGCCCCCACCTTCCTGGAAAAAGTTGATGCTGCTGCCGTCCCAATACGCATTGCAGGTTTGACCAATGTTCACGCGCACGGTAAGGGGCTCGTTCAAGCCGGTGAAGCCCGGATCCATGTTGGTGATGAAATCATGCACGCGGCTGGTGTGGTGGTAGGCGTCCAACTCCACAAGCTGGGCCGCGCTGGTGCCCACGGTAAGGGTCTGGCCGTTCTCCGCCAGCTCCAGGCTGAAAGCACCGTCGGCGCCATCCTGGCGATCCACATTGGCGAAGCGTCCGTAGAGGCCACCCTCCAGCAGCCAGGGTCCGGTCTGGTTGGTTTCATGGGTGAAGCTGCCATCGGCGTTGGTGTGGAATTCCTCGCCGTTCAGGCTCAGGCGCAGGTGCTGCAAGGGATGCGGCGTGTCCGCATCGGCGGGCTGTTCCTCTTCCACAATGCCCATCAGATGACCCTGCACGGTCACATGGCGCACCTCGTTGAAGGCCCAGCGCGGCTCCCCCGTGAGGGCGTCAATGAACACGCGCCACACCTGCTCCGCATCTTCCGTCACCACGCGGCATGGCCACACGGGACGATGCTCGAAGCCCTTCGCTCCCAATAGAGGCAACAGGACCCAGTCCTCCTCCACCTGGACCCCGCGCAAGGCCAGGGGCGCCGCCAGGGCACGCACGGCGGCTTCCGCTTCCCGGGCGCCCAGCGTGGGTTCCGGCGCCTGGATGATGGGGAACAGATCGCTGCCCATGAGCACCAGGCGTCCATCCGGCTTCACCCGGAAAAGCAGTTCCGACTCCGCCACCTCATGGCCTTGCCAGCTTTGCCGGTACAAGGCGTACCACAGATCTCCGTGGCGGGCCAGATGGGCGGCCTTCAACTGTTCCGGCCCGCCATTGGGCCCGCCGCTCAGCAGATCCGGGTGATTGGCCAGAAAGGTCCGCAGGCGATGATCCAAATCCGCGCCATCCTTGATGGGACCACCGGGCAGGCTCAGTCCCGGGCCGAAGGCGCGATGGGGAAAGGCGTGGTGCTTGTCCCAATCCGCCACTTGCCATCCCTCCTCCCGGGCGAAAGCCTGCCAGGACGGGCTCATGGATGGCCGATCCTGGTCCATCAGGCGCGCGCCGGCCTGGGGCAGGGGAAGTTCCCGCAGGCTGCCCAGGGCGGTGGATGCCAGGCCCAGCGACAAGAGGAGAGTGCTCAGGTGCGTCATGAATCTTCCTTCAACATGGTGTGGTTGCTTGGCAAGGCAAGCAAGGATCAAGCTAAGGATGGGTCTTTGCATGCGCCATGGCGAAAGCCGTCCATTCCCCGCGCAGATGCTCTCCGGCATCCTCCACCAGACGCAGAGGCAGCAGGCGACCGGCCGCCTCTTGCACGGGTACATGGTCGGGCAGCGTGCACTCAACTCGCAGGTAATCCGGCGTGTAGCCATATAGGATGGTCGGTCCCTCTGCCGGACGGGATGCCGACCCGTGTTCCAGCAGCACCTCCGCCACCTGACCTAAGGCATGAGCGTGGGACTTGGCCTGCAGGCGTTGTCCCAGCTCCAGCAGTTCCCGGCAGCGCGCCTTCTTTTCGGCCACGGGGAGCTGATCGGGCAACTTGGCCGCCTTGGTGCCCGAGCGCCTGCTGTAGGGAAACACATGCAAGTAGCCCAGGGGTGACGCCTCCACAAGACGGAAGGTCTCCTCCGCGTGGCGTTCTGTCTCGCCAGGGAAGCCGCAAATCAGATCACTGCCCAAGCCCGCACCGGGCAGAAAATGTTCCACTCGTTCGAACAGTCGCTGGATGCCTCCAACATCTATGCGACGGCCCATGGCGCTCAGGATCTCGTCCGATCCTGATTGCAGGGCGGTGTGCAGATGTGGGCAGAAGCGGGCATCGGCGGCCATGGTGGCCAGCAGTTCGTCCGTGATGTCCCAGGGTTCAATGGATGAAAGGCGCAGGCGGCGCAGGCCGGGCAGTTCCAGCAGGCGGGCGCACAGCCATGCCAGACTGCGCGGAGGATCCAGGTCGCGGCCATAGTCACCCATGTGCACGCCGGTGAGCACCAGCTCCACGAATCCGCCATCCAGCAGGCGCCTGGCCTGCTCCAGCACGGCTTCCGGCAACATGCTGCGGCTGCGGCCCCGGGTGAAGGGAATGATGCAGAAGCTGCAGAAGACATCGCAGCCATCCTGGATCTTCAGCCAGGCGCGGGTTTGGCGCTGAAAGCTATCCAGGGCCAGCAGCTCACGATCCTCCCGGCCTCCGGGACGAGCCACCATCACCACTGCCTCGGCCTGCTTTTCCGGCTCGCCCAGCCGCTGGGCCAAGGCGCGCTTCTCTCCGGTGCCCACGATGTAGTCCACTCCGGGAATGCGCGCCAGTTCCTCCGCGGCGGCCTGGCTGTAGCAGCCCATCACCACCACCACGGCAAGGGGATTGCGTCGAATGATTTGCCGCACCAGGTGCCGCGCCTTTTGATCCGCCCGATCGGTCACGGTGCAGGTGTCCACCAGCACCAGGTCCGCCTCCTCCTCCACCGGCACGCTGTGCCAGCCCAGGGCAAGGAATTGGCCTACCACGGCCTCGGTCTCGTACTGGTTGAGTTTGCAGCCCAGCGTGGCGGCGGCAATGCGTCGCGTTTCCATGTTCGTTCCCACAATCAAATGCCTGCG
>CAIWAD010000287.1 GCA_903910645.1 uncultured bacterium | reverse complement strand
GGATCCTGCTCCAGCACCAGCCGTAGATCCTCCCGCGCCACCGTGCGGCCATCCCGGCCCGCATCAGCCTCCCGGCGGGCCAGCTCCACCATCAGGGCCATGTGCAGGGCGGGAATGCCCTTCAAATCCTCCAGCCGTTCACGCAAACGCAGGCGGGCACGGCTGGAAGGCAGGCCGTCCAAGGCGGCCAAATCCCTGCGCAACCATTCCGCCAGCAGCTCGGGGCGGTGGGGATGGCGCGTGGCCAATTGGGCCAGGGCTCCCCGCGCGGCGGGAAACTCCCCCATTTCCTCCCAGGCCCGCACACGCAGCATGAGGGCATCCGCCTGCTCGGGCAGGGTGTCGGGCAGCGTCTCAAACTCCATCAGGGCGGAAATGGCGCGCTGGGGATGCTGGCGACCCAGCTCCAGGCGGGCCATGGCCAGGGCGGCCTCGGCGACGGCACCAGGCAGTGTCTCTTGACGGGCTGTGGCGGCAAGCTGATTCAGTGGGGCCAGGCTCTCCAGTCCATCGCGCAGACGCAACTCCAGCTCCAGGGCGGCCAGACGCTGCATGGCATCCGGAGCACCCAACCATCCACGCAGCTGGGAAATGCGGTCCAGCAGCACGGTGGAATCCTCCTGGGCAAGCATGCGCAGGCGGATTTCCCGCAGGGCGGCATCATCGGAAGCCTTGCTGCCCGGCCAGGCGGCCTGAATGCTCTGCAGCAAGGGAAGGCCCAGTTCATCACCCTCGTAACGACGAGCCAGTTCAAGCCAGGTGCCTGCGCCCACGGGTGGGTCGGAGGATTTTCCAGGCGTCCCTCCCACGGGGAAGCGGCCCTCGGCATCCTCCAGCCACAGCGTGCTGGGTCGGCCATCGGCGGTAAGCACCAGGCGGCCACGGGCAATGCTGATTTGCCGCGGAGCCTTTCCGCGCTCCAGCAGAGGCCGGGGCGGGCGGCGGCCATCACGTGGCAACTGCCAGACCTGGCTGGGAAGAGCCAGCTCCCTGCCGGGCAGGGCCGGACCATCCTCCAGCGTGCACACCCACAAGCGCTCCTCGGGGCCAGGCTGGAAATCCAGCAGGCCGGCCGGCGCCTTCCATATCTGCTCTGCCACAGGAGTGGGGTTGCCCATAAGCGAGTCCGCCACGAAGGCCAGCTCCTCCCCATCCTCCCGCGGGCGAATGAAATAGAGCCCGCCATGGCCCACCCGGGGCAAAGAGGCCGGGCAGGCAATCTCAAGGATGCCGCCCCTGGCCGCCCGCCGCATGACACGGGGACCGGCGGCGCTTTCCTCTTCCCAAACCAGGGCGCCGGTGGCGTCACGGAAAGGATGATCCTGGGCGCCGGGCCGGCGCAGCAGGGCCCTGGCCTCGCCAAGTTTCAAGCGTCCCGGCCTGCGCTGCAGGGGCAGCTCCCATACATCTCCCGCCACATCCTCCCGCTGGGTGACAAAGAGCAGGCTGCGGCTGTCGGCACTGAACGAGGGACGCAGGTCCGCCGCCACATGGGTGGTCAAGCGGCGGGGCGCTTCACCGGGACCGGCCTGCAAGTCGCGCAGCCAGATGTCCCAGTTGCCATCGGCCAGGGCCGCATAGGCCAGCCAGCGTCCATTTGGGGAGAGGGCGGGATCCTGCTCCACATCGCGGCCACCCAGGGGCCGCCCGGGTGGAGCCAACAGCGTGTCCAGTTCCGGTCGAGCCTGGGGCGCATCCAGCCAGTCACGCCCCGCCGCCATGGCGGGGGTCGCACTTGGCAAGAGACCAAGGAGCACAAGGGCCAGAAGCCCCATTCGGCTTCGCAACCAGAGATGCGCGCAAAAGCTCATTTGCGTGTCCAGTCGCCCTGGGCACCCTGCACCCACGCCCCCTTTGGGGCCTCGTCCATTTGGATGCCGGCGAAGATGCGCACCAGTTCATCCCTGTCCTGCTCCGGGTGCAGGCGTTCCAGGCGGGAGAGCATCACTTGGCGATCCTGATTCTCCTGACGCATCAGGCGCGCCAGCAGCTCACGCTCCGCGTCGGGGGGGGGCGCAAGGCCCTCGCCGCGCTCCACAAGCAGGCCGCTGCCCGCCTCGCCCAGCCAGCCACCAGCCAGCAGACGCAGGCGATCGTCCCGATTGAAGCGGCGGCGACGGATGGCCTTCAGCAGATTCTCCCTGTCGCCGCCAGTGGCCATGCTGTCCGGCAGGCCGCGCAGACTGGTGGCCATCCACAAGTCCCGTCCAAAACTCTGGTAAGTGCCCAGCACCTGCTTCTCCAACAGGCTGCGCTCGCCGGTGACCTTGATCTCCGGCGCTTGCAGGGAACAGGACTGCCCGAGCAGGGTCAACAAGATTCCGCAGATGGCGGGGATCACGTGAGGGCTTGTCCTCATCAGGGAGCCTCCTCGGGGCTAAGGGCAAAATTGCGCACCATGAAGCCCAGGGGCAGCGGGCTCATGGGCATGTCCACATCGGGCAATGGGCTGAAGAGGCTTTTGCGCAGCGCCACCTTGGGACGGGCGAAACCGTGGGCCACGTCGAAATCCACCCGCTCCACACGGTAGCGGAAGCCCGGCAGTGAGAGCAGACGCTTCACCTTGCCAATGCTGGGATCCACGCCCTGGGCATCCAGCGCTCCCAACAGGTTCAAGGTCACCTGGCGGTCCAGATCCGGCATGCGCAACTGACCCTGCAAACGATCCAGGGCGCCCAGATCCAGGCCGGCGCCCTCCAGATGCATCACGGCATTCACCAGCCCGTGGCTGCCCGCGCCTCCACCCAGTCGGTCGCCGAACTGGAAGTAGCGGCTGTCCAATCCAATGAGAGAACAGTCCAGGGCATAACTGGTACTGTCCAGGCCCACTACGCGCAGAGCGCCCCGGGCTCCACCGCCAAACAGGGCGCAGCGGAACTCCGGCAGATCCAGTCGTCCCTGTCCAATGCGCAGATCGGCCACCAGGTTCTCTACCGACCAGGAGTCGTAGCGCGCCTTTCCCATGCGCAAGGGCCAGCCACGGCCATCCTCTTCCTTGCCCAGGCGCGCATAGCCCGGCGCAAAGTCCGGCAGGTTGCGCTCCCTGGAGCGCAGACCGTTCCAGTCCACCGGCTGCAAACGGGCATCCGTGGGCAGGTTGAACTGGGGTTCCAGGGCGAAGAGCTGGCTGAAGGGCAGATCCAGCACCAGATCCTCCACCCGGGCACTCTGCTGCCAGTTCACCGAATCCAGACGGCAGGCCATGCGCCCCTGCACCTGGAACAGGCCGTCCGCCCGCCGCTCCAGGCGCTGCTGAAGGCTGCTGCGCCCGGTCATCCGCAAGCCGGGCCAGGGACGCAGCTGACGCTTCCCGCCCATGGCCACTTCCACCGTGAGTAGGTCCGGCAGGTAGCCGCGCCAGTCATCCAGACGGAGACTGGCCTTGCCCGCCAGATCCAGCGAGGCCAGATCGAAGCGCAGGTCTCCCCCGGCCGCCAGGGAGCCGCCACGACCCACATCCAGCCACAGGCTGTCGTTCATTAGAAGGGAAAGCGGCAGATCCAGCCTCCCCGCCCCGTCCACACCCAGGCCTTCCCAACTCCACAGGGGTTCCTGCTGCCTAAGGGTGGCCACGCGGGCGCTGAGGCTCCAGTCCGTTCCCAGGGTGTCCAGATCCAGCACCACGCCCATGTCCAGGCCTTCAGTGGCATATCCGGAAGCCGCCACCCCACCGCCCGCCAGATCCAGCGCGACGCGGCCCTCCACCGGCATGGCGTCTGACCCCAGACGCAGTTTCGCCCCCACTGTGGCCCGACCCGCGGACACATCCACGCCGGAGGGCTGGAAGGCGGCGGGCAAGAGATGCAACAGGCGGGGCACATCCAGGCGCGCCCAGTCCACCTGCACAAGGGCCTGGTCGCCCATGCGCTTAAGCTTCAGCTCCAAGGGGGGCAAAGGATCCGGCCGACAAGTGGCCCACAAAGTGTCCGGCCAGGGAATGGCGGCATCCAGGGGCCCCAACAGCGCGCCGCCCTGGATCTCCAAGCGGTGGAGGGGAGCGGCAATGCTCTCACCCGCCGCCTGCACCACCAGGGCGTCGGGCACCAGATCCAGCCAAAAGCGCAGTCCTTGGCCGCAGGACACATGGGCGCTTGCCCGCACGGCTCCGGACAGGGAGGGATCCAGGCCGTCCAGACTCAAGCGGCTGCTTTCCACATCCAGCACCAGGGGAAGCTCCTGGGCACGCTGGGGCTGGTCCAGCCATTGCTCATAGTCCTTGATCCATTGGGCAAGGGCGGGCAGGCTGCCCACCACGCTCACATCCACCCGACCCTGCTGCCATTGGGCCACGGAAAGATCCGCCGCCAAACGCAGACTGTCCTTGGGGCCACCGCCCGTCAAATCCAGCCGGAAGTCCAGTTGGCGGGGCTCCTCCAATGGCGCCAGGGGAAGGCCCGCACGGCCCAGACGACCGCGCAGCTCCAACCGGGGCTGCAAGGGCAGGGGCTGCGACAGGTCCAGCCCCGCCTGCAACCGCTGGCGAAGCTCCAGGTCTTCCAGCTGCACATCGTATTCCGGCAATCCCAGGGAGCGCGAGCGCACGCGCAGAACTTCCTCCCAGGCGCCCTTCCCACCCGCGAGCGTGCTGTCCAGCTCCACATGGCCGCCGGCCTCCAGCTCCATATGCAGATCCCCCAGCACGCGTGGCGCTTCCACCGCAGCCAGCAAGGGACCCAAGGCGGCGCCATCCAGGTCCATGTCCTGGAACCAGTCTCCATCCGCCCGCCAGCCGGTGCCGCTCTCCTTGACACCAAAGCGCGCGCGGGCGCTGGTGCGAAGGCCGGGCATTCTCAGGGCCAGGTTCATGTTGCCCTGGGCTTGCAGGGCCTCCGCCCGCAGGGGCACCTTCACCCGCAAGGAGGACGAGAACTCCTCCGGCAGGGGCAGGGGACGCCCATCGTAGGTGGCGTTCAAGTCAGCGGGCCACAACCGTGCATCCGCCTGCATGAGCAGGGTGTCGCTGGCCATGTCCAGGGAAAAGGCCATGTGTTGTCGCAGGTTCCGGTCCTGTTCAAGGCCAAGTCCGCTGGAAGCCAGTGTGCTGATGAGAGTGGCGGGCAAGGGAAGGGGACGCAATCCAGCGGCTTCTCCGCCCGGCCCCCATTGGCCGGACCAGGAGCTTAGGAGGCTGGCCACCAGAGCGGTGGGAACTTCACCTCGGGAAATGGCGCGCAGGTCCTGAGGGCCCAGGGGCGGTGTGCGCAGTTCCACATCCAGGGGAGGGCTGCGCAGATCCAGTGCACGCGCTCCCTGATGGCCACGCAGGGCAAGTCGCAGGCCGCGCAGCACCAGACGGGAGGAATCCACTCCCCATCCTTTGTCCGCCAGCAGGCGCAACAGAGTCATGGGATCCGTGGCCGCGCTGTCCTCCGTGGCGGCGCTGTCACCCGTGGGAAGCCAGCTTGGCAGCAGCAGGCTGTCCTCCCAGCGCAAATTCAAGCTTAGGCCGGCAATGACCAGGGAATCCAGGCAGAAGCGGCGATCCCACAAACGGGCGCTGCGCAGGTGAAGGCCCAACTCCTCCAGCTCCACGAAGGAAGCCCCGTCCAGGCTGTCTCCCACGGCCAAGTGGCGCAGAACCCAGTGGTCCACTCCACTGCGTTCCAAGCGCAGGGAGACAGGCGCGCCCAGGATGCGCGTGAGCTGCTCACCCGCCAGACGGCCAAGCCGCTGATCCTGGATGAAGTAGAGAGCCACCAGGATGATG
>CAIWAD010000286.1 GCA_903910645.1 uncultured bacterium | reverse complement strand
GGTGCCGGTGCGGTGCCGGTGTGGTGCCGGTGCGGTGCCGGTGTGGTGCCGGTGTGGTGCCGGTGTGGTGCCGGTGTGGTGCCGGTGTGGTGCCGGTGCCCGTCTACCCACCTAAACAGCATCACCATGCACGAGAGCGCAGTCAAGCGAATCGTCTTGCCAGAGCGACACTCCGGAACGGAATTGACAGCGCTCAAGGTGGAGTCCTGCCCGTTCAACACGCATGCAAATGGGCCCTGGGCGGGCGCTTCACATATCAGCCGAGACGGAGAACCGCTGCGCTGGGAAGGAAATCGAGGCTCGAGGGCGAGAGCAACTGTGGTGGGGAATGATCGCCTCAAAGGCTCTCTGGCGTGCTCTTCCACCTGCGATGCATCCAAAACCACTGCTCGGGATTGCGGCGGATGCGCTCCTCCAGCAGTGCGGTGTAGCGCGCGGTCAAGGCCGTGACATGCTCGTCGCAGTGGGTCCAGTCCTCCTCCAGCGGCACCTCCACGAACTCCACTTCATAATGCCCGCCGGGAAGACGCAGACAGCTGACGAACATCAGGGGAACGCCCAGCCGCAAGGTGTAGACCGCGGCGCCGCGCGGGGTTGACGCCGGGTGGCCGAAAAAAGGCACAAACACGCCCTGGGACCGGGCATCCTGATCGGAAAGGAAGGCCACCAGGCGACCTTCGCGGAAGAAGCGCAGCACGCCCCGCCCGGCGTCCTTGGTGAAGAGAATGTCCACCCCATGGCTGCGGCGGCCGTTGTTCACCGCATCGTCCAGCCAGGAATTGTGGATGCGTTTCACGATGTAGCCCACCGGAATGCCCAAGCCCGCGCAGGCGGCGCCCATCACTTCCCAATTGCCAAAGTGGCCGCCCACGCCAATGAGGCCTTTGCCCCGCTCCAGCAGACGATGGGCCAAAGCGGCATTGGTGAAACGCACATGGCGCTCTTGCCACCGGGCATCCATGCGAGGCAGCCAGAGCAGTTCCAGGCCCATGATGGCGAAGTGGCGCGCGCAGCCCCGCATGACGCGGCGGCGCCAGGCCTTGTCCTTGTCAGGAAAGGCCAGGGCCAGATTGCGCAGCATCAGGCCATGGCGAACCGGCACCAGCCAGGCCCACAGCCAGCCCAGGAAAGCGCCCAGAAGCTCCACTGCGCCAAAGGGCAGGCGGCGCAGGCAAAACAGAAACAGGCCGCGCACCTACTTCTCCGTCATGGTTTGCACCCCGTCCCAATCTGCGGGGGGTGGACTTTCCAGGAAGGCGCGGCAGCGGGCCGCCAGGGCCTGGGGAGGACCATCCTCCGGCAGCTCCCGGGACAAGGCCTCAAAGGCCGCCAGGGCAGCGGCGAAATCCCGCGCCAGATAGCGTTCCCGCGCCTCCCGCCAGCGACTGGCGCGTGCTTCCTGAAGCTTGGCATCGGAGCCATCGGCCCTGCCCAGGATTTCCCACAAGTCCACCGCCTCGCGCTTGCCCTTCACGCGCACGGCGTCCAGTTGGCGGCCCAGGAAGCGGCCATCCAGGCGGCGCCAGCTCTCACCGGACAAGAGGATGTAGGAACCGTAGAACTTGTTCACGCCCTCCAGGCGGCTGGCCAGATTCATGGCATCGCCCATGGCCGTGTAATCGAAAATCTGCCGGCTGCCCATGTTGCCCACCACCATGGTGCCGGAATTGATGCCCACGCGGGCCTTCAATTGAGGCTTGCCGCGCCGCGCCCAGTCCTGGCGCATTTCCGCCAGGCGCTCCTGCATGCGCAAGGCCGCCCGGGCTGCACGCGGGGCGTGGTCTTCACAGGGGATGGGCGCGCCGAACTCCGCGATGATGGCGTCGCCTTCATATTTGTCAATGATGCCACCCTCGTCGGTGATGCACTGGGTCATCTCCGTGAGGTACTCGTTCAACAACTCCACCAACTGAGTGGGGCTCAAGTGCTCGGAAATGGAAGTGAAGCCTTCCACATCGCTGAACAGTGCGCTCATTTCGCGCTCCTCACCACCCAGCACCAGCAAATCCGGATTCTTGATGAGTTCCGCCACCACGGCTTCCGGCACATACTGGGCGAACATGCCGCGGATCTGTGCGCGCTCCCGCCGCGCCTGCAGGAAGTGCAGCACCACACCCGCCGTCCAGGCCGAGGCCAGCGCGAAGAGCGGTGCCACCACTTCCAGCCAGATGTTGTGTGAAGCGAAGAGCCACTGGGCCAGCCCCAGCCACATGGCCACCATCACCAGGAGCAGAAGCAGTGCGCGCACGGGGCCCAGCCGCCCGGTGATCCACGACCCGGCCAGGGCCATCAGGCCCAGCAGCAACCAGGCCCACCCACCGGCCAGGGGATTGACAATCCAGGCCCCGTCCAGCATGGTCTGCACGGCGTGGGCGTGCACCTCCACCCCGGGCATGAGCTGGCGCAGGCCTTGGTAGGCGAAAAAGGGCGTGCGTTTGTCATCGTGCAGATCCGTGGCGCTGACACCCACCAGGGCCACCTTTCCCTGGAAGGGATGAGGCTCTCCCGGCCACAGCATGTTGTAAAGAGCCGTGTCGGCGAACTGCTCCACATAGTCCGTGTCCTGGTCCGGGTCCGCCAAGGTGAAGCCCGCGTCGTCCATGATGTCTGAAAAGGAATAGTGCGTCCAGCTGCCCGCCGGCCCGTAGTAGTTGATGCGAATGGCGTTGGCCAGGCCCGGCTCCAGGCGGATCTCCCGGGTGCCCAGGGAGCGGTGGCCACGCTGGATCTCCCCAAAGTCCAGCCTTCCTCCGCGTCCCTTCAGACTGTCCAGGGTGTAGATGAGGCGCGCGCCCAGCACCGGGCGCGGGCGGCTGTCGCCGGGATCGGGCAGGAAGAGTGGGTAGAGGCGGCTGGCGCCGTCGGGATCGCTCAAATCGTTCACCAGGGCCCAGGGCTGCCCCGTGGCCAGCAACTGGGGCAAGGGACTGTCCAGCCGCTGGTAGCCGCTACGCTCGTAGACCAATTCACCGGAAAGCACCACGGGCGCGCACTCCCGCACCGCCAGGGCCAGATCCGCCAGACCGGCGCTGTCCCCCGCCACCTCCTCCGTGAACTGGATGTCCAGCACGATGAGTTCCACGCCCATGCGCTTCAGATTGCGCAAGGCCCGGGCGAAATAGTGGCGGGAAAAGGGCCAGCGCTGGTTCAAGTCCTTGTAGCTGCGGTTGTCCACCGTGACCAGCACCAGGGGACTTTGGCCCACAGGGCGTGGGCCGCGCAACTGGAAGCGTAAATCCAGGCTGCGCGATTCAAGGCCAAAGGTGGAAGCATCCAACAGGCTTAGGGCAAGGGCCAGCAGGAAGGCCGCCGGAACAGCCAGCCACCAGCGGTGGGAGGAAGCCTTTGCCATGGCGTTGCCCTCCCTTAGTCGCCGCCCTCGATGGCGCCCTTGTCGATGATGGCGCTCAGTCCGGGATCGGCGGCGCGGTATTCGTTGAGCTTGTTGCGCAGGGTGCGGATGCTGATGTCCAGCACCTCCGCCGTGCGCGTGCGGTTGTTCTGGTAACGCTTCAGCGTGGACAGGATGAGGCGCTTCTCCATCTCATGCACGGTGATGTCCGTGGGCGGCAGCTCGAAATCCCCGCCATCCTCCGCCAACTGGTCCAGCGTGCGGAAGGAGGCGGCGTCCAGCATGGCGCCCGTGCTCATGACCACGGCACGCTCCACCACATTTTCCAGCTCGCGCACATTGCCTTCCCAGCGGCGCGTCATCAGGGACCGCATGCCGCTCTCGTCAATGCCCATGATGCTGCGACCCATGCGCTGGTTGCACTTCTTCAGGAAGTGCTCCGCGAGCAGGGGAATGTCATCCAGGCGGTCGCGCAAGGGTGGCAGCAGAATGGGAATCACATTCAGGCGGTAGTAGAGATCCCGGCGGAAGCGACCCTCGGCCACCTCGGTCTTGATGTCCCGGTTGGTGGAGCTGATGAGGCGCACATCCACGCGGATGTCCTCGTTGCTGCCCACGCGGTTCAGCACGCCCTCCTGCACCACGCGCAGCAGCTTGCTCTGCAGGTTGATGGGCATCTCGGAGATTTCATCCAGGAAGAGGGTGCCGCCGTCGGCCTCCTCGAAAATGCCCTTGCGCTCGCTGATGGCTCCGGTGAACGCTCCCTTCACATGGCCGAAGAGCTCGCTTTCCAGCAGGGCGTCGGGAATGGCCGCGCAGTTCTTGGCCACGAAGCGTTTGTCGGCGCGGTCGCTGTAATGATGAAGGGCGCGGGCCACCAGCTCCTTGCCCGTGCCGTTCTCGCCCTGGATGAGCACGGTGGAACCGGAAGGCGCCACGGTGCGGATGGTGTCGAAGATCTGCTTCATGGCGGCATTGCGCGCCACAATGCGCCCGAACTCCTCCCGTCCCTCCAGGCGGCCGCGCAGCATGCGCGTCTCCATCAGCAGATCGCGGTGCTCGAAGGCCTTGCGCAGGCGATGTTCCACTTCCGCCACCATGCAGGGCTTTTGCAGATAGTCGAAGGCGCCCAGCTTGATGGCCTTGATGGCGCTCTCCACGCTTCCGTAGGCGGTCATCATGATCACCAGCTGCTCCGGCTGGCGGCGGCGCAGCTCGCCCACGAACTCGTAGCCGTCCATGCCGTCCATCTTGATGTCGCTGAGCACCACATCCGCCGCTTCGCGGTCCAGCAGGGCCAGCGCCTCGCGGCCGCCGGGAGCGCAGCGCACCTGGTAGCCCAGGCGGCCCAGCCCCTCCTCCAGAAGCTCGCGGATCAGTTTCTCGTCGTCCACCACCAGCACACGGCGACTGGCCGTATTCTCGCCCATGATGCTCTCCGACGCTAGTCCTGCGGGCCCGCGGAGGCCCCTTCTTCCCTACTCCTCATCCGCCAGATTCAGGCAGACGGTGAAACAGCTCCCCTCCCCCGGCGCAGAGCGCAGGCGGATTTCGCCCCCGTGCAGCTCCACATTCTTGCGCACAATGGACAGGCCAAGACCCGTGCCCTTGGCCCGCGTGGTGAAGAAGGGGTTGTAGAGCTTGGCCTGCAGCTGTGGCGGAATGCCCGGCCCCGTGTCCCACACATCCACTTCCACGCGCTCCAGGCCGGATCCATCGCTGATGGTGCGCACCCTTAGGCCCAGACGGCCCTCATGCCGTTCAAAGGCCTGCACGGCGTTCTTGAGCAGGTTCAGGAAGCTCTGGCGCATCAGTTCGGGGTCCATGCGCACGGGCAGCTCGCGGCTGCCCAGCTCCACCTCAAGGCCAAGGGGAAGGCCTTCCTGCTCGATTTCGATCTGGATGAAGCTGAGCACTTCGCGCAAGAGGGTGCGCAGCTCCAGGCGCTGCAGGCGCGCGTCCACCGTGCGCGTGTAGGCCAGCAGGTTGGTGGCCACCTTGTTCAGGCCATTCACCCCTTCAATGATCTTGGTGGCGTAGCGGAAGGCATCGCCCTCGGGGGGAAGCGTGTCCTTGAGCAGGGCAGCGAATCCGCCAATGCCTCCCAGGGGATTGCGCAGCTCGTGGGCCACGCTGGCGGCCATTTCACCCAGGGCGGCCAGGGTGCGGCTCTGCTCCAGGCGCCGCTCCATGTAGACCAAGTGGGTTTGGTCGTCCAGCATTTGCAAAACGCCGATGGGATGGCCCATGTCATCCCGCACCAGACGGCACTCCACGCGCACGGTCTTGGAGCCCTGCGGGCCTTCCAGGATAAGCGCGTCCAGGCTGACATGGCGCCCCTCGCCCACCACCTCGTCCACGATGTTCTGCAGGGGTTCCGGCAGCACATTGGCCGCCAGCATGGGCAGGTCGTCGCCAATGCCCAGCAGTTGGCGGGCGCGGGGATTGGCCTCGCTCAGGTAGCCATCCAGCTCGATCATAAGCACGGCGCTGGACATGGAGGCAAGGATTTGACGCAGCTTGCCGGCCAGGCGCTCCATCTGCAGGATGTTGCCGGTGAGCAGGCGATCCTTGATCTCCAGCTCCCGGGTCATCTCCAGCATGCGCAGCTCCATCTCACGCGCAGCGTCGCCCAGGGGAAGAGGCGTGCCCTCCCCGTGCATGGCCAGCTGACCGCTCTCCATCATGCTCCAGCCTGGGCGTCCGGGGCGGCGGAGGCATCAAGCGGTGCGCGCAGCCGGGCCAGCTCCTGCTCCAGCTCGCGCACGCGGTTTTCCAGGACAATCACGCGCGCCGCCTCGCCCCTGCGCTGCATGGCCCGCTCGGCGATGCCCACGAACTCCGCCACGCGGAAGGGCTTCACCAGGTAGGCGGCCGCACCGTGCTGGATGCTGTCCAGGCAGGTCTCCAGCGTGGGAAAGCCTGTCATCACCACCACCGGGCAGCTGCCCTGGCAGAAGCCGCGGATGTGCTCCGTGCCTTCCGCGCCCGGCAAATGGATGTCCGTCAGAATGAGGTCGAAGGACTCGGCTCGCACCATGCGCCTGGCCTCGTCCACGGTGGCGGCGCAGAGCGCGTGCCAGCCCCGGGCCTGCAGATGCTCCTCCAGGATGGCGCGGCTGCCGCCGTCATCCTCCACGATGAGGATCTTCATGACTGGCTCTCCGGCTGGCCGTCCTCCGGTTCCTGGAAGAGTTCGGCGTACTCGGCCCTTAGCTCCTCGTGGGCGGCCACATGCTCCTTCCAGTCGGCGAAGGCCTTCTCCGCGTCCACGCATTTGTGGCACAGTACAATGGTGTTGTCCTGGGCCACGCCGGTCCAGCCGCGCTCGTAGCACACGCGGCAACTGCGCCGGGTGCGGTGGCGGGCGGCAATCTCCTTGGCCTTCTCCAGGTGTTCATCGGGCAAACGGAAGCTTCCCTCGCTCACGATGGGCTTTCCTCCATGTTTGGGGGGCTTGCAGACCGCAAGCCGGGCAAGTGGCTGGGCGGTCTGAGTCCGGCGGGAATGCCGGCGTCCACAATTTCTTCAGGGTAAATGCCGGAAAAGCAGGCCGTGCAGAAGGATGAGGCGCGCATGCCCGTGGCCTCCAGCATGCCCTCCAGGCTCAGGAAGCGCAGGGAGTCCGCTCCCAGGTGGAGGCACAGTTCATCCACATTGCGGCCGGCAGCGGCCAGTTCATTCTCATCGGGGAAGTCCATGCCGTAATAGCAGGGGAAGCGTACCGGCGGACTGGCAATGCGCACATGCACCTGGCGGGCGCCGGCCTCGCGCAGCAGGCGGATGAGTTTGATCATGGTGGTGCCGCGCACCACGCTGTCATCCACCAGGACCACGCTGCGGTCCCTTAGCACGCCCTCCACCGCGTTGAACTTCAAACGCACGCCATCGGTGCGGCTCTGTTGTCCCGGACGGATGAAGGTGCGGCCCACATAGTGGTTGCGGATCAGGCCCAGTTCAAACTTGGCCTCGCTGCGACGGCTGTAGCCCAGCGCCGCCGTGTTGGAGGAGTCCGGCACGGGCAGCACAATGTCCGCGTCTTCGGCGGGATGTTCGGTGGCCAGGGTCTTGCCCAGCTTGCGCCGGGTTTTGTCCACATTCTCGCCGAAGATCTTGGAGTCCGGCCGGCTGAAATAGACGAACTCGAAAATGCAGTGGGAGCGGCGCGCGCCCTCCAGCGCCTGGATGCTGCGCAGGGGGCCGCCATTCACCAGCAGCAATTCACCGGGCTCCACATCGCGGATGGTGCGGGCGCCAATGATGTCGAAGGCGCAGGATTCGCTGGCGAAGACCGGCTGGCCGTCCAGCTCGCCCATGGCCAGCGGGCGGAAGCCGTGGGCATCCCGCGCAACAACCATGCCGTCCGGCGTTAGGAATACCAGGCTGAAGGCGCCCTGCAAGCGGGGAAGCGCCTCCAGGACGCGTTCCTCCAGGCTTTTCCCGCGGCTGCGCGCCAGCAGGTGCAGAATCACCTCGGAGTCCGTGGTGGTCTGGAAAATGGCGCCCTCGGCCTCCAGCTCACGACGCAGGGCGGCGGCATTGGTAAGGTTGCCGTTGTGGGCCATGGCCAGCTCACCATCCTTGGTGATCACCTGGATGGGCTGGATGTTGTGGTAGTCGCTGGTGCCCGTGGTGGAATAGCGCGTGTGGCCAATGGCCGCCAGGCCCGGCAGTGCCTCCAGGTGGTCGGGACGGTTGAAGACCTCGCCCACCAGACCCATGCCGATGCGCCGGTGCAGCCGTCCTTCATGGCTGGTGACAATGCCGCAGGATTCCTGACCGCGATGCTGCAGGGCATTCAGCCCCAGCACCGCCAGACTGGCCGCCTGGGGCGCGCCGTACACGCCGAAAATGCCGCAGTAACCGCCCAGTCCGCGCTTGTAGCCCATGTCAGATTTTCACCTTGGATTGCATCATGGCAAGGGTGCCTGCACGCGCAGCCCCAGGACGCCCTGCCCGGGCGGCAAGGCTTCAAACCGCAGACCGGCCTCGTCACCCCAGCCGGCGTCGAAGTTGGACAGGCTGCCGGACACATAGGCGTCAAGCACGCAGATGAGTTTGGCCCACAACCACCACCACAGGAGCTTGTTGCGGTCGCGCAGATAGAAGTCCTCCTTCTGCGCGTAATAGGCCGCCAGTTCTGCCGTGGCGGCTCCTTCGCGACGATCCTGCCAGCGGCGCCACTCCTGCTGACGGTCCAGGGCGGCCACCAGGATGGCCAGCTCCGTGCCCGAGAAGAGCGCGGCCTTCACCTTTTCACCATTGTGCCATTGGCCCCATCCGTTGAAGGCGGCACTCTTCCACATGGCCGCGCGGCCCTGGGCAAGGGACATGGAATCCACCTCCGCCGGGGCGGGGGCTCCCATCCCGGCGCGCAACAGGCCCAGGGCAAGCAGCAAAAAGAGGATGCGCACTAACGCTCCAACTCCACCACCGCCTCGATTTCGAGCAAGACATCCTTGGGCAGGCGCGAGACCTCAACGGCGGAACGCGCGGGCGGCTGATCCTCGAAGTAGGTGGAATAGACCTTGTTGATGCGGGCGTAGTCCTGAAGGTTCTTCATGAAAATGGTCACCTTCAGCACGCCACCCAGCGAGCCACCCGCCGCCTCGATGATGGCGCGCAGGTTCTCCAGTGCCTGGTGGGCCTGGGCCTCCACCGTGTCGCCCGCCAACTCGCCCGTGATGGGATGAATGGGAATTTGCCCCGCCGTGAACAGGAGACGGCAGCCGCTGCGGCAGATTGTGCCCTGGCTGTAAGGGCCAATGGCCGCGGGGGCATGGGGAGTGTTGACCGTGGACTTCATGGAAGCTCCTCTGCTGACAAGAGCGTGTCACTGGGGCGCTTTGCTTGAACCAGACTCGCCATGGGAGCCGGTGCCATGGCCTGAAAGTACCAAACCAGGGCCGCAGGGCCCGCGGGAAGGGGCAACTTTTTCCATTGAGATGATGCCCCAGCAACACATCTGTCAACTCCCGGTGCGGAAGGCCGGACCCGGCACTTTCAAAGGGAATGAGGCCAAGGCAGGCCTTGGCCGATCCAACAGGAAGGAATTGGCCTTATATTGAAGCCATAGCGCGGAGCGTCCTGGCTCGGCGTCAGGAAAAGCGGAGGGACTCTCATGGCTGAGAAAAAGGTGGTCGCAAAGGCGAAAGAGCCGGAGCGCGAGAAGGAAGCAGAGCCGGAAGTGGACAAGAGCAATCCCAGGGAAAACGAGCTG
This sequence comes from uncultured bacterium, assembly GCA_903910645.1. GTDB lineage: Bacteria > CAIWAD01 > CAIWAD01 > CAIWAD01 > CAIWAD01 > CAIWAD01. The sequence continues at coordinate 24,843 of CAIWAD010000286.1, read as the reverse complement.
GTGGAGATCATGCAACTGATCGCCTTCCCCGAGCCCGACAAATACCTGGACCTCATCAAGCAGATCTGCAACACCCAGAAGATCGACCGTCGCCGCGTGCACAAAATCGACTGACAGGTCTGGACAGCCATTTCATCAGGGAGCGACCTCGTCGCTCCCTTTTTTTTGCGACCCGACAAGAGATGTAAAAGAAAAGGGGCCCCTGCGGGCCCCCATTGCTCAGGCTTTCACTTCCAACAGTTCACGCACCCAGGTGCTGACTGTTTTTCTGCCCGCCTTCTTCTTCAGCCGGGCCATGGTCTCCTGAGGCAAACGGACATGGAGCACGGAACTCAACTGAGCCCCGTGCCCCCGCGCAGGAGCAGGTTTGTCTGGGCCACCGGGCTTGTCGTCGCCACCCTTGGTGCTCTTCTTGGCACCGGACTTGGCGGCGGGCTTGGCGGCCGTGGCCTTCTTCGCGGCCGGCTTCTTGGGGGCGGCCTTCTTGGCAGCGGGCTTGGCAGCGGGCTTGGCGGCAGCCTTGGGAGCGGCCTTCTTGGCAGCCGGCTTGGCGGCGGGCTTGGCAGCGGGTTTCGCGGCGGCCTTGGGCGCAACCTTCTTCGCAGCCGGCTTGGCGGCGGGCTTGGCGGCGACCTTGGGCGCGACCTTCTTGGCGGCGGGCTTGGCAGCGGGCTTCGCGGCGGCCTTGGGCGCAACCTTCTTCGCAGCCGGCTTGGCGGCGGGCTTGGCGGCGGCCTTTGGTGCAGCCTTCTTGGCGGCAGGCTTGGCAGCGGGCTTCGCGGCAGCCTTGGGGGCGGCCTTCTTCGCGACGGGCTTGGCCGCAGCCTTGGGGGCGGCCTTTTTGGCAGGGGACTTCTTCACCGGCTCAACCATGGAATCCTCCTTTAGGGTGGGATACGAGGGAAGCATCTCCCTGTGATTCAGGTCCATGCATCACGGTGACACATGTTGGGCTCGAAACTACTCCGCATGTGTGAGCATGTCAAGAGAGCACACGCGTGTATCACCACTTTTCTTGCAGAAAACAGCCCTTCTCAAGAAAAGGCCGGAGTAAATCCTCCGCGGATGCGGATGGCATGGAGAGCAGATAGAGAGCTCCCTCCTCCACGGCGCGTTGATCAACCACACGCATCATGGCGCGCAGACGTGGAGTCAGGTCCTGACACTGCCACGGAAGACAGAGCACCACACGCCTCTCGCCCAGCTCGCGGGACTGTGAAACGCGCCGCAACAAGTCCTCCAGCCGCAGGCCTTCCGTGGCGCTCACCAGGATGGCCGGCTCGTGTCCCAGGGCCTGCCGCAGCACGGCGGGGTCCTCCATGAGATCCACCTTGTTGAAGACATGGAGCGTGGGAGTCTCGGCCACGCCAAGGTCCTGCAGCACACCACGCACGGCGCGCATTTGCGCCTCCATGTGCGGATGAGAGATGTCCACCACATGCAAGAGGAGATCCGCTTCCGCCGCTTCGCGCAGTGTGGAGCGAAAGGATGCCACCAGGTGGTGGGGCAGTTTGCGGATGAAGCCCACAGTGTCCGTCAACAGCACATCCGTGCCGTCCTCCAGCGTCAGTCTGCGCACCGTGGAATCCAGCGTGGCGAAGAGCCGGTCCTCCACCATCACATCCGCGCCGGTCAGACGATTGAGCAAGGTGGACTTGCCCACATTGGTGTAGCCCACCAGGGCCACCTTGAAGTGCTCCTCGCGGCCCTTGCGGCGTGTCTCCCGGCGCCGGTCGATGTGTTCCAGATCCTCTTCCAGCTGACGGATGCGCGTGCGGATGATGCGCCGGTCCGTCTCCAGCTGGGTCTCGCCGGGACCACGCATGCCAATGCCGCCCTGCTGGCGCTCCAGGTGCGTCCACGCGCGGGTCAGGCGAGGCAACAGGTACTTCAGCTGCGCCAGCTCCACCTGGGTACGGGCCTCGCGGGTGCGGGCGCGCCGGGCGAAAATGTCCAGGATGAGACCGCTGCGGTCCACCACCGGCTTCCCGATGAGGGCCTCCAGATTGCGGCCCTGGGCGGGTGTAAGGTCATCGTCCGCCAGGATCAGGTCGGCGCCCAACTCGTCCGCCACGGCCTTCACATGCTCGGCCTTACCCTTCCCCATCCAGGTGGCGCGGTCCGGCGTGGCCCTGGGCTGGATCACCTGGTCCACCACCTCCGCGCCGGCGGTGTCCGCCAGTTGGATAAGCTCATCCAGGTTGTCCAAGGTGTCCTGGCGGCTGCGCTCGGATGTGGCAAGGGCGATGGCGATCGCCTTCTCACGGCGCGCCATGCCGTCCGCATCACCGGGTCGCCGCACATAGGCGTCAAAACTCTGCCTCATGAGGATCTCCTGCCAGCCGCAAGCCATCCCTCCACCGCCAACAAGGCCAGGGCCAGGCCCAGCAGCCAGGGACCCAGGTCCATGGCCGCATCGTCCCCGTCCTCCTTCAGGCGGCGCACTGTCCATCCGCCCGCATCGGGCGTCTTCCACGCATCCAGGCTGGCCACGGGCAGGGTGCACTCCCGGGCCGGCATGCGCACCGCCACATGGGCCACCGCCTGGCCGTCCACCAGCAGCTCGTAATGCCCGGGCTCAGGCAGGGGAGGACATTGCAGGAGCTGGCGCCGGGCGTTGGGCACGCAGCGCCACATGGCGCCATCCCGACGCAGTTGCCAATCCCTGCCTGCCACTCCGGCGGGCATGGCCATTTCTCCCGCCTCGCCACAGTCCAGTGGCGGCGGCAGCCGATCATCGCCCTTCATCCAGCGCAGGCCCTGCTGCAGGAAGGGCGCAAGGAATCCACTGGCGGCAAGGCCCGACCACTCCGCGTCAGCCGTGGTGGCCAGCAGCAAACAGGCTGCCCCCTGGCCTTGGCGGGACAGGATCAAGGGCTGGCCTCCGGCATAGACCAGGGTGCGCCATTCCTTGTTCTTGGGCCCTTGCAGCTCCATCCATCTGCGCACTTCCACCTTTTCCATTTTCCCCTGGGGTCCAGGAGAGAAAATGGAGGATAGCAGAGGGTGTCCGCGATCCGCCTGGTCCATTTCAAGCCTGCCCTGGCGCAGGATGGCGGGCCCGGGAAGCCCCAGGGCGTCCAACTGACGGCCCAGATCCTCCACGGTGGCGTCCGGATGGGGAAGCACCAGCAGGCCCACGCCCGAAGCGGCCAAGGCGCGCAAGGTGCCTGTGAAGGTGGAGGCTTGAGCGCCTCCCACCACAACCACGGCCTGGTCCATTCCACCCGTGCTCCGCGCCAAGTCCAGATCCACCAGCTCCACTCCCTGCCCATAGCGGGCATCCGGCAAAAGGGCGGCGTTAAGGACACGGCGCAGGGCGGGGGACGCTCCAAGAACGCCCACCTTTCGCTGCTTCTCCACTTGCAGGACGAAGGGCAGGGCGTTGTCCACGTCCACCGCGTCACCGCTGAGACGAAGCCATCCTTTGTGCCATCCTTCCTGGGGCAAGGGCAGGGAGAGTGTGCGCTCCGCGCGCCAGACACCTTCATCATCCGCCGTCAGTCCTTCCCGCGCCCGCGTCTCGCCTTCAAGTTCAAGAGAAAGCGTGAGCCCGCGGGAGACGCCTGCGCCTTCCACGGTGGCGCCAAGCTCCAGGGCCCTGCCTTCAATGCGCAGGCTGCCTTGCGGCTGCAAGTCCACCGGCGCGGCCTGCTCTCCTTCACTGGGCACCTGGATGAGCACGCGGGACAATGCCTCGGGCAGTTTTTCCTCCCACCCCTTGGGCACCGGCAGGCGCAAATCACTTAGCAGCACCAGCTGCCGCCCCAGCGGGGGGGCCTCCTCCAGTGCGGCCAGACACTGGGCGAGCGCCTTGTCCACCTGGGCACGCCCCCATCCCGCCTTCCATTGCCCCAGGCGCACGCGCGCGGCATCGGCGGGCATGGGACCCTGCGGCTCATCCGGCCGGGACAGGGAAAGCAGCCAGACCTGATCCTTTGGCCCCAGCGCATCCAAACGCTCCAGGGCGGCCTGGCGCACACGATCCCACACCGTGGCCGCGCCATTGGAAGGCAGGCGGCTGGAAGCGCTGTCATCCAGCAGCAGGACCAGGGCGCGGGATTCTCCGCCACGGGGAAGGAAGGCGGCGGCGCCCTTCAACAGGGGTCTGGCGAAGGCCAGCACAAGGGCCGCGAGCAGGAGCATGCGCAAGAGCAGAAGAAGCCAGCGGGTGAGCTTCACCCGACGCAGGCGCGTGCTCTCAATCTCCAGCAGGAAGCGCAGGGTGGGAATGTCCCGGGTGCGTCGACGGCGCAGGTTCAGCAGGTGCACCAGGATGGGCAGGCCAAGGGCCCCCAGAAAGGCCAGCAACTCACCGGATAGGAAGGTCATGTGGAGTAGAGCCGCTCTTCCACCAGATCCACCCACACATGGCCGGCGGTGATGTGAACTTCCTGCACGCGTCCGGAATTGCGTGCCGGCACCACCAGCGCCAGGTCACACAAGGGCAATAGGGCGCCACCCGTACCACCCAACAGGCCAAGCACTTGCAGGCCTTTCTCCCTGGCCGCGCGCGCGGCCTCCAGCACATTGGGCGAATTGCCGCTGGTGCTGATGGCCACCAGCACATCGCCCGGCTTTCCCAGGGCTTCCACCTGTCGACTGAAAATGTGGGCGAAGGAGTAGTCGTTGGCGCAGGCGGTAAGCAAGGAGCTGTCCGTGGTCAGTGCCAGGGCCGCCAGGGCGGGGCGTTCGCGCTCGGCGCTTAGGCGCACCACGAACTCCGTGGCCAGATGCTGGCTGTCCCCCGCGCTGCCTCCATTGCCCACGAAGAGCAGTTTGCCGCCTTGGCGCAGGCATGTGGCCGCCACGCTGGACATGTCCAGCAGGATGGGGGCTCCATCTTTCAACAACCAGTGCTTCAGGCGGAGGCCCTCCTGCACGGCACTGCGGATGCGATCCTCCAGACTCATGCGTTTCCCTTCACGGCAGCGGAAAGTTGGGCAAGCAGGAGGGGCAGCTCTTCCGGCGCGCAGTCCTCCAGGCGACTGCCCACCACCACGGCGTCGGCTCCGGCGGCCACGGCGGCGCCCACGGACGCGGCATCGCGCAGGCCCCCACCCACCAGCAGGGGGCCGGGAAAGACCTGCTTCACCGCACGGATCATCTCCACGGGAACGGGCATGCGTGCCCCGCTGCCCGCCTCAAGGTAAAGCTGCCTGAGTCCCAGGGCGTGGGCGGCCAGGGCGTGGGCGGCGGCAATGTCCGGCTTGTGGCGGGGCAAGGGCTGGCTGGCGCTCATGAACTGGGCGCTGGTGTGGGTGCCGGATTCCACCAGCACATAGGCGGTGGGCAGGCATTCCATGCCCGAGGCGGCCAGCAATGGCGCGCTGCGCACTTGCTCGCCAATCAGGTATTGGGGATTGCGTCCGGAGATGAGGCTGAGGAAGAGAATGGCGTCGGCCTCCGGCACCACTTGTCCCGCGTCTCCCGGGAAGAGGATCACCGGCAGTCCGCTGACGGCCTTCAAGCGAGCCACGCTGCTCCCCATGCCGGGTCGGCACATGAGGCTGGTGCCTGCCAGGAAAGCGTCCACGCCCGCCTTGGCGGCTTCCCTTCCCAGCACCTCCAGCCGCTCTGCTGCGATGCGGTCGGGATCCACCAGCACGAAGAGGCGGGGATGACCCAGTCCCTGGCGCAGCCAGCTCTCCACCCTGCCAAGTTCAAGATGCATGGGACGCCTCCCCGGCCAGAACGGGATTCTCCAAGGCGCCAATTCCCTCTATCTCCACCCGCACGGTGTCCCCGGGCTGGATGGCCCCCACCCCGGCGGGCGTGCCCGTGAGGATGACATCACCCGCCTGCAGGGTGCAGAAGCTGGAAAGAAAGGCGATGAGGGCGTCCGGCGCATGGAGCATCTGCGAAGTGCGGGCCTCCTGCACTGGCCGACCATTGAGAAAAGTGCGGATGGCCAGGTCCCGCGGATCCAGGCCCTTCACCATCCATGGGCCCAGGGGGCAGAAGGAATCGTGGCCCTTGGCGCGGATCCACTGACCATCGGATTGTTGCAGATCCCGGGCACTGATGTCATTGGCGCAGGTCAGACCCAGCACATGCTCCAGCGCCTGCTCACGCGGGATGTGTCGGCCGCCCCGCCCAATGACCAGGGCCAGTTCCCCTTCGTAATCCACGCGACCAATACCGGGCGGCAGGAGAATGGGCGCGCCCTGGCCCACCAGCGCCGTGTCCGGCTTCATGAAAACCAGTGGCTCAGGCGCCGACCAGCCCGGATTCAGCTCCTGGATGTGGTCGGCATAATTGCGCCCAATGCCGAAAACCCGGCAGGGACCCGCAGGAGGCAGAAACACGATCTCCGACAGGGGAATGGCCTGGGTGGTGCCAGTATCGCCCGACTCGTCCCAGGGCCAGACACAGTCATCCTCCACCACGCCCCAGCGGGGAGTGGGATCCTGGGCAAGGCACCAGCGGCAGATTCGCATCACAGGCGTGTTCCCTCAGGCTTTGGCCAACAGGCCGCGCACCTTGTCCTTGAAGGTGGAAAGGAGAGTGTCCACGGCGGAGGAATCGCCGCCACCGGCGGAGGCAAGCTGCGGCCTCCCGCCTCCCTTTCCGCCCACGATGGGTGCCAGCTCCTTCACCAGAGTGCCGGCCTGCAACCCGGCTTTCACGGCCAGATCGCCCAAGGTGATGGTGAAACTGACTTTCCCGTCCTGCACCGTGGCGATGAGGGCGGCCAGATCCGCATGACGCAGACGCAAACCATCCGCCGCCTCTTTCAAGGCATCGGCCTCCAGACCTTGATGGCTGCACACCACCACGCGAAGGCCGCCTGCGCTCTCCGCGCCCGCCAGCTCCTGTTCCAGCCTTCCCAGCGCCAACTGGTCCTTTAGGCGTTTCAGCTCCTTGTGCAGTTCGCGCTTCTCCTGGAGCGTGCGTTCCAGTTTATCGAGCTCACTTTCACCTCGGGAACCCAGCAGGTCCCGCACGGCGTCCAGCGTGCGGCGCTGTTCCTGGGCCAGGAGCAGGGCCGCGCCGCCGGTGATGGCTTCAATGCGTCGGATGCCCGCGGCGATGCTGCCCTCCGAGACAATGCTGAAAGCGCCAATCTGCCCCGTGCGGGCCACATGGGTGCCGCCGCACAGTTCGGCGGAAACCTCTCCCATGCGCACCACGCGCACCACATCGCCGTATTTCTCGCCGAAGAGGGCGGTTACGCCGTCTTCCATGGCGCGCTCGTAACTGCTCTCGCGGCATTGCACCGGCACATTCTCCAGCACGGCCTCGTAGACCAATTTTTCAATGCGCTCCAGCTCATTGGCCTCCAGCTTGTGCGGGTGGCTGAAGTCGAAACGCAGACGCCCCGGCTCCACCAGGCTGCCTTCCTGGTTCACATGGCTGCCCAGCACCTGGCGCAGGGCGGCCTGAAGCAGGTGGGTGGCGCTGTGGTTGCGCTCCGTGGCGCGGCGCAGGTCCGCCTCCACACGGGCACTCACCAGATCCTGGGGCTTGAAGTCGCCGCGCACCAGGCCCATGTGCACGCGCAGATCCTCTTCCTGCCGCGTGTCACGCACCACCAGGCTCCAGCCTTCGCCCTCAATGACGCCGCGATCCCCCACCTGACCGCCGGACTCGGCGTAAAAGGGGGTCTGTTCCAGCACCAGCTCCAGTTCGCCCTCTTCGGCGCCCGGACGCCAGCGCAGCACACGGGTCATGGTGTCCAGCACATCATAGCCCACAAAGGAGTTGCTGTCCCGGCTAAGCACGGTCCAGGGCGCCTTCTCCTTCTGGGTAAGCTGCTTGCGGGATCCCCGGCTGGCTTCGCGCTGCTTGGCCATTTCCTCGTGGAAGCCCTCTTCGTCCACTTCCAGGCCCTTCTCCACGGCCATCTGCTGGGTAAGGTCCAGGGGAAAACCAAAGGTGTCGTAGAGGCGGAAGGCGTCGGCGCCGGAAATGACGGTTCCGCCCTTGGCCTCCAGGCCCTGCTGCAGCTGTCCGAACAGACTAAGTCCACGGTCCAGGGTGCGGCCGAAGCTCTCCTCCTCGCCCTCGAGCACATGCTGGATGTGGCCCAGCTTGCCACGCAGCTCAGGGAAGACATCGCCCATGTGCGCGGCCAGATCCTCCGCCAGGCGACCCAGGAAGGGCTCGTGCATGCCCAGCTCGCGGCCGAAGCGCGATGCGCGCCGCAGGATGCGCCGCAGCACATAGCCACGGCCTTCGTTGGAGGGAATGGCGCCGTCGGCGATGGCGAAGGAGAGGGCGCGCAAGTGGTCGGCAATGACGCGGTGGGGCGTGCCTTTGTCCTCGGTGTAGGGGACGCCGCTAACCCGGGCCACCGCCTGGATGATGGGCTGGAACACATCCGTGTCATAGTTGGAGGCTGTGTGCTGCAGCACGGCGCAGAGGCGCTCGAAGCCGGCGCCCGTGTCCACATGCTGGCGGGGCAGCAGGTTCAGGCTGCCGTCCACTTCGCGATTGTACTGGATGAAGACCAGGTTCCACAGCTCGATGAAGCGGGCATGGCCGGTGTTCACATGACAGTCCGGGCCAGTGGGGCCGAAGGCCTCGCCCCGATCGATGTGGATCTCCGTGCAGGGGCCGCAGGGGCCCGTCTCACCCATTTCCCAGAAGTTGTCCTTTCGACCGAAGCGCAGAATGTGGTCGCGGGGAATGTCCGTTTCCTCGTGCCACATGGTCCACGCCTCCTCGTCGAAAGGAACCTTGTCGTCCCCTCCGAAGACCGTGGCGTAGAGCTTGTCCTTGGGAAGGCCCCACACGTCGGTGAGCAGTTCCCAGGCCCAGCGGATGGCCTCACGCTTGTAGTAGTCGCCAAAGGACCAGTTGCCCAGCATTTCAAACAGGGTGTGGTGATAGGTGTCACGCCCCACCTCGTCCAGATCGTTGTGCTTGCCGGAGACGCGCAGACACTTCTGGGTGCTGGCGGCGCGGCTGTAAGCCCGCTCGCCCTGGCCCAGGAAGACATCCTTGAACTGGTTCATGCCGGCATTGGCGAAGAGCAGGGTGGGGTCGTCCTTGGGTACCACGGCGGAGCTGGGCACCACCTGATGACCGCGTTCCGCGAAAAAGCGCAGGAAGTCCTGGCGAATCTGGGCCGAGCTGATCATGTCTTCCTCAGTTTCTTGTGCTTCGTTCGTGTTGTTCGCGTCCAGGGAGGCGGGCGATTCAGGCCTTCACCACATGGCCCAGGCGCAAGGGCCTTTCCCCCATGCCGGCCAGCAGGGCTTCCGCCCGCTCCACTTCTCCAGGAGCAAGGATGAGCACCATGCCGATGCCAAGGTTGAAGGCGCGCTCCATTTCTTCATCGGGCACCGCCCCGCAGCGCTGGACAAGCCGGAAGATCTCCGGCCACTCCCAGGCTTGGCGATCCAGCGCCAGATCCAGCCCCTGGGGCAGGATGCGCCGGGTGTTGCCCACCATGCCGCCGCCCGTGATGTGGCTTATGCCGCGCACTTCCACCTGGTTCAACAGGGCCTGCACCGGATGCAGGTAGCTGCGATGCACGGCCAACAGGGCATCAGCCAGGCTGCGACCGTCATCCATGCGGTGGTCCAGGCCCAAGCCACCCAATTCGAACAGGGCGCGCCGGGCCAGGGAGTATCCATTGGTGTGCAAGCCGGTGGAAGGCAGGGCCAGGAGCTGGTCACCCGCCTGGATGCTCCTCCCGTCCACCACACGGGCACGGTCCACCACACCCACAATGGTGCCGGACATATCGTAATCGCCGGTGGCGTAGAAGCCGGGCATCTCCGCCGTTTCGCCGCCAATCAGTGCACAGCCATTCTCCTGGCAGGCCACGGTGAAGCCGTGGATCACCTGGGCAGCCACATCCACATCCAGGTGGCCAGTGGCGAAATAGTCCAGAAAGAAGAGGGGCCGCGCACCGCACGCCAGGATGTCGTCCACACAATGGTTCACCAGATCCTGGCCCACCGTGTGGTGCACGCCAGCCTCCCTGGCCACGCGCAGCTTGGTTCCCACGCCGTCCACGCTGGACACCAGCACGGGATCCGTCATGTCGGGAAAATGGGCGCGGAAAAATCCGCCGAACAGGCCAATGCCGCCCAACACATTCTCCGTGCGTGTGGCTGCGCACCAGGGCTTGATGCGACGGACCAGCTCTTCGCCGGCATCGATGTCCACCCCGGCATCGCGATAGCTGCTCATGGTTCCCCTTCCATCATGCAAAGGGCCCCGCGCGGGGCCCTGATCGCTGGTGAAGATATTGAACTCTGCTTCGTCTCGTGCTAAGACCTGCTCAGCTTGGTGAGGCGCTTTCTGCTCGAGAATTCTCCTTCTCCACGCAGCAGCTCTCGTTCCCGGACTTGCTCAACGACCCTTCGGCGCTGTCATCCCGCCTCTGCCCGCAGCGGTTCACCTGCTCATGCCCTGAATTCCTTCACAGCGCCAGCGGTTCTCGTTCCTGGATGAACATCCCACGCTCCGGCTCTACGCACTCCAATCCGCCAGGGCGGAGGCCTTCAACGCTTCGCATTGAAGGTGCTTGCCACCTTTCTGACGCGCCAAAAGATGGCGCCAAAGAGCGCCTGGCTCCGCGCGCTGAAGCGGCCAGCCTCCCGGCCGGCCCTTGCAGCGCGCCGTGTGCCTCAGGTGACGCCATGTCCGTTGGTTCGGCCTTGCGGCCGTCACCGTGAAAACCTGCCACCGCAGCATTCGTACTCGCGCCTTGAAGTCCTGCTTAGCGCAGCAAGGTCAGGGCTGTTACTCCCCGCTGACTGGCCCGCCTGGCTTCCAGCACATAGGTTCCGCTGGGCAGGGAGCCGGTGTCCCACACCAAAGAGGAGCTCCGGGTGGCCAGCTCGTCACGCAGGCGGCCCAAGGTGTCGTAGCAACGCACACGCGCCTCTCCCGTGCCCGGGGGCAACTCCACCTGCACACGGCCATTGAAGGGATTGGGCCAGGCCTTCAACTCCAGGTTCCGGGGAGCGTGGCCACGATCCTGGGGCGCCACGCCCACAGCGGGATCCAGCACGAAGAGCAGGCCCTCGTCAAGGGTGGCGCGCCACAATCCCCAGCTGTGGCCTTCGTGGTACAGGCGATCCAGGTGGGGCACTCCCCCTGCTTCCAGCATTTGAGCCGTGGCCTGGGCGCCCGGAATGATGGCGTCCAGGTCATAGCTGCCCCAATTGAGGTAAAGGCGCAGGCTGTCCGCGTCCAGGGCAGCCAGGCGGGCCTGTTGCTCGGCGGGCAGGTAGGGACTCATGAGCACGCCCCGACCAAAAACCTGCGGGTACTGGCCCAACAGATAAGCGCTGATGTTTCCGCCATTGGAGGCGCCCAGCGTGATGCAGCGCGCCGGGTCGCTGTAAGTGGTCCAGGTGGCGCGCACCTGGGGCAGCACGGTGTCCACTATGAAGTGCCCGAAGGCCTCCTGCTGGGTGGTCTGGTATTCGGCGGTGCGATTCACCGGAGGCACGCACACGAAAATGGGCAGTTCCAGCTCGGGGTGGCGGTCCGCCAGCCAGGCCACCACCATGCGCAGACTGCCCAGGGAGAGATACTCGCTGCCATCGTGCACCACGCAAATGCCCCGCGGCTGGCCCTCCACATGGCCTGGCGGCAGCAGGACCTGGATGGTGCGCGTGTTGTTCAACTGCGGGCTGTGGAATGCCGTCCAGGTGACGAGGGTGCCGTTGGGCAATCCCTGGTTCTGGATCTCCTCCGGCTGCACATAAGCGGGCATGGCCAGTTCGCTGTTGGGGCCGAAACCACCACTGCAGGTGTGGGGATTGAGCGGATCCAGGATCCAGCTGGAACCGTTGCGCACAAACTTGTAATCCAGGCGGGCGTCCTCTTCGCAGAGGAAGCGCAAGGTCCACAGCGTGGTGCCCGCCAGTGGAATGAAGTCCAGGTCTGGCGACCAGCCCGTCATGTCCCCGGCCAGGGACAGGGATGTGGCGCTTCCCAGATAAAGGAACCAGGCCCTGTCCGCCTCGCGGATGGGGGTTTCGCCACCAGGAAGGTTGGCCATAAGGCTGTCCACCACGGCCTGTCGCCCGCTTTGGGGCATGATGTTGAGCCGGGTGAGCAGATCCTCGAATCCATCTGCCAGAGCGGTCTGGGACAGCGTCAACAGCGGGAGGAGTGCGGCGAGGAGAACATGTCTCATAAATGATCCTGTTAAGGTTTGATCAGCCGTGTTCGCGGGTCAACGTGCCGTGTGGGATTCCCGATGCTGGGAGAAAACCGGGGGGAACGTAGCATGAAAAAGGCCATCCGGGTCCGGGTCTTTCAATTGGCCATCATCTGCACGGCGGTGCCCATTGTCCTGTTGTTGGTGGTGGGCATGGCCAATCTCCTGGACTTGAAACAGCACATCACCGAACAGCTGAAGCATCAGCTTCAACAGGATCTGGCCCACATCACCCAGGGCGTGGTGAACACCATGTCCAGTGCCCAGCATTTGGTGCCTGCCCAGGACAGCACCGCCGTGGCTGGTGCGCAAAGGGAATGCCGCAGGCAGATCCTGGATCTGGTGGTGGGCAAGAGCGGCTATGTGTGGGTGCTGGGCGGACAAGGGGCCGACGAGGGCGTCTACATTGTCTCCCAGCATGGCAAGCGGGATGGCGAGAACATCCTGGGAGCCAAGGATGCCGAGGGCAAGCCTGTTATCCGCAACATCCTTGACGAAGCCATGGGCGCCAACGGCGCTGTCGTGCAGGTGCGCTACCTGTGGCACGACAAAGTCAGTGGCCGCACAGCCCCCAAGGTGGCCGCCGTGGCCTATGACGAGCATTGGGACTGGGTGGTGGGCGCCAGCGCCTGGGAGGACGACTTCCTGGATCCCATGCGCCAAGTGGAAGAGGGAGTGCGCCGCATCCTGATGGCCTCCGCCCTGACGGCCCTGGTGGCCCTGGTGCTGGCCGGTCTCATGGCCCGCTTCGCCTCTGGCCGCATGGCGAAGCCCATCCTGCGTCTGACGGAGATTGTGAACGACGCGGACCACGGCAATCTGGACCAGCAGCTGGCATTGGAGGATCGCCAATTGGAGGAGCTGGACGAGGTGCGCAGCCTGGCCAGTGGCTTCTCTTCCTTGATTGGCCATGTGCAGCAGGGCATGCACAACCTGGAGGAGCAGCGCGCCTATCTCCTGCACCATGTGGAGACCTTGCTGGCGGCCATGGGTCGGTTCGCCGCCGGTGATTTGACCGTGCAGGTGGATGGTGAGGGTGAGGATGATCTGGGCCGACTGGTGAAGGGCTTCAACCAGGCCCTGGCCGCCCAGCGCTCCCTACTGGGCGCCATGGCGGGCAAGGTTGAGCGTCTGCGCGAGGCCTCCTCCCAGCTGGATGGCATCTCTTCCACGCTGAGCCGCCATGCCGCGGAGTCGCTGGTGGAGACTGGCCGCGAGGAAAGCAGCCTGAAGGGCGTGGATGAGGAGGTGAACGCCATGGCGAAGGCCACGGAAGCCCTGTCCTCCACCGCGCGGGATGTCGTCAGCACCACTGGCCAGGCGGCCAGGGTGGCCGAGGAGGCGGTGTTGTCCGCACGCCAGGCCGGCGAGACCATTGCCAGCCTGGACGCCTCCAGCCGTCGCATCGGCCAGGTGGTGCAGACCATTGACTCCATTGCCAAGCAGACCAATCTTCTGGCCCTGAACGCCACCATTGAAGCGGCCCGGGCGGGCAGCGCGGGCAAGGGATTCGCCGTGGTGGCAGGTGAAGTGAAGAACCTGGCCGCCGACACCTCTCGCGCCACGGAGGACATTGCCCGCATGATTGCGGAGATCCAGCAGGAAACCGTGCGCACCGTGGAAGAGATCGGCCGCGTGGGGGATGTGGTCACCCGCATCCGTGACCTGCAGGGACATGTGGCGGAGGATGTGGAAAGCCAGGCGGAAACCACAGGCCGTCTGTCCGGGCAGCTGCGGCAAACAGCCGCGGACAGCGGAGGCGCCACCCGGGCGACCCAGGCCCTGCGCAATGAGTAGTGAAGGATCGGCGCGGGAAGCTCAGGAAACCGGCCAGGCCGCTGCCCGCCTGCGTCGCCTGGGAGACGAGCTGCAGGCGCAGCTGGCCAGGTTCCGCATTTGATCCAGGCTCCATGCCAGTGAAAAGGGACGCTGCGGCGTCCCTTTTCAGTTCAGACTTTTTGGCGCAAGGCGAGACTCCATCCCTTGTGGGGATGTGAATTGGCCCCGCGACACACCAGGAGGCGTGCGCCTTCGGGCATTGAACGGGAATCCGCCAAGCGGTCGCCCCCTGCCCCGGGCGCCCTGGGATGGGTGGGCAGCGGGTGCAGGGCTTCGCCCTCTTCCAACCACAGACGGCTTTCGCCTGCTCCAGCATGGTCCAGATAGCGCTGGTCCACATGCAGCACGGCCAGCTGGATGGAGGACAAGCGGCCCGAAGGCGCCAGACTTTCATCCCGCCAGGCTTGGGAAAGCTTCTTCTCCACCTCCTCCAGCAGTCTTCCCGGATGACGGTGGCGCAGGGCCAACTGGCGCACCCACCCCTGCATGGTGAGCAGAAGGCGCAGATCCGCCTCTTCGCGGCTTTCAATCTCCAGCGCGGACAGAAGCACCTGATCCGGTGCCATGCGCCACACCTGGGCGATGCCGCACCCATGCTCGGGCAGCCCGCCCGCCCACTCCAGATCCAGCACATCGGGGGCGGGATTGCGGCGCTCATCCAGCAGTTCGGCCAATCGCAGCATGGCTTCGGGGTGCATCTCCAGGTTGCGGGGGCGGGCCGGTCCCGCTGGAAGCAAAGGAGACAGGGCGTCCAGTAGGCGCAGTTGCAGTTCCACCTCCGGCACCAGGCTTTCCAAATGCTCCATCAGGGCCGGGCTGAAAAAGCGCGGCACATCGGCGCTGAACCACAGGATGCCGCGTCGATCCAGGCTGTGCCAGGGCAGGCGCACATTGGAGCGGATGCCCTCACGCAAGGCGATCTGCGTGCTAAGCGAGGAGCCGCGGGCGGACAGATGGGCTTCCAGATCCTCGATGCCATCCCCATGCCCGGAATCCAGCAAGGGCCCCAGACTGGTGGAGCGCAGGGGAAGCGCATGGAACTGGTCCATGAAGAGGGAGGGTGCTGGCCGCCGGAAGGGCACGGGCACCACCAGTCCGTCTTCGGTCACCGTGGCAAGACCCACGCGCACCACGCGTCCGCGCACCTGCTCCTGGGGCGAGCGCAGGGCCTGGGCGCATTCGTTCACATGGGTCAGCAAGGCCAGCACATAATCGCCCAGATTGCGCGCCCGCAGCGCAGCGGCTTGCAGACGGCGT
Organism: uncultured bacterium; assembly: GCA_903910645.1. GTDB lineage: Bacteria > CAIWAD01 > CAIWAD01 > CAIWAD01 > CAIWAD01 > CAIWAD01. Next base: position 9,614 of record CAIWAD010000286.1, on the reverse strand, counting down.
CGGCTGGCATCCATCAGGGCGTAGGGATCGCGGGGAGCTGGCAGGGACATGGGCGGGCTTTCTGAGAAATGGCGCGACCCCCTGGAGGGCCGCGCCTCGATTGGCCTGAATCAATACTTGGGCTGGACTCCAGCCTGGCTCATCATGTAGTGGATGGCGTCGTGCAGGTCCTTCTCCTGGCACTCCATGCAGGTGCCCTTGGGAGGAAGACTGCCGAAGGTGCCGGTGAAGCCTTCTGTGGCGTGCTTGAGCAGGGTGGTCATGCCCTTGTCGGCCTGGGCCTGCCAGCGCACCGTGTCCGTGAACTTGGCGGCGCCGCTCACGCCGTCCTTATGGCAGGCGAAGCAATACTTGTCGTAGATCTTCTGGCCATTGGCCAGATCCACCGGATACTTGGGGCCGGCGGCGGGGGCTGCCTGCTCCGTGGTGGCCGTCTGATCCGCCGGCTTGTCGCCGCCAGCGCAACCCAACATGTACACCGCACCCGTCAGCAGGGCGGCCGCAAGAAGAAAACGCATGTTGCACCTCGTGTGTTGTTGAAAACCCGCGCCCAAGGTAGGAAGGACGGCGGGGATGTGGGGCCCCGGGCCTCTTGTCCCTCCCATGAAAAAGGGCGGCCTGGGCCGCCCTCGTCATGGCGAAGTAGAGCTCTCAGTTCAGCGCCACCACACGGAAGAGGCGCTGCTCGTCGGCGCCCGCGGGCATGGTCCAGCTGGTGCCGGTGGTGATGCCTTCCTGGCTCCAGGCCGCACCCTGGGCGGTTGAGCTCTCCACCCGGTAGGCGCTGGCACCCGCGCTGGGGCTCCAGCCCAGGGTGACCATGCCACTGGACACGGTCAGCGCAAGATCGACCACGGGATCCACCGCCAGGGCCTGGGGCAGCATGCCAGTGGTGAAAAGCAGTGCCAGTCCTGCCGCCGGAGCGGGATTGGTGTCCGGCAGGGTTCCGCCCACCGTGCCCGCACCATTGCCGCGGCCGTAGTAATACTGCAGGCCGGTGCTTCCGGCGGGATCCTCAATGCCCACGGTGACATTGGTGGTCTCGCCCATCAGCGCGTATTGGAAGAGGATGGCGCCGTCTCCCGTGAGCGTGGGATGCTGTGCGGGATCCAGCAGGATCACCTGGAAACGCTCGAAATCTGTGATTGGGCTGTACTGGCGGATGTCGTAGAACTCCACAACAAAGCGGCCGCCCGCGTTGTCGTACCAGGTGCTGATGGCGCCACTGACTGCCTGCTGGGGACTAAGGTCCTCCCAGAAGGGGGCAAGCACGGCGTTGGGCACGCTGGCCAAGGGAATGGCCTGGCCCACATACTGGGTGGAAGTGGTGCTGCCGAAGGCCATCCAGCCGTTGCCGCACACGCTCATGGTGGTGAAGCTCTGGCCGTAATAGGGGAAGGAGAAGGGCAGGGTGATGCCAAGGGTCTGGTCGTCGGTGGTGAAGTTCAGCGCCGTGCCCGGGCCGCCTTGCTCGGGGTTGATGGTGCTCCAGTTGTATTGGGCCCGGTTGGCCCCGCGCAAAGTGAGGAACTCGTCGCCGACCAGGGTGATGGTGGTGCGCGTCCAGTCCGCGTCGCCTGGATCGAAGGCGCGGTAGCCATAGCTGTCCGCAGCCTGGGGATCGTGCACCACACCTGCGGCGCTGCGACTGGTCAGGGTGTAGCTTCCACCCTGGGGCAGTTCAAAGGCGAAAGCGCCGAAGGCATCCGCAAGGACGCTGCCTCCGCCTTCCACAAGCACCTCGCCACCCGCCACAGGCTGTCCATTGGCGTCCAGCAGCACACCAGAGAGTGTGGCGGTGGGCAGGGGAGTCAAACTGAAGTCCTGCGTGGCGCCTCCTTCGGCGGGCATGGTCAGGCTGGCCACGCCACTCTGGAAGCCGAAGGCCGCAACAGTGAGATCGTAAGCGCCGGGCTGCAGGGCCAGGGCATAGAAGCCCAGGGCATCCGTGGTGGCGCTGCGCGCGCCGGGCATGGCCGTCACCAGCGCGCCGGAGACGGGCAGGCCCGTGGACTGGTTGCTCACCACGCCGCTGAGCAAGGCGCCTCCGTAAGTGGAGATCGCCAGGGCCGCGCTATGAAGGTTCAGGCGCCCACCGCTGACCGTGATGCCCGCCAGTGAAGGTTTGGGATCCACCGTGGACAGCAGAATCTCCTTCAGCGTAAGGGCGGCCTGGGCGGGATCCGCCGCGTACTCGGCGCCGAATCCAGGGCTGGCCACACTGTGCAGGAAGCCAATGGCCCCCGCCACATGGGGCGTGGCCATGGAGGTGCCAGTCAGGGTGGCCGTGGAATTGCCCGTGTAGGTGGACAGCACGCTGGTGCCCGGCGCGCCCAGGTCGATGGTGGTGGCTCCGTAACCGGCGCTGCTGTACTTGGCGTCCGTGTTGGTGGTGTTGGTGACGCTCACCATGTAGGGGCTGGAGCAGCTGGTGGGCACATCGCCCTGGGTGTCCACATTGTAGTTGGCGTTGGCCGTGGCGCAGGCGCTAAGAATGCCCACTTGCCCCATGGCGTTGTACATGTCGTTCCAGGCGGGATAACTGCCGCTGGCGCAATTGGCCAGATCCACGCCGAAGCTGGAATTGGTGGCCACCACATTGGCGCCCGTGGTGCCACCGCTCTGCAGCCAGCGCGTCTTTTGGGACAGCACATAGTTGTAGCCCGCCACGGCAATGGAGGTGGTGCTGCTGGAAGCGGCCACGGCCATCAGCCGCACATTCCAGTTGATGCCCGTCACCTGGCTGGCGTCGTTGCCTCGCGCGCCCACGGTTCCCGCCACATGGGTGCCGTGGCTGTTGGTGGGAATGCCCCCATCATTGGCATAGGCGTCCCAGCCATTGATGTCGTCCACATAGCCGTTGCCGTCGTCATCCACGCCCGTGGTGCCGGAGGCTTCCGCCGTGTTCACCCACAACTGGGGGGCCAGGTTGGAATGGCCAAGCTCCATGCCCCCGTCCACCACGGCCACCACGATGGGATCCCCGTTGGCATCCGTGCCGCCGGTGCCAAGATCCCAAGCTTCGGGAGCGTCAATGTCCGCATCCACCGTTCCGCCGGACTGACCGGTGTTGTGCAGGTCCCATTGGCCGCCGAAGGAAGGGTCGTTGGGCAGCAGGCGCCAGTCCAGCTTGTGGTCCGCCTGGGCCCAGCGCAACTGGGCATTGCCCTGCCATTCCGCCAGGGCCTGGGGCACCTTCAGCGCCTGCTCCAGCTCCACCAGCCAAATGCCCAGGCTGGGCACCAACTCCCGCACCGGCTTGGCGCGGCCATCGGCCAGCCACATGGAGGCTTCCGCCGCATCCCGCACAGGCTGCTGGAAACGCACCAGCACCTGGCCTTCCACATAGGGTGATGTGCCAGTGGTCCAGGCTCCGGCGGCAAGGGCGCCGCCAAGCACAGCAATGGATGAAAGCAGCAGGCGCATGAGGGCTCCCATTGGACAAAGGGCCTGAACGGAACCGGGGCTCCGCTGGGTGGCATGGGTTGATAATCGGCCATGATTGGGCTGGACTGAAGCTAAGGAAGGACCCGTGACGGGCCAACGAAAAACACGCGTCATGGAAAGGGGCGGCCACGGGTGCGGCCGCCCCAACAGCACTCTGTGGAAAGGCCCGCCTCAAGGTTTGTGAAACAGGAACTCCGCAGGCAAGGGCTCCCTTGGGCCATCCGGACGCTCCCACTCCAGGCGCAACTCCGCCCCGCCCAGGTGCTGGAAGAAATCCACGCGCAGAGGGTGGAGACCCTTCTCCAGCAAGCGCTCCACCACCCGTTCCGATGGCCCGTGCAGGCCGTCGTTGTCAATGGCGCAGGCACCGTCCAGCCACAATGCGCTGCCATCATCACTGCTGAGCATCAGCCGGTACACGCCCGTGGCGGGAATCTGCAGGAAGCCCTCAAAGAACAGGGCCACATCCTCTTCCGGCCCATCCTTCGCCAATTCCACCTGGTGGACCACCTTGTGTGAGGCAAGAGGCAGAGCCACCGCCTGGGCAATACTGGAGGCGGCGCCGGTGCGCAGCTGGCGCCACAGGCCCGGGGCCAGCGTGCGGGACACGTTCCGGCTGTCCTTCAGGGCAGGCTGAAGTTCCAGCCTGGTGAACGCGGTGCGGTAGAGGCGTCCCGGCCGCATGCCCGGAGCGTTGGCCCAGGCCTCCAGCACACCACTGCCGCGCACTGTCAGCTCATGGCCCTCACCCTCCACCACCTGTCCTGTGGTTGGGGTGAAGCGATAGCCCAGGCGGGCTCCCGGCGTGGGGGACTCCAGCCCCACGCGCAGACTGTCGGCAAAGCTGCGCCGCGGGCTGTCCAGGCGCAATCCGGCCTCCTCTGTGCGCAGCGGCGGGGGAAAGGCGGCCACCAATGCGTGGTTATCCGCTTGCGTGACCACAGTGGCGGCCAGGATGAACAACTCCTTGTCCACGGGAAGGACAAGGCGGCGTTCCCCCGCAGACAGAGGCAATTCCACATGGTAGAGCACGCTGGTTTCGCAGCTGCGCACGGCGCCCGTCTCATCCAACAGGTGCGTGCCCACCCAGGCAGCCTCGCCCTCCTTCACCCAGGCAGGCAAAACGCCGCTGGCGTCCTCCACGGCGGCATCCATGCGACTGTCCCACTGACCGAATGCTCCCAGACTGCTCCACAGGGGCAGGATCCTGTCCTCCGGCAAGGCAGGAAAGGCCACGGCGCGCTCGCTGCCCAGGACCAGGACCAGGAGATGCACACGGGCCCCCTCACCGGCAGGAAGCTCCAAACCCTGCCCCTGGCAGGCCAGGGCATTTAGAAGGCCAGGTTCACGCGGACCCGTGCGATAGGGCAGGCCCTTCCATTCCAAGGCTTGGGGAAGCAGTTCTGAGGGCAAATGCCGATCTGTGCCGGGCAGGCTGCCTCCCGCCACCTCGCCGCGCGCACCCAGCACATCGTGAGTGAAGGGCAGCTCCAGCGGCGTGGCCTTGGCGTCCTGGTCGGCGACGCCCCTGGCCTTCTCCAGGGCGATGGCCAGGGTGCGGGGCTGGAAGGGCTGGAAGTCCACTTCCACCACACCCTTTGCCAGACGGGGTGGACGGGCGCCCGCAATGGGCTCCTCCGCCGCGTTCACCTCGCGCAGGCCCATCACCTTTCCCGCGAAATGCAGGGAGGCATGGGCAGGGCGGCCCTCCATTTCCTGCAAACGCAGCACCAGCTCCTGCGAGTCCAGCGCCTTGCGCAGGGACTTGAGCTGCACGGATCCGCCATTCCCGTCCTTGGAGCCTTTCACCTCAAAAAGGCTGAAGGTCCGGCCCAGGGAGCCCGCGTGGGCCTGGGCTTCATAAGCCAGCACAGGCTGGTTGAAGGCGTCCGCCGCCGCCGCCACGCCCTGGCGCCAGTCACCCGGGTGCACGAAGAGGCCCAGGCGGAACTGGTGGCGCCCCAGATCCTGGGTGGCCTGGTCGCCATAGCCGCGCCAACCGGGATTCACTTCCGGCGTGCGCACCAGGGAAAGGCGCAGAAGGCCCGGCGCCGGATGGTCCCACCCTGCGGGCCCGGTGCTGATGATTGCCACTCCGCCCTGGTCAGGGCTACCCAGATCCGCCCAGCGCTGGCCCGGCACCTCATAGAGCGAGGCATGGTTCACCCCGCGGCGGATCACCCCGCAGCCCAGGTCATAGGTCACGCTGTCCGCGGCGCACGCCAGGGGAAAGGCGGCCTTGAGCAGACGGCCCTGGCTGCGCCAGTCCACATCCAGCTCCAGCTCCACCAGGGCCCCGTCTTCACCGGATCCCAGGCGCACACGCAGCTCCACCGTGCTCTCGCCCACCTGCATGCGTCCCGTGGCGCCCTGGCCTTCCCGGCACCAGCGCGCCCCGTCGGCCACCGCCAGCGGCGGCGCCATCATGTCGTCGTAGTCCACTTCCCAGGCCGGCCAGTTGCGGGGGGAATCCTCCAGCAGCTGCAGCTCCATGGGCCCCGTGAGCCATTCGCGCCCGGAGGCCAGGTCCTTCAGCCCCATCACGCCCTTGCCGCCCAGACGCAGCTCCAGCCTCTCGTTGCGCAGGACCAGATCCTCCACGGGAGCGGCGGCCCTGGGCGCCACCGGCACCAGCTCCACCACTTCCACGCTCAAGGGGGGCAGCTGGCAGGGAAAACGCAGCTCATCTCCCAGCAGGTCCACGGGCCATTCCCGACCACGGGCATCCCGGGCCACCAGGGCCGCAGGGCGCTCCTTGGGCCAGGACAGCGTGGCGCGCACTTCATCCGAGCGTGCCTGCCCCAATGGATTGAAGAGCACGAGACAGCGTCCGCCCGGCGTGCGGGGCCGGGTATCCAGCTGGCCCGCCAGCGCCTCCACCGCCTCCTGGGTCAAGTGGCCGAACTGGTTCAGGCTAAGCAGCTCGTCGCTCCAGCTGTAGGTGTAAGCCTCCGGAATGCTGGTGCCGGTAAGGTCGTCGTGGAACTGGTGCCACAACATGCGCGTCCAGGCGTTCTCCAGGGCCTGGGCCGGCCAGGGGGAAAGGCCCATCCACGAGGCCATGGCGGCGCTGCGCTCGGCGGCATCGCCCCACACTTCGTTGGCGCGGTTCAGGCGTTTCATGGCCGCCTGGCTGGTGTAGCAGCCCGCCCCGTGGCGGGTCATGAGCAACTCGCCCCGATAGCGGGGAAGAGTGGCCTGGGTGGCCGCGTCCATTTCCACCATGAGCTGGTCGGAGGCCGCGCTGCGCACTTGCAAGGGGCCCTGGCTCCGCACGCTGCGCTCCAGCCAGGCCACGCTGGCGGAATCCGGCGCCCCGCCCGTGTCCCCGGTGCCGAAGTACTTGTAGGCCAGGGCAGGACCGCCCTGGGCCTGAAGTTGGGCCGCCCTGGCCATCCACAGGCTGTCCTGGCTCAAATCCACGCGGAAGCCCTCGCTGTAGCTGCCGGGATTGAGGGCCGCCACCAGCGTGCTGCCGTCCACGCCTTCCCACAGGCCAATGTCGAAGGGCGTGCCCACGGCGCAGCCCCAGCCCAGCTTCTGGGTGCTGAAGCCCACCAGACCGCTGTGGCGGGCCACTGTGGGGAGGGCCCAGCCGAAGCCGAAGCAGTCGGGCAGGAAGACATCGCGGCTGCGAAGACCGAACTCCCGCTGGTACCAGGCGTTGGCATAAAGGGCGTGACGATAGAGGGATTCCGGGGAGGGGATGTTCACATCCACCGCATCCAGCCAGCCACCCGCCACGCGCCAGCGTCCCGCCGCCACATGTCCCTTCAAGCGCTGGTAGGCCTCGGGATAATACTCCTTCATCAGCTGGTAGCGGAAGGCGCCTTCAAAAGTGAAGACATAGTCCGGGTGACGCTCCAGCAGCGTGAAGTTGTCCTCCAGGGTGCGGCGCAGGTACTCATCCACCGTCTCCTTGATGGTCCAGCGCCACTGGGTGTCCAGGTGGGCCGTGGCCACCACATCCAGGCGTCCGGCGGAGCCCGCGGCCACCGGCGCGGCCCCAGCCGATGCGGCCAGAATCCCCGCTCCCGCCAGGCCCAGGGCCCATGCGCGCAGCGACTGTCTCATGCCTGCCTCCCGTTGATGCGTTCAATGAGCACGGCGCCCAGGATCACCAGGCCCAGCACAATTTTCTGCGTGTAGCTCTCCACGCCGCTAAGGTTCATGCCGTTCTGGATGACAGCCATGATGAAAGCCCCCGTGAGCGTGCCCGTCATGCGCCCTTGTCCGCCGCTCAAGCTGGCCCCGCCCACCACCACGGCGGCAATGACATAGAGCTCGTACATGCCGCCATAGGTGGGTGCGCCGCTCTTGAGCTGCGAGGCCATGAGCACACCGCCCAGGCCCGCCAGCAGGCCGCTGGCCGCGTAGACGCCGCCCAGCACGCGCTTGACGGACACGCCGGCCAGACGCGCGGCCTCGGCGTTGCCACCCACGGCGTAGACATGCCGCCCTCCCACCGTGCGCGACAGGAAAAGATGGGCCAGGGCGTAAAGGCCCAGCATGAGCAGCACGGCCCAGGGCAGACCCAACAGGGGATCCGCGCCTCTGCCCAGCGTGGTGAAGGAGGCAGGCAGGCGGTAGACGGGCCGTCCCTGGCTAAGGATGTAGGCCAGGCCGCTGGCCACCTGCATCATGCCCAGGGTGGCGATGAAGGGCGGCACGCGCCAGCGGGTGATGAACAGGCCGCTCAAGGCTCCCAACAGGGCCGTAAGGACCATGGCCGCGCCGCCGGCGGCGAGCATGGCCGCCAGTCCCGCGCCCTCGGCGCCCCACCGCTCGATGAGCTGGGCGCAGACCACGGCTGACAAGGCGATGAGGCTGCCCACGCTGAGGTCGATGCCCGCCGTGAGGATCACCAGGGTCATGCCGATGGCCACAATGGCAATGACGGCGATTTGGTTGGCCACATTGAGCAGGTTGTCGCGCAACAGGAAGGTGGGCCAGCGCCGGGCCGGCGCCGTGATCACGCCCATGCCGGACAAGGCGGGGTCGCCATTCAGCACCATGCGCAACATGCCGAGCTGATCCTCCGGCACAGTCAGCAGGGCCTGGGGCCGGGATCCTGCCAGGTGGACCAATCCCTCCCGGATGCGCCGTGGCGAGCCCGTCAGGGTGTCCACGGGAAGGCCGCGCCGACGGGCCTCGCTCTGCAGCGTGGCCAGAAAGGGCGCATCCTGTCCCGCGCCCTTGGCCACCACCACCAGGGTCTGGCCAGGCTCCAGCGCCTCCTCAAGCAGGGGCGCCACGGCATGGGCGGCGGCCTCCCCCTCCAGGGTCTGCTCCTTCAGCGTGGCCACGGAGAACACCGCCACCAGCGCCAGCAGCACCAGCAGCATGACACTTTCACGCCACGAGGCGGGCAGCAGACCTTTCCACCAGGGCATCAAGACTCCTTCCCTCATGCCGTTGACAGCTCCATCAGGGCGCGGGCCCGGTCCGCTCCCCGGGCACTCATTTCACCGGCCACGCGCCCCTCGCGCAGGACCAGCAGGCGGTCGCACAGGCCCAGCAGCTCCGGGGTCTCCGAGCTGATGAGAATCAACGCCATGCCCTGGGCCGTCAGGGCGCGGATGATGCGATAGATCTCCGCCTTGGCACCCGCATCCACGCCGCGCGTGGGCTCGTCAAGGATGAGCACGCGGGGGGCGCAGGCCAGCCAGCGTGCCAGCAGCACTTTCTGCTGGTTGCCGCCCGAAAGTTCCGCCGCGCGCTGGTCCTGACCCGCCAGGCGGATTTCCAACTGCTCCACCAAAGTCTGGAAGGCGCTGCGCTCCTGACTCCGCCGGATAAAGCCCGCGCTGGTCCAGGCCCCCAGCCGGGGCAGGGCGAAGTTCTCCCGCGCCCCCAGCAAGGGGAAGAGGCCTTCGCGCTGGCGGTCCTCGCTGAGCAGGCAAATGCCGGCGGCAATGGCCTCCCCGGGAGAACGCGGTTCCAGTGGACGCCCTTCCAGCAGGAGCTGGCCCTCCTCCACGGGTTCCACACCGGCCAGAAGCCGCGCCAGCTCCGAGCGTCCGGACCCGGCCAGACCCGCCAGGCCCAGCACTTCGCCGCTGCGCAGGGTGAAGCTGATGTGGCGCAGGCGGCCACCGCCCAGCCGACGGGCCTCCAGCAGCACCTTGCCGGCCGCTGCGTCCACGGGCGGGGGAAACTCCGCCGCC
>CAIWAD010000285.1 GCA_903910645.1 uncultured bacterium | reverse complement strand
TTCCAGCAGATGGTCGGTGCGTCCTCTCATGGCCGCTTCACGCGCTCCCGCCCTTGTGCTCGTGCATGTGGATCAATAGTCGATCATCCGCAGCGCCAGGGGAACCCCCCCGGGCACTTCTCGTCCGGACCACAGGCTCACTTCCCGGAATTCCACGCCCTGGGGAACAGGGAAGGACCCCATGCGTCCCAGGATGCCTTCCACCCGGGGAAGCATGGCCTTGAAGATCTTCAGCCCTCCCGCCGCGCCAGTGACGCCACTGGAGCGGGAGAAGCGCATGGGGTGGTTGTCCCGGTTGCCCACCCAGCTTACGCACACCAGGCGAGGCATGACGGCACAGAACCAGCTGTCGCGATAATCGTCCGTGGTGCCCGTTTTGCCGCCCAGCTCGCTGGAGACGCGCACGCCCAGCAGATCACCTCCCGTGCCGTGGCGCACGGCGCCCTTCAACATGTCCAGCACCAGGTAGCTCTCCACGGGATCCAGCGCCTGACGCTGCCTGGGCTTGCGCTTCAGCACTTCGCGACCGAAGCGGTCCGTGACACTGCGCACCACGAAGGCATTGGAGCGGATGCCGCGGTTCACGAAGGTCCCGTAGGCCTGGGCCATTTCCAGCGGACTGACGGGATAGGCCCCCAGCGTCAGGCTGGGCTTGGCCTCCATGGGCGCGGTGATGCCCATGGCCTTGGCCGTGCGCACCGTTTCCCGCATGTCGCTCTTCATGGCGATGTTGGCCACCACCACATTCAGGCTCTTCATCAGGCTGTAGACATAGGTTTGCGCGCCGCTCTCGCTGTAATCCCAATTGCGCGGCGTCCACAGCATGTCGTTCAACTGATAGCTCTGCACGCTGTCCATCACCATGTCCAGCGGCGACCATCCCGCGCGCAGCGATGTGTAGTAGAAGATGGGCTTGAAGGCGCTGCCCGGCTGCCGATTGGGACTGGTGGCGCAGTTGTAGCTGCTGGTGATGTAGTCCCGACCGCCCACCATGGCCAGGATCTCGCCATTGCGGGGATCCAGCGCCACCACCGCGCCGTCCAGCTGGGTGGCGTTCTCCCCCAGCCTTTCCTGCAGATTGTCGCAGAAACTGGTGGTGGCCTGCTGGGCCAGATCCTGCAGGCGGGCGTCCACGCTGGTGTGGATCTCCAGGCCGGCGTAAGGAATGGTCTCAGGCTCCAGGCCCATCTCGCGGTACTCGTCCTCCAGATCCGCCAGGATCCAGTCGCGCAGATGACCGGCGTTGTTGCGCCGCCCCGCCTTCACGCCAACGGGACTGGCCTTCAACACCGCCACGGAATCCCTGGGGATGTGGCCCATGCGCCCCATGCGTTCAATGACCCAGTTGCGTCGCTCCCGGCAGGCCGCCGGATTGGCGCGGGGGTTGTAGCGGGTGGGGGCGTTCAGGATGGCCACCAGGGTGGCGGCCTCCACCTGGGTCAGCTCCAGGCCCGGCTTGTCGAAGTACTCTTGGGACGCGGCCTCCACGCCCATGCTCCCGGCGCCGAAGTCCACTGTGTTGCAATAGGCCTCCAGGATGTCGCGCTTCTCGTAGCGCGCCTCCATGGTCATGGCCAGCAGCATCTCGCGCACCTTGCGATCCACCTTCCGCTCGAAGGTGAAGAACATGTTCTTGGCCAGCTGCTGGGTCAGGGTGGATCCGCCGCTGCGACGGCCCGGCAGCACCTGGCTGAGGGCGGCGCGCAGCAGGGCCGTCTTGTCCACGCCGTGATGGCTCATGAAGGCGTTGTCCTCCGTGGCCAGGAGGGCGTTGATGAAGTGCGGCGAGATCTGCTCCAGCGGCACCGGCAATGAGGAGCCGATGCGGCTCAGCACCAGGCCGTTGCGGTCCAGGATGGTGGTGCGGCGCGGGGGTTCCAGCTCGCCCAGCTTCTCCGGCAGGTAGGGCAGTTGGTGCTGCACCAGCGCGGTGTAGATGAGGAGCGCCGTCAGCAGCAGGCCCAATCCGGCCATGAGGCTGTAAAGGGAAAGGCGCATGGCGCGCAGCAGGGTGCGGTTCATGGCTGCACCTCCAACGGCGCCGACAGATCTCCCCTGGACAGTGATGTGGGCGTGCGCAGCCAATGACGCTGTCCGCCCGCCTTGATTTCCACCAGCTGGATGCGTCCCTGACTCTGCCACACCCGCGAGACCTGCACGCCCGTGATGGCGCGCAGGCTTTTCAGGAGATCACGATGGGCCTGCTCCAGCACCACCTCGGCGCCCTGGTCGGCCAGCTCGTACACCTTGTCGTCACCGGTGACCTGGGTGGTGTCCAAGGAGGACAGTTCACTCAGTTCCAGCGGCAGGATTTCCAGGCGCAGCAGATCCACTTCCACGCCGGACAGGCGGTTGCGCGCATGGTCCAGGAAGGCAAAGCGCGCGCGGGCCCCCCGGCCGGTGACCTGCACCATGCCCAGGCCACGCTGGTCCAGCTGGGCCAGGTCGTCATTGGAGATGATCTCGTTGCGCTGCCATGGCGTCAGCGCGGCCATGACCTGTCGGAAGTTGGTCAAGGGAAGGTCCACCTCGCCACGGGAAGCCAGGCTGCGCCGAAGCTGGGCAAGGTTGACGATGCTGGCGGTCTCCACACGCTCCTGCTCCACTACCGAGCTGCGTCCCACCGCCTGGCTATCGCTTTCCTGCAGCAGGTCCAGACGATCGTGGGCGCGCCCCGTCTCCGGCCGCGCGTCGTTGCTGATTTGCAGCCAGTGCCCCAGCACAAGTTCCGGCACCGGGCTCCACAGCAGGACAAGCAGCAGGAGCACCCAGGCGCCATCGCGCAACAGGCGGCGAAATTCCGGCTGTCCCAGAAGCTTCATAGCCATGCCATCCCGGCCATTCTCATTTGGTGAAGGAGCCGGATCATCCTGCCACCCGCCGCCGCTTCACGAGGTACTCCAGCAGCGCGCGATCCACATCCCGGCCCGTGCTCAAGGTGGCAAAATCAATGCCCTCGCCCAGACAGGACATGCGCAAGCCGTGGATGAAGGCCGCCACGCGATCATTGACCTCGCCCGCCACCAGGCGGGGGTCCGCCGAAAGCTCCTCTCCGCTCTCCATGTCGCGGAAGCGCCCGCCGTCCAGCAGTGCGAAATCCAGCTCCGCCGGGTCCAGCGGTTGCAGCACGAGCACCTCGTGGCCCATGTGGCGAAAATGGCGCAAGCCGCGCATCACCGCGCCCTCCTCATCGAAGAGGTCGCTGATGAGAATGACCAAACCCCGGCGCTTCAAGGACTCGGCCATGCGGTGCAGGGTGGTCTCCGCCCGGGTGCCGCCCGAGGGTTTCCAGGACTCCAATTCGTGCAGAAGCAGGCGCAAATGCCCCCTTGTGCTGCGCGGCGGGATAAGGCGCCGCAGGTCCTCATCGAACAGGGCCAGACCCACGGCGTCCTGTTGGCGCACCATCAGGTACATAAGGGAGGCCGCCAGAATGCTGCCCCAGGTGAATTTGCTCACGCCCTGGCTGCCAAAGCCCATGGAGGCGCTGCCGTCCAGCAGGATGTGGCAGCGCAGGTTGGTCTCTTCCTCGTACTGCTTCACCTGGAAACGCTCGCTGCGGGCGAACAGGCGCCAGTCGATGTGGCGGATCTCGTCCCCGCGCTGGTAGGGACGGTGCTGGCTGAACTCCACGCTGAAGCCATGGTAGGGCGAGCGGTGCAGGCCCGTGATGAAGCCTTCCACCACATGGCGGGCAATCAGGTCCAGGCCACGCAGGCGACCAATGCGTTCCGCTGTGAGCAGAGTGGCCATGTCAGGCCAGCTCCTCCAGCAACCGGGTGATGATGGCGTCGCTGTCCACGCCTTCGGCCTCGGCGGCGAAATTGGTGAGCACGCGATGGCGCAGCACCGGCAGGGCCACGGCCCTCAAGTCCTCCACATCCGGCGTGGGCCGTCCATGCAGGATGCCCCGGCACTTGGCGCCCAGGACCAGGTATTGGCTGGCGCGCGGACCAGCACCCCAGCTCACCTGCTCGCGCACGTAGGCGGGCGCGGCGCTGTCGCCCGGGCGCGTGCGGGCCACCAGGCGCACAGCCTGCTCCACCACATGATCCGCCACCGGCGTGCGGCGCACCAGATCCTGCAGTTGCAGAATCTGCGTGGCTGACAGCACGGCCGCGGGGCGCTCCATTCGGGCTCCCGTGGTGGACTTCACGATCTCCACTTCCTCGGCGAAACTGGGGTAGCCCACTTTCAACATGAACATGAAGCGGTCCAGCTGGGCCTCGGGCAGGGGATAAGTGCCCTCCTGCTCGATGGGATTCTGCGTGGCCAGCACGAAGAAGGGGCTCTCCAGCGGGTATGTGGTGCCACTCACCGTCACCTCGTGCTCCTGCATGGCCTGCAACAAGGCGGCCTGGGTCTTGGGCGGCGTGCGGTTGATCTCGTCGGCAAGGACGATGTTGGCGAAGACCGGTCCGTGGAAGAAGCGGAAGCGCTTGGCGCGCGTGGTCTGGTCTTCCTCGATCACCTCCGTGCCGGTGATGTCGCCAGGCATCAGATCCGGCGTGAACTGGATGCGATTGAACTTCAACTCCAGCACCTGGGCCAGGGTGGAGATGAGCAGGGTCTTGGCCAGCCCGGGAACGCCCACCAACAGTCCGTGGCCCCGGCTGAGCAGGGTGATGAGCAGTTGCTCGATGATGGCCGACTGGCCAATGATGCTGCGCCCGATCTCGCGCTCCAGCTGCTCCCGCGCGTCCTGCAGCGCGCGCACAGCCTCCATTCCACCACTGAAATCCCTCACCGCGCGTTTCCTTTCTTCAGCCAGGCCCCCAGGAATCCCAACAGCTCGTCCCGCCCGCTGCGGGCCCTTGAGGAGCTGGCAATCACCTGCAACACCGGCAGCGCGCCCAGACGCGCCTTCATCTCCATCACAGCTTTTTGCTGGGCCCCGCGTCCCAGCTTGTCTGCCTTGGTCATCACCACCACTACCGGCACCATGTTGTGGCACAACCAGTGGATGCTGTCCATGTCCTGCCCAGTGGGCTTGTGGCGGATATCCACCAACTGAACCACCAGACGGCTGCGCGGCGTGCGCAGGTAGCCTTCAATGAGTCCACCCCATTCCTGGCGCATCTGCTGGCTGGTCTTGGCGTAGCCATAGCCCGGCAGATCCACGAAGTAGAGCGATTCGTTCACGATGAAGTAGTTCACCAGCCTTGTCTTCCCCGGCGTGGCGGAGACCTTGGCCAGGGCCCGCCTTCCCAGCAGAAGATTGATGAGGCTGCTCTTGCCCACATTGGAGCGGCCGGCGAAGACCACTTCCGGCATCTCCGGCTCTGGCAGGTGGGCGGGGTCCGCCACGCTGACCAGGAAGTCCGCCTGCTTGATTTCCAGGGCCATGGGGCCTGCTCCTTTGTTGTGTCAGGCACGGCCCCTTGGCCGCATCACCTTCAGGCCGGCAGGAAGTCCACCAGCTCCGGCAAGCGCGCGCGCAGACTATCCAGCCACTCCTTGCGTGCGCCAGCATCCTCCAGGGAATCCAGGCGCCGATGGGCGGCATCCATGAAGCGTCGCTCGAAATGCGCCCGCAACGCCTCCGTCCAACCGGCGCCTCCTGGCAGGAAGCTTCCCTGATAAAGGGAAATGCAGGCGTCATAATGATGCCCCGCCTCTCCGGTCCGGCCCTTGCGGGCGGCATCCTGGGCCGCGGTCCAGTGCTGCTCGAAATCCGCCACATCCAGGGTCAGGGGGAATGCCAGATGGTATCCCTGGCGATCCTGCCCGCCAATGGGATCCGGGTGGCAGCCCTGCAGGCCCTTGCGCAGACGGCTCATCACCACGCGCAGGCTGCCCTCGCTCAACAGTGGTCGCCCGTTCAAGGTGAGGGCGTCCAGGATCTGTTCCCGGGACTGGCTTGCCTGCCCTTGCCATGCGCGCACCGCCAGCAGGGCCAGCACCTCCAATCCCACACGGGTCTTCAGCTCGGCGGCATCCACAAGCCGTCCGCCCACCACCAGACGCGGCCCCCCCAGCAGTTCCAGCCGTGCCGACAAGCCGTGGGCCTTGTCCGTCAGCCACTGGGAGATGCGCTCCAGCTCCACATCCAGGCGGCGGCGCTCCGCCAAGGCCAGGATCTGCCGACGCTCTTTCAGGATCTCCAGCAGGCCGCGGGTCCGCTCCTGCAGACTCGCGTGGCCATCCTCCCCATGTAGAAGGGGCAGGCGCCCATCGGCCAGGCCTTGGGCCACCGTCCAGGCCAACTGGCACAGGGTGCGCGGAGGAAGCTCCGCCGGAAGCGGCCACGCCGCCACCTGGGGAAATCTGCGGGAGGCGTGGGCAGCAAGGCCCTCCTGTCCCTTCAGGGAGGCGTGGCAGGCCAGCTCCACCGCATGGCGCGTGGCGTCACGCAGGTGGCCACGGGCATGGGCACGGGACAGGCGGAAGGCCGCCAGCAGTTCCTCGTCGCGCCCGGCGGCGTCCATGTTCAATTCAAGGGAATCCAGCAGCTCGTCTTCACCATTCAGCAGCGCCAATTCGCCCAAGTGGCACAGGAAGCGCACCAGATCGTATTCCTTGCGCTCAATGGCCACTTCCACGGCGGGCAGGTAATCCGCCGCCCGCCGGTGGGCGCTCGGCCCCTGCAGATGCACCAGACAACGGTCCCGCACCAGCGCGAACAACAGGGACTCCGTGTCCTGGCGGCCCAGATCCTGGTAGAAGGCCACCATGGCCTCCGCCGCCTGGGCGGCCTCCTCCCAGCTCCCATCTTCCTCCGCCAGCAAGAGCCGCACCATGGCCTGGGAATAGAGGAAGCTGAGCCGCAGTTCGCGCACGGGGTGGTGATTCTGCTGGCGCGCGGCAGCCTCAAGCAGGCGCTTGGCCTGTTCCACACGGTGCAGGCGCCAGCAGATGGACAATACCGTGAGCAGCAAGGCCTGCTGCGTGTAACTGGCGGCATCCTGCTCCAGGTCCTCGCCCAGAAGATCCGCCACCGCCAGGGCCTCGGGCAGTCGGCGCTGTTGACGCAGGAGGTTCACCAGGGTCACGGCCATCTCCGCCGCCATCAATCGCTCGCCGTGGCGCAGCGCGTGATCCAGGTTCTCCCGCAACAGTAGCTCTGCCTCCTCCAACTGGCCGGCCGCCGTGAGGGCCCTGGCCAGACGATCCCGATGAATGCGCAGACTGGAGGCGCTGGCCGTGCGCGCAAGTTCAACCATGCGCGGATGGTGGGGCGCCATGAGCGGACGCTGGCCACTCAAATGGGCCAGATTATGCAGTTCGAAGTAGAGGGCCATCAACTGGAAGTCGTCCAGCAGGGCCATGGACTCGCGCAATTCCTCTTCAAGGGCGCGGAAACGCAGGGCGGGATCGTCCTGTCCGGGCAAGGGCATCATGCGATGAAGGCAACGCCCCCACGCCCGCTGCTCAGCTTTTCCACCCGCGGACTCCAGGCGGGCGAACTCCTCCACGGCGCCGTCCCAGCGGGAAAGGGCGTAGCGGTGCTGCAGACGCGCCAATAGAAGCGCGCAGCGCTCTTCCGGAAGCAGGTCCTGGTCCTGCTCCATGGCATCCAGCCAAGCCAGGAGTTCCGTGGCCCTCCCGGTGATGGTGAAGGCGCGGGGCATGAGGGAGAGCCACAACAGACGCGCGGAACCCGACAAGCGCGCGGGATCCGCCCGTTGCAGCCAGTGGGCAAGTCCATTGGCGCTGCCGGAGGCCTGCTGGTCCTGGAGCATGGACTCCAGCGCCAGACTGTAAGACGCCGTGTCGCCGGCAGTCCCCATCAGGCGCTCGGCCAGACGCATGCGCAAATCCAGGTAGGAGGCCCCGGTCTTGTGCCGGCTTAGCAGGCTGGACAGAAGCTCCGAGGCCCGCTGGGCCAGGGAGGCGCGCATCCCGGCGTTGCCTTCCTCTTCCCAGGCACGGCATAGCAGCTCGGCCCTGAGCAGATCCTCTTCGGGACCATGCTGTTCAAGCGCCAGTGCAAGGGCCTCCAGGGCCTCGCGACGCTCTCTGGCTTCCAGGAGACCCCGCACATCGCCCGCCCACAAGGCGTGGGTGAAGGACCAGAGGCCGGTTTCACCCACCGTCTGCATGGCAAGCACGCCGTGGGCTTGAAGGTCAAGGGCAAGGGTTGTCCAGCTCTCGCGTGGCAAGCCGGAGACGGTGGCCAGGGGATCCAGGGACACGGGGCGAGCCGCCGCGTCCAGCCATGTCAGCAGGAAGCGGGCCTGCGGGCCTTGCTCCAGCACGGGCCCGGCCGCCATCTGCAGGAGGCTTCCCGCCGCCAGACGGGCCAGATCGTCCAGGGGCGCGGCATTCCAGCCTTTGATGGTGGCGCGCACCAAGCCTTTCCGGCGGGCGGCGCGCAGCAGGGCCTGGGCGAGAAAGGGATTGCCCGCGCTGTGGCGTTCCAGTTCATCCACCAGATCCGGGAGCTGCTGAATGGCGCTTCCGTCCAGCTCCCCGGCCACCAGTTCGCAGAGGCCACCGCGGTCCAGCGGCCCCATCTCCACATCCCGCATGCCGGGAACCGCGCCCAGAAGCCCGCGCCAGTCGTTCACAAAGGGCACGGAGGCCATATCGCGGCAGGCCACCAGAAGAGTCAGGGCCAGTTCGTCCAGGGCAGGATGGGCCAACAGGCCTTCCACCAGACTGCGGCTGGCCTGATCCATGTGTTGAATGTCGTCCAGCACAATCAGCAAGGGGCGACGACGGCACAGGCGTTCCAGAAGGGCCAGCAGGCTCTCCAGCAGGGGCATGAAAGGGGCCGGAGGCGGAGTGGCCTTGCCTTCCCGCGAACGACGCATGAAGGGCATGTGTCCCAGGATGGGCCCCAGTCCCGGCTCTTCCGCCAATGCCGCCAGCTCCGATGGCGCCAGCAAGCGGGCGGCCCTGTCCAGCAGCCCATCCAGGGCGCCGCCCTCCATGGGCAGGCCTCCATGGCAGCAGTGGCTCAACACCAGCACTTCGCGCCCGGGGTCGTCCTCCAGCGCGTCAATCACCGCACTTTTGCCCACGCCAGCCGCTCCCGTGAGCACCACAAGGCGCACGGAACTGTCCCCCACAAGCTGTCGCAGCTCCTGCAGCAGCGCGTGGCGGCCCGGCAAGCGGGGCAACAGGCTCATCCGGTCTGCTGGGCCACGGCTTCCGCAGCCTTGCGTGCGGCCTCGGCATCGCCCAGATAGCGGTGGCCAAGAGGTTTCAGGTTTTCATCCAGCTCGTAGAGCAGGGGAATGCCGGTGGGAATGTTCAAGCCGGTGATCTCCTGGTCGCTGATGCCGTCCAGATGCTTCACCAGGGCGCGCAGACTGTTGCCATGGGCGGCAATGATCGCGCGCTTGCCACTGCGGATGGCCGGGGCGATCTCTTCGTTCCACAAGGGAAGAAAGCGCGCAATGGTCTCCTTCAGCGACTCGGTGCCCGGCAGTTCGTCCGAAGGAACCTGGGTGTAACGGGCGTCGAAGCGCGGATGGCGGGGATCGTCCATTTCCAGGGCCGGTGGCGGCGTATCAAAGGAGCGGCGCCACACCTGCACCTGCTCCTTGCCGTGGCGCTCCACCGTCTCGAGCTTGTTCAACCCTTGCAGGGCGCCGTAGTGCCGCTCATTCAAGCGCCAGGAGCGGATGACGGGGATCCACATCTGGTCCATCTGGTCCAGCGTGATCCACAGCGTGCGGATGGCGCGCTTAAGGACCGAGGTGTAGGCCACATCGAAAACGAAGCCTTCATCGCGCAGAAGGGCCCCCGCCTCATTGGCCTCCCGCAGACCCTGCTCCGACAAGTCCACATCCGTCCAGCCCGTGAAACGGTTCTCCAGATTCCAGCCACTTTGCCCGTGGCGCAGCAGCACCAGCTTGTACATGACGGTTCTCCTGATCAATCGATCCAGATGGATTTGGTGTTCACAAACTCCACCAGCCCCGCGTCGCCCAGCTCGCGTCCGAAACCCGAGTCCATCACGCCGCCGAATGGCAGTCGCGGGTCGGATTTCACCAGGGCGTTCACACACACGCAGCCCGCGTGCAGACGGGTGGCGGCAAGCTTCTCTCCTCGTTCCCTGTCCTGGGTGAACAGGCTGGCGCCCAGGCCATAGGGCGTGCGGGAGGCCAGCTCGAGGGCCTCCTCCTCATGCTTTGCCCAGCATAGCGCGGCCACGGGACCAAAGAGCTCCTCGTCGAAGGCCGGCATGCCCGGCGCCACCTGGCTCAGCACCGTGGCGGGATACCACCAGCCTTCCTGCGTGGGCGGCACACCGCCAAGTAGCAGCCTTGCGCCACGCTCCCGGCTGCGCCGCACCTGGTCCGCCAGGTTTTCGCGCAGATCCAGACGAGCAAGAGGTCCCAAGCGGCAACCCTCTTCCCGGGGATCGGCCATGGCGAAATCCCCCATGAGCGCAAGAATGCGCTCTTCCAGTTCCGGCCGCTGATCCTCCAGGGCAATGAAGCGCTTGGAGGCGATGCAGCTTTGGCCATTGTTGATCATGCGGCTTTGCACCATGATGCGCGCAGCCAGCTCCAGATCCGCGTCGGCCAAAAGAACGGCGGGATCGCTACCGCCCAGCTCCAGCACGCACTTCTTCAAATGCCCGCCGGCACAGGCCGCCACCGCGCGGCCCGCGGCGGTGGAGCCGGTCAAGGTCACGGCGGCCACCCGGGGATCTCCGATGAGGTCGGCGATGGCGTCGGGCTTCAGGCGCAGATTGGGCAGCAATCCATCGGGAAGACCGGCTTCCCGGAAGAGATCGCAGAGGGCCTCGGCGCAACCCTGGGTGGTGGGCGCATGCTTCAACAGCACGCCATTTCCCGCCGCCAAGGCTGGCGCGGCGGCGCGCACCACCTGCCACAAGGGAAAATTCCAGGGCATGACGGCCAGCACCAAACCCAAGGGTTGGCGACTGATGAAGCTGCGCCGGGCTTCCGTGGGAATCTCCTGGTCGGCCAGCACGCGCGGGGCGCGCTCAAGCAGATCCTCGCACACCCACGCGCACTTCTCGGCTTCGGCGCGGCCCTGGGCCAGGGGTTTGCCCATTTCCACCGCCATCAAATCCGCCAGGGAGGGCGCACATTCCCGCAACAGGCGGGCAACCTGGGCCAGCACCTCCAGGCGCTCCCCCAGGTTCCTGGCCTTCCATTCATGTTGGGCGCGCACCGCCCGGGCAAGCAGGCGCTCCGTTTCCTCGGGTC
Source organism: uncultured bacterium (assembly GCA_903910645.1). GTDB lineage: Bacteria > CAIWAD01 > CAIWAD01 > CAIWAD01 > CAIWAD01 > CAIWAD01. The sequence continues at coordinate 8,418 of CAIWAD010000285.1, read as the reverse complement.
GATGGGCGGCCCTGAGCCCGGCCTGCCGACCGGTGGCCGGATTGATGCTGATGAAATCCATGGACGCTCCGCCTTGGGTGGCGAAATGTAGGATAGAAGCAGGGCCAGCTTCATCCTCCGCTTGCAGGGTGTTAATTCCTACTCACAGGTATTGATTTGTTTCCCGCTCTTCTCCAAAATCAGGACAAAGAAGTCTTGTTTTGATTGGAGGACCCATGCGACTTGGAACTGGAAGCCTTGCCCTGACCGCCCTGCTACTGATGTTGAGCTGCGGCGGCACGCCGGACAGCCCCCCCGCACCCGCCGCCGATCCCAGCGGCCTGAGCAGCGACGAACTGCAGAACGGCATTGGCCCCGCGAAGGAGACCATCACCCTGGGTGCGGTGGATGCCGCCCTGGCCACCAAGGGCCAGACCCTTTTCGAGACGAAGTGCATGTCCTGCCACAAGCTGGGCGAGCGTTTTGTGGGACCGGACCTGGCCGGAGTCCTGTCACGCCGCACGCCGCGCTATGTGATGAACATGATCCTCAACCCCGAGGAGATGGTGAAGCGCCATCCCGAGGCGAAGAAGCTGCTGGCGGAGTTTCTGGCTCCCATGGCCCAGCAGAACCTGACCGTGGACGAAGCGCGCGCGGTGGTGGAGTACATCCATTCCTTCAAGGGCCCGGACGCCAGCCAGGCCCAGAAGTGATTCACAACAGACGGGAGGTTTCATGAAGGTGAACAAGTGGTTGCGCGGAGCCTTGCTGGGCACCGCCACGCTGGGCAGTGTGGCACTGCTCATGCATTCCTGCGGGAAGTCCGGCGACAAGGCCGGCATGATGGGCGGGGACGAAGCCGCCCGGGCCACCTATGTGGCGCCCGGCTCCCATGACGAGTACTACCTCTTCTGCTCCGGGGGCTTCAGCGGCAACATGACGGTCTATGGACTGCCCTCCGGTAGGCACCTGAAGGACATCGCCGTGTTCAGCCAGTACCCGGAGAAGGGTTGGGGCTACTCCGAGGAGACGCGCCCCATGTTCAACACCACCCACGGCTTTGTGCCCTGGGACGATGCCCACCACCCCGAATTCTCCATGACCGACGGCGCACCCGACGGTCGCTGGATCTTCATCAATGGCAACAACACGCCCCGCGTGGCGCGCATCAGCCTGTCCACCTTCGAGACGGATGAGATCATTGAGATCCCCAACTCGGCAGGCAACCACGGCTCCCCCTTCATCACGCCCAACAGCGAGTATGTGGTGGCCTCCACGCGCTTCAGCGTGCCTGTTCCCCAGCAGGATGTGGCCATTGCCAGCTACAAGGACAAGTTCAAGGGCACCATCAGCTTCATCAGTGTGAATCCCACCGATGGACACATGGATGTGGCCTTCCAGATCCTGGTGCCGGGCTTCAACTACGACCTGTCCCACAGCGGCAAGGGCCCGTCCAACGGCTGGTCCTTCTTCACCTGCTACAACAGCGAGCAGGCCAACACGCTGTTGGAGGTGAATGCCTCCAAGAACGACAAGGACTTCGTCGCCGCCGTGAACTGGAAGAAGGCGGAGGAGTACATCGCCCAGGGCAAGGGCCGTGTGATGAACAGCCCCTATGTGGTGAACCGCATGGACGAGAAGTCCCGCGTGGCCTCCAGCGAGACGCGCTCCTCGGTGAAGGTGCTGGACCCGGCCGAGTGCCCGGGCCTGATCTACTACCTGCCCACGCCCAAGTCTCCCCACGGCGTGGATGTGGATCCCACGGGCGAGTACATCGTGGCGGGCGGCAAGCTGGCCACTGTCATCCCGGTGCACTCCTTCTCGAAGATGATCAAGGCCATCGAGGCCAAGGCCTTTGACGGCGAGATCGACGGCATCCCCGTGCTGAAGTACGACCAGGTGGTGGCCGGCGAAGTGAAGGATCCGGGCCTTGGGCCGCTTCACACGGAGTTTGACGGCAAGGGCTATGCCTACACCTCCTCCTTCATCAGCAGCGAGATTGTGAAGTGGAAGATTGGCAGCTGGGAAGTGGTGGATCGCATCCCCACCTACTACTCCATCGGCCACCTGTGCATTCCGGGCGGCGACAGCGCCAAGCCCTGGGGCAAGTATGTGGTGGCGCTGAACAAGATCACCAAGGACCGCTACCTGCCCACCGGGCCGGAGCTGGCCCAGTCCGCCCAGCTGATCGACATCTCCGGCGAGAAGATGAAGCTGCTGCTGGACTTCCCCACCATTGGCGAGCCCCACTACGCCCAGGCGTGCGCGGCGGACCTGATCAAGGAGAAGACCACGCGCTTCTTCAAGATCGAGGAGAACACCCATCCCTTCGTCACCAAGTCTGAGAAGGATGCCCGCGTGGAGCGCAAGGGCAAGGATGTGCATGTCTACATGACCAGCGCCCGCAGCCATTTCGCGCCGGACAACATTGAAGGCGTGCATGTGGGTGACACGGTCTACTGGCATGTGACGAACCTGGAGCAGGATTGGGATGTGCCCCACGGCTTCGCCGTGCTGGGCGCCAACAATGCCGAGCTGCTCATCATGCCCGGCGAGACGCGCACGCTGAAGTGGGAAGCCCGCGATGCCGGCGTCTTCCCCTTCTATTGCACCGACTTCTGCTCCGCCCTGCATCAGGAGATGCAAGGTTATGTGCGGGTCAGCCCGGCGGCGTCCAGCCCCGCGTTGGCCTGGGGCGTAGGCAAGTAGTTCACAAGGGCGGGGGCGTCCCAGTGGCGCCTCCGCCTGTCCCCTGGAGGATGCATGAGTTCCCGCAACCGGCTTCTGGCCCTCGTGGCGGCCCTGCTGCTGTTCGCCGCCCTGCTGCAGCCCCTGTGGACCATCTCGCTGGAGGCTCCGCAGTACCCGGAGGGCATTGGCTTGAAGATCTGGGCCTACCAGATCACGGGTCAAAAGGAGCAGGACCTGCACAACATCAACGGTCTTAACCACTACATCGGCATGAAGACCATCGAGCCGGACAGCATTCCCGAGCTGCGCATCCTGCCGCCCCTGATCATTGCCCTGGGCATCCTGGGCCTGGTGGTGGCCTGGATCGGCCGCCGCTGGCTGCTGGGCCTGTGGCTGCTGCTCATTGTGGTGGGCGGCGCGGTTGGCTTGGTGGACTTCTGGCGCTGGGAGTACGACTACGGGCACAACCTCAATCCCGACGCCGCCATCAAGGTGCCGGGCATGAGCTACCAGCCACCATTGCTGGGAACGCGCCAGCTGCTCAACATGCGCACCACATCCCTGCCCGGGCTGGGCGGTCTGGCGGTGGGCGCGGCCTTGGCGCTGGGCGCCACGGCATGGTGGTCCTCCCGCGTGGATGGCGGATCTTCCAAAAGGCGCAGGAAGCCGGGCGTGGCCGCGCTGGCCATGGCGCCCCTGCTGGTGGCGGCTCTGGCGCTAAGCTGCAAGGCGGAGCCGCGGGACATCCGCTACCGCCAGGACACCTGCGCCCGCTGCCGCATGTTTGTGATGGATCCCCGCTACGGCGCCGAGCTGGTGACCCGGCACGGCAAGATCCTCGTGTTCGATTCGGTGGAATGCCTGGCGGCCCACACGCTGGAGGACCTGAAAGCCTCCAAGGGCGCCCAGGCCTTGCTGGTGACGCACTATGCGCGGCCCAAGGTGCTGGCCATGGCGGAAACGGGCTTCTACCTGCAGTGCGGGGATTTGCCCAGCCCCATGGGTCTGGGCCTAAGCGCCTGCGCCACACGCGCGGAAGCCGAGGCACTACAAAAGCAGCACGGCGGCAAAGTGCTGGATTGGCCAGGCGTGATCTCCCATGTGCGGGACGCCTGGCGCATCCCCTGACATCATGTCCCGCATTGTTCTCCTTGAAAGGGCCCGCCAGGTCCTGCTCATCTTCCTCTTGCTGGCATCGTGCGCGCTGCGGGCGGAAGGGCGCTCCTGGCGGGTCCGTCCCTCCGACAACCTGCCCGCCGTTGTGAAAGCGAGCGCGGCGGGCGACACCCTGCGACTGCAATCCGGTGTGTATCACGGCGACAGCCTGCGTATTGATCATGCGCTGACCCTGTTGGGGGATGCGGGCGCCGTGCTGGATGGTGGCGGGGGCGGCCATGTGCTCATGGTGCGTGCCCATGGCGTGACAGTGCGTGGGCTTGTGCTGCGCGGCGCAGGCACCAGCTATCGCTCAGACCACGCCGCCCTGCTCGCCGAGGGTGTGCGTGCGCTGGTGGTGGAGAACTGCCGATTCGAAGACAATTACTTCGGCATCTACCTGGCCCGCTGCGCCGGCGCGCGCGTGAAGGGAAACACACTGAGCAGCCACGGCGAGCGCGAAAGTTCCAGCGGGAATGGCATCCATTTGTGGCATTGCCGCCAGGTGGACATCCGCGACAACTCCATCCAGGGTCACCGGGACGGAATCTACCTGGAATTTGGCCGTCATCTGCGCATCCTGGGAAACCACAGCCGAAACAACCTGCGCTATGGCCTGCACTTCATGTTCTCGGACTCCTGCCAGTATGTTGGCAACGAGTTCGATGGCAATGGCGCGGGGGTGGCGGTGATGTACTCACGCAGCGTGGAGATGCGCGCCAACCATTTCCACGACAACTGGGGTCCAGCCTCTTACGGCGTGCTGTTGAAGGAGATCAGCGACAGCGTGATCATGGGAAACACCTTCACACGCAACACCACAGGCCTGCATGTGGAGGCCAGCAACCGCCTGCAGGTGGGCCGCAACCGCTTCCTGCGGAACGGCTGGGCCCTGCGCCTCATGGCCAATTCCTCCCAGGGCGTCTACGAGGACAATGTCTTCGAATCCAACGCCTTCGATGTGGCCACCAATGGCCGTCAGAACGACAGCCGCTTCCAGCGCAACTACTGGGACCGGCACCGGGGCTATGACCTGGATCGTGACGGCTTCGCGGATGAAGCCTACCGCCCGGTGAGTGTGTTCTCCCATGTGGTGGAGGATCAAAGCCCCGCGCTCGTGCTCTTGCGCGGCCTCTTTGTGGACCTGCTGGATGCGGCGGAGCGGGCCTTCCCATTGCTGACGCCCACATCCCTGCAGGACACGCGTCCCCTCATGAGGAGTCCCCTGTGATCCAAGTGGAGCAACTGGCCAAGCGCTTCGGCCATGTGGAGGCGCTCAAGGGCGTCAGCGTGAATGTGCCCCGGGGGCAGGTCAGCGCCCTCATCGGGCCCAATGGTTCCGGCAAGACCACGCTCATGAAGTGCCTGCTGGGCCTGGTAAGACCGGACTCGGGCCTGGTGCGGCTGGAGGGACTGCCCATGGACGGCGATCCCTTGCGCCGCTTGTGGATGGGCTACATGCCCCAGGTTCCCCACTACCCGGACAACCTGAGCGTGGGCGAGGTGCTGGATCTGGTGGCCAGTGTGCGCCTGGCCGCTCGTCTGCGCTGCCCCCATGCTCCGCACTGGCCTCAGGACGAGCCAGAGACACTGGACGGCATTTTTCCCATGGGCGAGCTGTTGGGCCGCCGCCTGCGCGGCCTGTCCGGTGGCACACTGCAGCGGGTGGGCGCGGAACTGGCCTGGCGCTCCGGCGCCCCGCTTCTGGTGCTGGACGAACCCACCGCCGGTTTGGATCCCGTGGCGAGCAGCCACCTGAAGGACCGCCTGCTGGAGGACCGCGCCCGTGGGCGCACCGTGCTCATCAGCAGCCATGTGCTGAGCGACCTCCAGGAGCTGGCGGAGCATCTCATCTTCCTGCTCGATGGGCGCGTGCATTACGAAGGATCCCTGGCCGGGCTGCTGGAACAGACCGGGGAGCCCCGCCTGGAACGGGCGGTGGCGCGGATCATGCGACAGGAGGCGGCATGAGCCAGATCCTCACCATCCTCCGCCACACTCTGCGTGACGGCTTGCGCAGCCGCGTGGTCTACGGTCTGGGCGCATTCTTCGCGCTGGCGGGCTGGATGATGCTGCGTCTGGGCGGCGATGGCGGTAAGGCCCTGCTCAGCCTGCTGAGCCTAAGCCTGGCGCTGGTGCCCCTGGTGAGCCTCACTTACGGCGCAAGCCACTTGTACCAGGCCCGTCGCTTCATTGGGCTGATGCTGGCCCAGCCCGTGCCCCGGCACACGGTCTTCCTGGGTCTTTACGCCGGACTAAGCCTGCCGCTGGCTCTGGCATGGGCGGTGGGTGTCGCCCTTCCGCTATTGGCCACCGGTGCCGTGCAGGATCCCCAAGCCCTGCTCCTCCTTCTGACGGCGGGCGTGTCCCTGGCCCTCATTTTCAGCGCCATCGCTTTCTGGGTGTCCATGGCGGTGGAGAACCGCCTGAAAGGGCTTGGCCTGGCCATCGGCTCCTGGCTGGCGCTGGCCATTGGGTGGGACGGCATGGTGCTCATGCTCAGCTATCAGTTGGCGGACTATCCACTGGAGGGCCCGGTCCTGGCCCTGTGTCTGGCCAATCCCATCGATCTGGCTCGCATCCTGGTCTTGCTGCGTTTCGACCTGGGCGCCATGATGGGCTACACGGGCGCGGTATTCCGCCTCTTCTTCCAGGGGAATCTGGGCATTGCCCTGGCCGGGCTGGCCCTGCTCCTGTGGGTGGCGCTGCCTTTGGGGATGGCGTGGCGCGCCTTCTCGCGCAAGGACTTCTGACTCGGCCATGCGCCGCTTATGCAGGCCTTCCATGCGATCGGTTGGGTTTGGTGAAGCCGTGACGCGATCGCTTCCCAAGACGCAGACCCCGCCTTCCGGCCAAGACTAAAAGCAGACGAAAAGCCCCTTCTCCCTGCATTCGCCCAGCTGGTGCACGCGGTGCCCTGGCAGGCCGCGCCTGTCAAGAAGTCCACATGTTTGGCGGTCGATAGAGTGATTGGATGGGCCCACATTGGGATCCCTTTCATTGCAACACGGAGGACGCCCATGAGCCAGCACCGCTACCTGTTGTCCGAGGATCGCATCCCCAAGGCGTGGTACAACATCAACGCCGACATGCCCGTGGCGCCGGCCCCCGTGCTGCACCCGGGCACTCTTGAGCCAATCACGCCGGACTTCCTGTCCGTCCTGTTTCCCATGTCGCTCATCCAGCAGGAGATGAGTCCTGAGCGATGGGTGGAAATCCCGGAACCGGTGCGCGAAATCTATCGCCTGTGGCGCCCCACTCCCCTCATCCGCGCGGTTCGCCTGGAGAAAGAACTGGACACCCCGGCCCACATCTACTTTAAGTATGAAGGAAGCTCACCCGTGGGCTCCCACAAGCCCAACACGGCTGTTGCCCAGGCCTTCTACAACAAGGAGGCGGGCACCAAGGCCCTGACCACCGAGACCGGCGCCGGGCAGTGGGGAAGCAGCCTGGCCATGGCCTGCCACTTCTTCGGGCTGGCGCTGGAAATCTACATGGTGAAGGTCTCCTACCATCAGAAGCCCTATCGCCGCGTCATCATGCAGACCTACGGGGCAGAGGTCCATGCCAGCCCGACGGACAGAACGCACTATGGCCGTTCGGTACTGGCACAGAGTCCGGATTCGCCAGGTTCCCTTGGCATGGCAATTTCCGAGGCCGTGGAGGTGGCGGCCACTTCCGGCGGCACCAAGAAATACAGCCTGGGCAGCGTGTTGAACCATGTGCTCATGCATCAGACCGTGATCGGCCTGGAGGCGCTCGAGCAGATGGAGATGGCCGGCGAGTATCCGGATGTGATCATTGGCTGCGCCGGTGGCGGATCCAACTTCGCCGGCTTCGCTTATCCTTTTGTGTGGAAGAACCTGAAGGATGGACAACGCACCCGCGTGGTGGCTGTGGAGCCGGACTCCTGCCCCACGCTGACCAAGGGAGTCTACACTTTTGATTACGGCGATGCCGCCGCCACGGCGCCCGTTGTCAAAATGCACACCCTCGGCCATACCTTCATCCCCCCCGGCATCCACGCGGGAGGGCTGCGCTACCACGGCATGGCGCCCAGCGTAAGCGCGCTGGTGGACCACGGCGACATCGAGGCCAGGGCGGTGGGACAGCTTGAAACCTTCGCCGCGGCCGTGCAGTTCATCCGCAGCGAAGGCATCATCCCCGCGCCGGAGTCCGCGCATGCCGTGCGTGCCGCCATTGACGAGGCCCTGGTGTGCAAGCGGGATGGCGTGAAAAAGGTGATCGTGTTCAATCTGAGCGGCCACGGCCATTTCGACATGATGGCCTATGACGCCTACCTGGGCGGGCAGTTGGAGAACTACGCCTATCCGGCCGAGCATGTGGCGGAGGCCATGGGCCATCTGCCCAAGGTCTAGTCCCTTGGCAGCCCACTTGGGCGGCGGGTGGTACAATAGCCGCCCGCCGCTCCTGGCTCACTTCAGCCAGTAGCGCACGCCCAGCGCGCCATTGGCGGCGGCTTCCGTGTCCGGCAGCAGATCCACCACGGGCACCACTTCCAGGAAGACATCCACCGACACCGCTTTGGGCGTCCACGAGACCCCCAGCGGAATGCGCAGCCCCAGCTTGTCC
>CAIWAD010000284.1 GCA_903910645.1 uncultured bacterium | reverse complement strand
GCAGCCCTTCGATCTCGTTGTCCGTGGGAAACCATGCCCCGGCAGCCTGGTGGAGTTGGGCCAGCCAGCTGTCTTCACGGTAGCGGCTGAAGCGGGCCTGAATGCGCAGGGCCTCGTCCATGGCCTGGGAAGCAAGTTCCATGGCCAGGGCGCGCGGACATTGGCGCAGCAGCACCTGGCAGGGAGAAGCGAAACAGGAAAAGCGGGCGCTCCACAAGGAGTCGCCCGCCTCAATTTCCAGTCCCGGGGGAAGCTTAGAGTCGCGTGCCAATGCCAAGGGTGAGCATCCACACCTTCAGGTCAGGCACCAGGTCGATGTCTCCCTGCACGCCCACCGGGGCAGGGTCCAGATCAAAGCGTTGCAGCATGTAAGTCGGCTTGACCCACAGGTGGCCCCACTCCGCCTCGGGCAGGTCCAGGCGCAGGCTGAAAGTCCACGAGCTGTTCGCCGCCAGTCGCGAGTCCGAACTAAGATAGGCGGGCTGGGTGGCGTCGAATGTGGTGGCCAACATACTGTGGGCATAGCAGTCTGCTTTGCTTTGGCGGCTGAAGCGCAGCTGGGGACGCAGTCGAAGCCCCGGCATGCCGCTCTGGGGCTTCCACCAATACTGCAGATCCACAGTGTGGGCCTTCACGCCACCATCATCCTGGTAGAGGCGGTAATCCGCGTGGAGCACATCACGCCCCAGATGCACGGCGTTTCCCCAGTAAAGGGTGCGCCGGGCGCGGGTGGCGGGACGGCGCTCGTTCACCATGCGCGACCGGGAAGCCACCATCACCGGTTGGCCCTGGCTGTCCACCAGAGTGACGCCCTTGTAGGGATCGGACATGAATCCGGCGTCCCAGCCCAGGCCTACATTCACCTGGCTAAGCCAGCGGCGGTTCATTATCTGGGTCCAGCCCACCAGGGCATCCTGGATGTGCTTGGCTCCGCTCGATACTCCTGTGGGCGAATCCTGATAGCTGCCCAGGCCTTCCTGCAAGCCACCCTTGGGTTTCAGCTGGTCTTCACTGACGGACGCCCCCACCGTGAGCGTGCCCAGGCGCTGGTTCAGGTCCTGACGAAGGCTCAGGCTGACGCCCAGGCTCCGGTAGTCGGTTTCGAACGAGGCATTCAGGCCGGCGTTGAGCCCCAGGGTGCGGGTCAGCGGCTGTTCCCAGTCCAGGGCCAGGGCGTGGCGCTGGTCGCGGAAGCTGCGCACTGGCAGGTCTCCGCTCGCTGTGGAGTAGCGTTGGCCGGACGGTGAAGTGAAGGTCTGGTGGGTCACGGTGGGCGTGGCGCCGTTGGGACTGGCGCCGCTCATGGCGTCGAAGCCATAGCGCAGACCCAGTTTCTTCTCACCCGCCAGAGGCATGCGCAATTGCAGGACGGGCTCCACCACGCCGATGCGTCCCTGCTCTTGGTAGATGAGCGTGGCCTGCTCCACCTCCAGGCCTGTCAGGTCCACCGCCAGGGCCGCCTGCGGCCCCAGCAGCCGTGCCACCGCCGCGCCCAGCAGGGCCGCGCCCTTCAGCGTGTTCAATTGCATCCGCAGCCTCCACCGCCCACGCCAGCGCCGCCATGGGCGGTCTCCTTGCTGAAGTAGACATGTTCGTCCAGGCTGGTCTCCAGGGGATCCGGCGCTGGCAACATTTCAGGCTCAGCCAGGAGATCGCGCTCCCAGGGCTGCACCGGCGCGTAAAGGCAACCAGTGGACAACAACGCTGCCCACAGGGCAAGCAGGGGAAGGAGCAAACGGCGCGCGGCGGATTTCGACTGGAAGCTCATGGGTGCTCCGGGGTGGGCACGGCGGGCGGTGCCTCGTCCAGCAGGCTCTTGATGAAGGCCTCCACTTCCAGCACCTCCTCCGCGCGGAATCCCGTGTGCACGCGGCGCAGGCGGCCCTGGCGGTCGATGAGGCAGGTGGTGGGCATGCCGGGCAGAGCGTAGGCCGCGGCCACTTTGCCTTCCGGGTCGAAGGCCACGGGAAAGGTGGTGGCGTGCAGGGCCAGGAAGGCGTCGGCCCTCTTGCGCTGCTTGTCCACATTCACGCCAAGCACCGTCAGTCCATCTCCCTGCCAGCGCTGGTGCAGGCCTTCCAGCCAGGGAAAGGACTGGGCGCAGGGAACGCACCAGGAGGCCCAGAAATCCAGCAAGACCACCCGTCCACGCAGAGCCTGGAGTGCCACAGGTGCACTCTTTCCGGGCAAGGTGAAGAGCGGTGCAGCCTCGTTCAGCGCAGGCGCTGCGGCCCGGGATCCAGAGGAAAGGCCCACCAGCAGGGCGAGCGCCAGTCCAGCGCGGCGCAGGAGACTAGTCATCATCATCCTCCCCTTCCATTGCAGAACCTGTGGAAGCGGTGCTGTCCGCTGGCAATCCGAGTCCAAGTCCAGGCAGCGCCATGCCTGCCCGAATGGCCGGTGCCTGATGCTGATAGACCAGGGCCCCACCCAGCTTTCCAACGCGCAAGGCCAGGGCCAGCACCACGAGGGATATCCCCAGCAGGGCAAAAGGCACCACACGGCGCAGTCCTGCCCCCAGATTCAACACGGGAAGCATGCTCAAGGCCAGCAGTGCCACGGAGGCCCAGGTGAAGACCTCGGCGGCCTCTTCGTGCTCGTGCAATGCGGCTTCCGGAATGCCGCGTTCCACATGCTCTTCCTCGGCTTCGCCCGTTTTCATGGCGGAGAACGCCCCCACGGTGATCAGCAATTGCAACACCAAGGCCAGGATCCAAGCCTGGCGGGTGAGCTTACCCTTGGCGTCCAGCACCACAAGGACCAACAGAAAGATGGGCATGGCCAGGGCCAATCCCAAGGGAAGATGGACAAGGGCGGGGTGCAGAAGGTCTGGCATGATTATGCTCCGGCTTGAAGTCACCATTGTTCGCGTTCTCGCGGCCCAAAGAGGGACTTCCCTGCCTGCGCTGCAATGCGTCCGGCGACGCAGGAGAGATCTTGTTGTCTTTCAACGTGTTGAACATTCTATCTGTCAAGTGGCGCATGGCAAAGGTTCCGGGGCAGGACTCGTGCGGCTGAACGCATGTGCGTTCAGCCAATGCCGATCCCGGTATATCGGGATTGGTTCGAGACCCGGGCGAGACCCGGGCGAGATCCGGGCAAGACCCGGGGCAGGTCCGCGGCGAGACCCGGGCGAGACCCGGGCAAGACCCGGGCAAGACCCGGGCAGGTCCGGGGCGAGACCCGGGCGAGACCCGGGCGAGACCCGGGCAAGACCCGGGCAAGACCCGGGCAGGTC
>CAIWAD010000283.1 GCA_903910645.1 uncultured bacterium | reverse complement strand
TGGCCGCCGCGGAAGGCGTGGGACAGGGCTTCCAGGTAGCCCATTTTTTGCGGGCTGACGCCGGCCCCGCGCAGGGACAATCGGCCTTCATCCGTGGAGAAGAGGCGCAGCAGGTCGCCGGGATCGGGGCGGGCGGGATCCGCGCACAGGGCGAAGGTGCGGCGGCAGATGGTCTCGGCGGCGGCGCCGCTTACCTGCTGGCTAAGGATGGCCTCCACCAGCGTGCGGTAGGGTTCGCCGCGGGGAGGCAGCGCGGGTGGGCCCACGCGGGTCATCCAGGGCGCGAAGGCCGGGTCCATGAGTGGCAGTTGGTGAAGGGCCTGGGTCAGTCCAGCCTTGGACAAGATGCGGGAACTGTTGTCGGCCATGGGGCCCTCATTTCGGTGATCAACGCACCAACAGGCCTGTCAAGGCACCCAGGGAGTGCGTCCCGTTGCTGAGGCGGATGATATAGGCCCCCGAGGCCACATTGCGTCCGGCCTGATCCTGGCCCTCCCAACGCGTTTGGTGGGAGCCGGCACCCAGCATCCCCAGGCTCCGGCGGAAAAGCAGGCGTCCCGCCATGTCGTGGACGGAAAATTCCACCAGCGTGGGAGCGGCCAATTGGAACGAGAGAATGGTGCTCGGATTGAAGGGGTTCGGCCACAACCCGTTCAACACCAGATTGTCCGGGCGCGCCGGGTTTGGGTTCCTGGGCTGCAGGGGCGTGGCTTGCTCCAGAATGGCCATGCCCCGATGGCCGCCTGCCGCCACAGCAATCAAGCCGGGCCCATCCGGTGCTGAACTCTGCTCCCCCGCATCGTCCGCGCCCCACGTCACAAGGCTTCCATCTCCACGCAGGGCCATGCAGTGATCAAATCCCGCGGCAATGGCGATGAAGCCGGAATTGGGGGTGGGCACCTCCAGCACGCCATCCTGCTGTGCGCCCCATGCCGCAATGGATCCATCGTTCCTCAAGGCCAGGTTGTGGAAGCCGCCCGCGGCGATGGCGGTGAAGTTCATATTGGGAGAAGGCTCGGTGGCCTGTCCAAACTGGTTGTCGCCCCATACCGCCACGCTGCCGTTGGCGCGCAAGGCCATGCCATGTTGGTAACCCGCCGACACGGCTACATGGGCAACGCCTGCCACTGGCACGGTGCATTGTCCATGCCCATTCTCCCCCCACCCCGCCAGACTGCCGTCCTGACGCAGGGCCAGGGTGAAATTGTTGCCAGCGGACACAGCGGTGAATCCGGAGTTGGGGACGGGGATCTGGCATTGCCCCTGTTCATTGCTGCCCCACGCCGCCAGGCTCCCGCTCACGCGCAAGGCCACGCTGTGGGTGGATCCTGCGGCGACCATGGAAAAGTCACTGTTGGGTGGAGGCACATTGCATTGGCCCAGTTCGTTCCAGCCCCAGGCGACAATGCCACCATTCGCCTTCAGGCCCAGCGTGTGAACCGGGCCCACTCCCAGAGCGATGAACTGGTTGCTGGCGTCCGGCAGCAGACACTGGCCGTCGCTGTTGCTTCCCCAGGCCTCCACTGCTCCGCCAAGGCGCAAGGCCACACTATGGGCGCCGCCGGCGGCGATTGCGGTGAAAGGCCCTGCCGGTGAAGGCACGGTACATTGGCCACTTGCGTTAGAACCCCAGGCCACGAGCGTGCCATCGGTTTTCAGTCCCAGGGAATGGTAGTCGCCGCAGGCCAGCTCCGCGAAACCCGAATTGGGCGCTGGCACCGAGATCTGGCCCATGTTGTTCCATCCCCAGGCGGCAATGGATCCGTCCTGCCTCAAGGCCAGATTGTGAGCGCCTCCCGACGCAATGGCCACGAATCCCGTGTTGGGGGAAGGCAGCGCACACTGTCCAAGGCTGTTGTCCCCCCAGGCCGCCAGACTGCCATCCTGCCTCAAGGCAAGGCTGTGGTTGGCGCCGGCAGCCACGGCGATGAAGCCGCTGTTGGGTGCGGGCACCGTGCACTGACCCACATTGTTGCTTCCCCAGGCCACCACCTGGCCATCGGTCTTCAACCCCAGGCTGTGGAGGTATCCTGCCGCCACTGCCGTGAAGGACGAGTTGGGCGTGGGCACATTTCCCTGCCCGAAGCTGTTGTCGCCCCAAGCCTCCACGCTGCCATCCTGGCGGAGGCCCAGGCTGTGCAGATAGCAGGCAGACAGGGCGCTGAAGCCGTCCCAGCCGTTGTGGGGAATGCTCTGGCCGTCCCGGTTGCTTCCCCATGCCAGCAGGCGGCCATCCTGGCGCAAACCCATGCTATGGCGCGCGCCCGCCGCCAACTGGGTCAGGCCTGTCAGGTCCGGGCGGGGTGGCATCAGCTGTTCGCCCCATCCCGCCACATAGCCCGCCTGTTGGGCCTGTGCGGTGTGGAGGGCAAGGGTGGAGATCATCAGCGCAAGTACGCGACGGGCACAAGAGCGGGTGGCGGCGCCCAGGGACATGTGGACCTCCGGGTGGGTGGGGTGATCAACTGTTCCAGTCCAGTGAAAGGAAAGCATGTGCGGAGCGCGAAGGCAAGCTCTCATTTCCCTTGTGTCATGCCACGCGTTTGCGGAAGCGCCACAGGGCCAGGCTGAACACACCCACCCCGTGCGCGGCCAGCATGCCCAGGGGCAAGGCCAGATCGGCGGGGCCGGAGCCCTTCAGGTAGATGCCACGCACAATCTCAATGATGAAGCGCATGGGATTCATCCAGGTGAGCCAGCGCAGGGCCTGGGGCATGTTGGCCACGGGAAAGAAGAAGCCGCTGAGCAGGATGCTGAAGACAAGGAAGAACCACACGGTGAAAATGGCCTGCTGCTGTGTGCTGGAAACGGTGGAGGCCAGCAAGCCTCCCCCCAGGGTGACCAACAGATAAAGGAAGACGGCGCCGGACAGGAGCAACACGCTGCCCTCCAGTGGAAGGCGGAAGACGAGGATGGCCGCAAGGGTGGCCACGGCCAGTTCGCCAAAGGAGAGGATGGCCAGGGGAATGGTCTTGCCCAGCACCAGTTGGCGTGATGTGAGGGGGCTTACGAGCAACTGTTCCAGCGTGCCCAGTTCCTTCTCACGCACCACGCTCATGCCGGTGAGCATGGCGCTGATGATGGTGATGAGCAGGATGGTGATGGCGGGAACCATCTGGTAGCGGCTCACCAGCTCGGGGTTGTAAAGGTAGAGTGGTTGCAGGGTGACGCCGCCGGGACGCGGTGCCTGGCCCTTCCAGCCAGACGCCAGACGCGCGGCCTCCAGGTTCAGCACCGCCTGCACCTGGGCCAGTGCTTGTCCGGCCTGGGCGCTGTTGCGGCCATCCAGGTTGATGCCCAGCACGCCATTGCCCTGGCGCATGCGGCGCTCAAGATCCACGGGGAAATGCAGCACCAGGTCCGTGCGCCCCTGCACCAGCAGGTCCTCGGCCTGGCTTGGCGTGGCCACGGGAGGGCCGGGCGTGAAGGTCTCCGTTTCCCACACCGCCTGGCTCAGACGGCGGCTCAAGGGCCCGGGGACGGGATCCAGCACGCTGACGCGCACGCCCTTCAGGTCCAGGCTGACGGCGTGCCCCAGCACGAAGAGCTGGATGATGGGCATCAGGAAGATGAGCCGCACCATCAGCGGATCGCGGAAAATCTGGCGGAATTCCTTTTGCACCAGGCGGGCGAGAGGTCCCATGGTCATGCCTCTGCGGTCCAATTGTCGTGGCGCGTGGAAGGATGAGCGCCCCCGGCCATGTGCCCGGGCTGCTTCACAAGCTTTTCAATGGCCATCCATGCCTCCACCGTGATCACGCGAGGCCCGCCATCGGCGGGCACCTAGTCGTCCAGCCGCTTCTGGAAGCGTTTCAGCGCCAGCCCCGTGATGGCCACGCCCATGCCCGCCAACACCAGAGCCTCACGCGGCCAGGCGTTCACACCGGCCAGCATGACGCCACGCACGATGCGCAGGTACCAGGTGGCGGGAATGAGATGCCCCACCACCTGCAAGGGCAGGGGCATGCTGGCATGGCTGAAGATGAAGCCCGAGAGCAGCAGGGCGGGCAGGAGCGTCACCACCAGGGCGATCATCATGGCCACTTGCTGGGTGCGCACCAGGGCGCTGATGAGCAGGCCCATGGCCAGGGCCACCCAGATGTAGAGCAGGGAATAGCCCGCCAGAGCCAACCAGGAGCCGTTCATGGGCACCTGGAAGACCACGCGTCCCACGAAGAAGATCACGGCCGTGTCCAGGGCGCCAATCAGCAAATAGGGCTGCAGCTTGCCCAGGATGAGTTCCCGCGCCTGCACGGGGGCCGTGAGCACCTGCTCAAGGGTGCCTGTCTCGCGCTCACGCACAATGGAAATGCTGGTGAGCAGGGCGCAGACCATGATCATCACCACGGCGGTGAGACCAGGCACAATGAAGTGGGCGCTCACTCGTTGGGGATTGAACCAGGTGCGCGGCTCCACGCGCAGAGGCGGCTTCAAGCCGGCGCCGGGCAGGCGTCGTCCATTGTGCAGGGCAATGGCCTGCTCCAGATAGGCGCCCACTGTTGCGGCCGTGCTGCCGTCGGCGCCGTCCACCACCACCTGCACCGGCGCTTCGCGGCCCTGTCCCAGGCGGCGTGCGTGGCCGGCGGGAATCACCAGGGCGGCCAGGAAGCGGTTGTGGCGGAAGCCCGGTTCAATCTGCTCTCGGCTGGAGAGGCGCTCCACCACCTGGATGAAGCCGCTGGATTGCACATCCTCCACCAGTTGGCGGCTGCGGACTCCGCCTTCCTCATCCAGCACGGCAATGGGCAGTGCGCGCAGCTCCATGTCAATGGCGTAGCCGTAGAGCAGCACCATGGCCAGGGGCATCACCAGAGCCACCGCCAGGGTGCGCGGATCCCGCAGGATGTGCAGGAATTCCTTGGCCGCCACGGCCAGCACGCGCTTCAACTTCCCATCTCGCTTTTCATGTGCCCACCACCTTCAGGAAGAGGTCCTGCATGTCCCGCGCGCCGTGCTCCGCCTTCAGCGAAGCGGGCGTGCCCAGGGCCTGGATGCGCCCCGCCACCATGATGGACACGCGGCCGCAATACTCGGCCTCGTCCATGTAATGGGTGGTGACGAAGACCGTGGTGCCCTCGGCGGCCACTTCGTAGATGAGATCCCAGAAGGCGCGTCGCGCCACGGGATCCACGCCGCCGGTGGGTTCGTCCAGGAAGAGGATGGGCGGCCGGTGCAGCAAGGCCACGCCCAGGGCCAGACGCTGCTTGTAACCCAGAGGCAGGCTGCCCGTGGGGCGGTCCAGGGCCTGGGACAAGTCCAGCCTTTCCAGCAACTCGCCCCGCCTGGCCTTGATGGCCGCGCTGTCCAGTCCGTAGATGCCGCCGTAGAATTCCAGGTTCTCGCCCACGCGCAGGTCGTCGTAGAGGCCGAAGCGTTGACTCATGTAGCCAATGCGTCGTTTGACCGCCTCGCCATGGGTGGAGATGGGCAGGCCGTCCACCCAGGCTTCCCCGGCGCTGGGCGCCAGCAAGCCGCAAAGCATGCGGATGGCCGTGGTCTTGCCCGCGCCGTTGGCTCCCAGGAAGCCGAAGATCTCACCCGCCTCCACATCCAGGTCCAGTGAGTCCACGGCGGTGAAATCGCCGAATCGGCGGCTCAGGTGGTGGGCCCGCACGGCCAGGCCGCTTTCCGTGGTGGGCCTCATGCCGCCAGACTCCCATGGGCCACCGCGTGGAAGAAGGCGTCCTCCAGCGTGGGGGGCTGGGGCTTCGCCTCCAGGTTGGCCTGCCGCAGGGCGAGGCGCAGGCCCTCCTCCTGGTCGGGATCGCACACCAGATGCAGGCTGTGGCCGAAGCGGTGGAGCACCACGCCGGCAAAGGCCTGGACAAGCTGGCGCACAGCCTGGGGATCGGCGCCCTCCAGCCGCAGGATGCGTCTGGGAAAGGAGGCGGACAGCTCAGCGGGCCTTCCTTCAGCAATGACCTGCCCTTGATGCAGGAGCTGGATGTGGCCGCAGCGTTCCGCCTCGTCCATGTAGGGCGTGCTCACCCACAGGGCCATGCCGCCCCGGGCCAGATCCCCCAGCAGATCCCAGAATTCCTGGCGGCTGACGGGGTCCACGCCGGTGGTGGGTTCGTCCAGGATGAGCAGGCGCGGTTCGTGGATGAGCGTGCAGGCCAGCGCGAGCTTCTGCTTCATGCCACCGGACAAGGCTCCTGCCCGACGCCGGGTGAAGGGCTCCAGCCGGCTGAAGGCCAGCAGGCGCTCCCGCCGCTGCTGGCGCTGGTCCCGGCTTAGTCCGTGCAGCTCGGAGAAGAAACGCAGGTTCTCATCCACACTCAGGTCGGGATAGAGGCTGAAGCGCTGGGGCATGTAGCCAATGAGCGGCCTGATGGCGGCGCCGTCACGCTGGACATCCAGGCCCAGCACTCTCACCTCTCCGCCGTCCGGTCGCAACAGGCCGCAGGCCATGCGCATGGCCGTGGTCTTGCCCGCGCCATCGGGGCCAATCAAACCCAGCATGCCGCCAGCCTGCAGCGTCAGGCTGAGGTCGCGCAAGGCGGGCTTTCCATCCCAGGCGCGCGCCAGGGAGCGGATGTCCAGCACGGGTGTCACTTTTCTGTGGACTCCAGCAGCACTTCAGCGGGCATGCCGGCCAGCAGGCGACCGTCGGCGTTGGGCAATTGCAGGCGCACGGCGTACACCAGCTGGGCGCGGGCATCACTGGTCTGGGCGTTCTTGGGAGTGAACTCGGCCTGGGAGGAGATCCACTCCACCTTGCCGGTGAAGCGCTCCGTGGGCCAGGCATCCACCTGGGCCTGCAGGGTCATGCCGGTCTTCACGCGGGAGAGTTCCTTCTCCGTGAGATAGAAGCGCAGATCCAGCGTTCCCAGATCCGCCAGCAACAGGGCGGGCGCGCCCGGCCCCACCCATTCGCCGGGCTGGACATAGCGCTCCAGCACGCGGCCCGACGCGGGAGCCGTCACCACCGCGTCCTGCAGTTGACGGTCCTGCACGGCCAGTGCCGCCTCAAGCGAGCCCGTCTCGGCGTGCAGGGTCTCGCCGTCACGACCAAGGGCCGCCAGCCGGGCTTCCAGCTGGGCGCGCTGGGTTTGGGCCTCATCCAGCTGCTGGTCCGTGGCGGAGCCGGCTCCGTGCAGGGCCTTCACGCGCTCCAGGGTGGAGGTGGCCAGGTCCAGCGTGGCGCGCAATTCGCGTTCCTGCTCCTTCAGCCGCAGGCCCTTGGACTTGAGGGTCTCCAGGCCCGCCGCGCCCTGGGCGCGCTGCAAGCGCAACACGGACAGGTCCAGCACCAACAGGGTGTCGCCCAGGGCCACACTGTCGCCCTCATCCACCCGCACCTCCAACAGGCGACCCGCCACAGCGGCGGACACGCGTAGTTCCTCCGCTTCCAGGCTGCCCGATGGATTGGTCTTGCCGCCGGTGCGCCCGCAGGCCACCAGCCCCGTCAGCGAGATGAGGAGCAGCCAACTGCCCGCCTGTTTCATGATGTGCATCCTTCCTTCCACAGCCATCTATAGCCCCGCCGCCGCCAGCAACCGATTCTCCGCCAGCCTAAGGCGGGCGGCCCCCAGAGCGCGCTCAACCTCCGCCATGCGCAGATCATCCGTGGCGTCCAGCCATTCCTTCTCCGTGGCGGCGCCATTGCGCCAGCGGGCTTCCATCAAAGGAAGGCGCCTGGCCTCCACCTCCGCGCGCTCCACGGCCAACCGCCACTGTCCGCGCGCCGCGTCCACCTGGTCTTTTGCCTGCACCAGCGCCAAATCCGCCACGCGCCTGGCCTCGTCGCGCCGGGCCTCCAGGGCGCGGGCCTCGTGGGTGGCTTCCGCCACGCGGCGGCGCGTCAGATTGCGGTCCCACAGGTTCCAGCGCAGGCGCACTCCCGCCGTGGCGTAGCCCATCCATTCATTGGCAATGGGATCCACGCCGGGCCTTGCCAAATGCCAGGCCGCGCTGCCATCCACCTTGGGGCGCAGCTCCGCCTTGCGCTGGGCAATGGCTTCCCGCGCCGCCTGGACGCGTGCGTCAAGGGCGCCCAGAGCCGCCACCTGTTGTGCATCCCGCTCCAGCCCGGGAAGACTCTCCTCCAGATTCCCGCTGGGAATGGGCAAGCTGCCGGATTGACCCATCAAGCTTCCCAGCTCCAACTGACAGAGACGGAATTCGCTCTCGCGCTGGGCGCCGTCCTGGCGAGTCTGCAGCAGACGGCTGCGCGCCGCCAGCACCGCATCCTCCAAGCCCAGGCCCCGGCTCCGGCGCTGCTCCAAATCCTGCACCAGACGCTCCAGGCGGCCTGCGGACAACTGCGAAGCCCGCAAGACCTCCCGCGCGGCCAGGGAGCGCAAGAAGAGGGTGCGCAAGTCATGACCCAGGGAAAGGCTGTCCCCCCGCTCATCCTCCTGGCGAGCCTTGGCGCGGGACAGGGCGGCAGCCATGGTGGCCTGGCGCGTTCCGCCCCCCCACAGGGTTCCATTCAAATTCAGGGCCGCGTCCGCGGAGCGGCCGTCCCCGAAGCTCAGCGTGCCTGTGGGCAGACTCATCTCCTGGGTGCGGCTCACCCAGCCTGCCGACAGATCCAGGGTCAAGCGTGGTCCGTCCATTACCCGGGCCTGATCCAGCACGGCGTGGGCGGCGGCCACTTCGGCGCGCAAGGCGGCCGGACGGGGAGAGGCCTCGCGACAGAGCTTCTCGAAGTCCCCGAAGGCAAGGCTGTCCTCCGAGGCCAGGCTTGCGGTGGTGGCAAGCAGTCCCGCCAGAAGGCGGCCAAGCACGCGCTTCATGCATCCTCCTTGCACAGGCCGGCCGCCAGCACGCGTTCCAGCGATGCCTGCAGGTTCTTGCGGGTGGCGCCACGCCCCAGATCCAGGGCCAGCACATCCTTGAAAAGGGGCGACATGAGCATCATCCCATAGCCCAGGGAAAGCAGGAGGGCCAACACATGTTCCACGGGAAGTTCGCCCAGGGGGCCCGGGGCGGGGTTGGCGCGAAGATCAGCCGCCAGCTTTCGCTTCACTCCAAGTGGGCCGTGGGGGCCCAGTGCGAGCATGATCTCACGCAGCACTGCGCCGCCGGAACCGATTTCCCGGCGCAGCAGATCGGCCGTCTCGGGATGGGTTTGAAACCACTCCATGAGGCGTCCGGGAAGGCCGGGCAGCAGGTCCTGCATGGGGATGATGCCCAGACGCCCTTCCAGCTGATGGCGC
>CAIWAD010000282.1 GCA_903910645.1 uncultured bacterium | reverse complement strand
GCGGAAGCCGTCAAGTTGGGCTTCACCACGGACAAGGGTGCAACCATGACGCGGGCGGCGGCCGAGCAGCGCCCGGTTCTGGCCTTCTTCACCACCGAGTGGTGTTCCTGGTGCCGCCGGCTGGAAGCGGATGTGCTGTCCACTCCGGGCTTCCAGGAAGGCTCCGCTTCCTGGTTGAAACTGGTCATTGACGCGGAGAAGGGCGATGGTGTGGACTGGGCCAAGCGCTTCCATGTGCGGGGCTATCCCACCCTTATCCTGCTGGATGCCCAGGGCCAGGAGATTGACCGCCAGTCCGGTTATTCACCCATGCCGGACTTCCTCAACACCTTCCAGAATTTCGCCGCTGGCGTGGGCACGCTGAAAAGCATGCAGGCGGAACTGGCTACCCAGCCCGCCAACCATGCCCTTGCCCTGAAAGTGGCCCGCAAAGAGGCGGATCGCGGAGAAGGGGAAGCGGCCACGACGCGCTTGAAGGCCATTGTGGCGGCGGATCCGGACAACGGTTCAGGCGTGGCGGATGAGGCCCAGGCGGAACTGGCCCAGCAGGCCTTCATGGCCAGCAAGGATCCCCAGGTTCTTGAGCAGGTGTTGGAGCGCTGGCCCCAGGTGGAGCAGGGTCCGGAGATCTACAACATCCTGGTGGGCATGGCCTCCAAGGCGGGCGACGAGGACCGCATGCGCAACCTGTTGAACCGCATGGTGGACCAGTACCCTGACAATGCCGAGCTGCTCAACAGCTATGCCTGGACCTGCGCCGAAAAGGGCTGGGACCTGGAGAAGGCCGAAACCATCGCGGCCCGCGCCGTGGAACTGAGCAAGGGCGATCCAGGCATCATGGACACGCTGGCCGAGCTGCAGTTCCGCCGGGGCAAGGTGGATGCGGCCGTTGCCACCATTCGCCAGGCCTTGGCCAAACGCCCCGGCGACAGCTACCTGGAAGGGCAGCTGAAGCGTTTCCAGGCGAAAAACTGATTGTCGCTTTCACCCATATCCAAGGAGAACCCATGACAAAGCGCTTTGCCTGTCTGTTGACGGGCGCCTGCCTGAGCGCCATCGTGGCTCCCCGTACCATGGCAGCCGGTTTCGCCCTGCATGAGCAGAGCGGCGTGGCCATGGGCACGGCGGGAGCTTTCGTGGCGGCTCAGGGTCCTGCCTCGATTTTTTACAACCCCGCTGGCACCGCGGCCCTGGACGGCCTGCAGGCGGAGTTCGGTCTGAACTTGCTCATGCCCTCCACCGATTTCACCGGCCCCACCAGCCATCCGACTTACGGATCGGAATCCATGGAGAGCAAGGTGTTCACCCCGGTGGATCTTTACGCCTCGGGTGTATTGAATGAGCGTCTGCGCTGGGGCGTGGGTCTCTTCACCTACATGGGTCTGGGCACCACCTGGGCCGAAGACTGGTCCGGTCGCACGGTGACGGAGGAGATCAACCTCGAGACCATCACCATCAATCCCAGCATCGCCACCAAGCTGGGCGAGCATACGCGCCTGGGTTTGGGCCTGGACGCCATGATCGGCATCGCCACCATG
This sequence comes from uncultured bacterium, assembly GCA_903910645.1. Taxonomy (GTDB): domain Bacteria; phylum CAIWAD01; class CAIWAD01; order CAIWAD01; family CAIWAD01; genus CAIWAD01. Next base: position 107 of record CAIWAD010000282.1, on the reverse strand, counting down.
TCCAAGGACAGCTACACGGGCTATCCCTTCAACGGCTATGTGGATGTGGATCTGGAAGGCCAGGGCACGGGCTTCGGCTGGAACCTGGGCCTGCAGCACGACCTGAG
>CAIWAD010000281.1 GCA_903910645.1 uncultured bacterium | reverse complement strand
CGGACTTCCCCCGGGCTTGCCCCGGACTTCCCCCGGGCTTGCCCCGGACTTCCCCCGGGCTTGCCCCGGACTTCCCCCGGGCTTGCCCCGGACTTCCCCCGTGCTTGCCCCGGACTTCCCCCGGGCTTGCCCCGGACTTCCCCCGTGCTTGCCTCGGACTTCCCCCGGGCTTGCCCCGGACTTCCCCCGGGCTTGCCCCGGACTTCCCCCGGGCTTGCCCCGGACCTCCCCCGTGCTTGCCCCGGACCTCCACTGTCTCTACAGACAGCTTAAAATGACAGAGATCGAAGGTCGATAGGTCACTTCACGTTAAACTGCTTGCGGCATCCAGGTGGCAAGTCGAAGTCCGGCAAGCGGATCTGCATCATAGCCGTAACGGTGTGGACAAACTGTCCTTGCCCCGCGCCTGAGATATTCGGCCATGATCTCATTGTATCGTTTGCGCCAGAGTTCCTTCTCCCCTAAGCCCAAGAGCACCTGGTGGGGAGTTATAAAACAGGATTCATTGCCCATTACAAGCTCACGGTGGGAAGTCCATCTGGATTCGATTGGGTGTTCCACCAACATTGCACGCCACGGATTTGCATCAATGTATAGGCAAGCATGAAGGGCATGGCGTTCGGACTCTACTATGATAGTGTGATAACGATCTAACCATAACTGACCTCTATAGCCATCAATTCGATTGATAGTCAGTGCATGAGAAGCTTGAAGCCTGCGCATGAATACAGCAGTAACTCCCACATCTCTAGTTGTTAGTAATAAATGAAAATGATTGTCCATTAAAGCGAAAGCATGAAGTTCAATTGGGATAATTTTCAGTAATCGTGTTATTGATGATTTAAATAGCTCTCGGGTGTCATCTGTTGGAAAACATAGCCTTGAGCCAGTGGCATGACTGGCCACGTGTAGAGTAAGATGGGCGTCCATCGGTCTTAAGGGATGCGGCATGGTTCCTCCTTGTTTGGAGGTGCTCAAATGCCGCACGTCGATAAGAAGTTGCCGGAAATCGAATCAAAATAGACTTGCTTGGCTGTAACTGTTGTATCAAGGTGACAGTAAGAAGAATCGGTTGAAGATCGACAGATCTTGTCAAGCACGACGAACATGCGAACCCTGAACGTTGAATGTGCATGCTCCTACGGCTCATGCCAATCTCAACATGCCCCGGAATTGCCCCGGACCTTCCCCGGGCTTGCCCCGGACCTTCCCCGGGCTTGCCCCGGACCTCCCCCGGGCTTGCCCCGGACCTCCCCCGGGCGTGCCCCGGGCTTGCCCCGGACCGCTTAATTCACAGCGATCCCACATTCAGCCCCACGCGAAAGTGGGTGGTGGCGGCATCATAAAGGGGAAGAGAGGACTGGGTCCAGCGTCGGGACAGCTCCATGTCCAGGCTCAAGACCCATCCCTGTCTCAAGCTCAGGCCCCGGGTGGCGCCCAGGCGAAGGGCCAGGCTTTGGTCATGACGCGGGGCGAAACCTGGCTCGGCCGTGTAAGTGGCCCACAGGTTCTCCACGGTGAAGTGGTTTCGCCAATGGCGCCCCAACCGTTGCAGCCCCAGCTCTGCCTGCCAGCCATCGAATAGCAGTTCGGCGGGATCCAGACCGTTGGCGGTCAAGCTGTCCAGCTCCACCGCGCTCTGGCTCAGCTGCCAGCGCCCGCTGCCCTGCAAGCGCAGGCCCACGCGTTCGCCCAGTGGGCGGGACAAGCGCAGGCTGGACCACAGCCAGGCGGTGGCCACCGCCGGATCCAGATCCACATAGCGGCGCTCCTGCCACGCGCCCTCCACATCCACCGCCAATGGCCAGGGCAGACTGGCGTTTGCGCCCAAGGTCAGGGCCACATCCCGGAAATTGGCGTGCTGGGAGTCCGGGTATGAAGGAAAGCGCGTGGAGGCCACCTGGAGCTGGGCCCGCCCTTTCAGACGGGTCAACATGGATCGGCGCAAACCCGTGGCGGCGAAGAGGCGCTGCCGGTCGTAGAGGCGGTAGTCTTCGGCATAGCGCTGGGTGAAGAGCCCGGCATGGGCCCACACATTTTCCCATTTCCCCGGTGCCATGGATAGTCCGGCCAGGAGGCTTTGGCTGCTCTGATCCAGCTCCGCATGGTCCGCATGGCGCTGGGCATTGCCGCCCGCTTCCACACTGAACGGTCCCAGCGGCTGGCGCAGACGCAGGCCCAGCAGGCCGCCAGCGTCCGCCTGCCTTGTGCTGTCCGCCAGTTCATTGTCCGTCCAGTGGCTGTCCAGTGAGACCCGCACATCAGGGGGCGACCAGGCATGGCCCGGCACGGGACATAGGCCCATGGCCACGGTTATGGCCAGAACCCGAAATCTTGTGGCTTGGAGGAGAGGGAGGTGCGCCGGGTGGGCCATGTCAGCGTCTCCCGCCAGGCTCCTGTGCTGGACTGCCTCCGCCGCCGCCACCACCACCTCCACCACCGTTGCCGCCGTTGCCGCCACGGCGACCTCCGCCTCCACCGGGAGCACCCAGGAAGCGGCCTCCCCGCGGACCAGGAGCCTGGGGATCGCAGTCCCAAGGGCCGGCGCCGCCCAGTTTGTAGCGATCCTGCCACTGGCGCCAGGCGGGTTGCCAGGCCTTGTCCACATGGGCGGTCCACCACTGGCGGAAGCTCAGGCTGTCCCGGGAAACGCTGTCCGGCATGGCGCGGAAAGCCGCCCACAGCTGCTGTCGTGTGCCTGGCGCAGGTCCTTTGTGGGGATCCAGGGCATCGGGAATGCCATCGCGGTCGGAGTCCGGCGCCAGATCGTTGAAGCCATCGCCATCCTCATCCACAAAGGTGCTTGCCTTGGTCTTTCCCGTGGCGGCAATGCTGGAAGCGGGCAATGTCGCTGCCAGGAACAAGGCCGTCAGCAAGGGAAGGGTCGTCCATATCTTCATGATGAAATCTCCTTTCCATGCACACAGTGTGCATGATCCGTGCCAAAGCGGAAGCTGCAGGGAGTTGGGAAGAACACAATGACCGTCAACGGCTTATCGTGAAAATCGCCCAGCTGGGATTGTCGCGTCCATCCCGGCGGGCGCCTTCCCGGTCGGCATCCACGACCCGCAAGTCGCCCTCTGTCAACCGCCCCAGCGCTTCAGCCGGTCACGCACATTCTTGTCTGACATGCCCAGCCGCCGCGCCGCCTCTGTCCGATTGCCGCCCGCTTCCTCCAGTGTCCCCAGCAGCACGTGCTTTTCGAAAAGCTCCAGGCGCTCGGGCAGGGGCAGGGCGGGGTCATCACCGGGAAAGGTCTGGCCCACCTCCGGGCGATGCTCCCCTCGCAGGCGCTCCGGCAAGTCGCGCGGTCCAATCACTTTGCCACGGGCCAGCACCACCGCGCTCTCCACGGCATTCTCAAGCTCGCGCACATTGCCCGGCCAGGGATGACGCATGAGCAGGTCCATGGCGGCGGCCTCCACGCCCTCCACTTCCTTGCCATTCAAGCGGGCGGAGCGCTGCAGGAAGAGTTCCACCAGGGGCGGCAGGTCCACTTTGCGTTCGCGCAGCGGTGGCAGGGCGATGCGCACCACATTCAAACGGTAGAAGAGGTCCTCGCGGAAGCGGCCGGCGGCCATCTCCTCTTCCAGGTTGCGATGGGTGGCCGCCACCACGCGCACATCGGCGCGCAGGGGCACGCCTCCACCCACACGCTCGTAGGTGCTCTCCTGCAGCACGCGCAGGAGCTTCACCTGGCTGTGCAGTGGCATGTCGCCCACTTCGTCGATGAACAGCGTGCCGCCGTCGGCGCGTTCAAAACGACCGGCATGGGCTGCAATGGCGCCGGTGAAGGCGCCCTTCTCGTGACCAAAGAGCTCACTCTCCACCAGACTGTCGGGAATGGCGGCGATGTTCACCGCCACGAAGGGTTTGTCCCGGCGGGGACTGGCCTGGTGCAGGGCGCGGGCCACCACTTCCTTGCCTGTGCCGGACTCGCCCAGGATGAGCACGCTGGCGCGGCTGGGCGCCGCCCTGGCCACCAAACTGAGCACCTCGCGCATCTGGGCGCTGTGGGCCACCACGCCCGCCGCGGCCGGATCCTCCAGACGGCTGCGCAACTCCCGCACCTCCTCCTTCAGCAGTCGCATCTCCATGGCGCGCTCAAGCAGGAGGAAGAGGGCCGCAAGATCCACCGGTTTGGCAATGAAGGTGAAGGCGCCCTCCTGCATGGCGGTCACGGCATCCTCAATGGTGCCATAGGCGGTCATCACCACCACAGGGATGAGCGGATTCAGGGCCTGTATCTCCCGCAGCAGGCCCAATCCGTCCAGACCCGGCATGCGCAGATCACTAAGCACCAGATCCACCGGCTCGCGCTGCAGGATCTCCCGTGCCTTCAAGCCGTCATCGGCCTGCAATACGCGATGGCCGTCCATTTCCAGCGAGTCCGCCAGCATGGTGCGCTGGGAGGAATCATCATCGGCCAGCAGCAGGGTAATGGGCCTCATGCTTCGCACTCCAGGGATAGAATGAAGGTGGCGCCGCCACCCTGGCTTTCTCGCAGTTCCACTCGTCCGCCGTGCTGGGCGGCGAAGCGTTGCACCAAGGGCAGGCCCAAGCCAGTGCCATCGGCGCGGGTGGTGAAGTACAAATCGAAGATGGCGCGTCCCTGCTCCTCCGGCACACCCGGACCGTTGTCCTCCACATACAGGACCAGCATGCGGCCCTGGCGCCGCGCGCTCAGTCGGATGCGCCCCTCCCGACCCTGCATGGCCTGCAGGGCATTCATGAGGAGGTTCAGCACGGCCTGGCGGAAGGCGTCGGCGTCCAGATTGGCAAGGGGCAGCCCCTGCAGTTCCTCCACGAATTCCACGCCCTGGGCCCGGGCCAGGCTGGCGAAGGTGAGGGTGACCTGCCGCAGCGCCAGCGCGGGATCCTGCACGGTGCGCTGTACCTGGGGAGGCCGCGCGAAGGAGAGAAAGTCCGCCACAATGCGCTCCATGCGCTGGGCCTCGCGGCGAATGCTGCGCACAATCTCCTGGTAGCGGTCGTGGTGCTTCTGCGGGTCCAGCTGAAACTCCAGGCGCTGTGCGGCCATGGCGATGGTGTTGAGAGGACCGCGGATCTCGTGGGCCACGCCGCCCGCCAGACTGCCCATGGCCACCTGGCGTTCCTGCAGCTGGCGCCCCGCTTCCAGGCCACGCACCTCCTCCTGGATGAGCGCCTTCTCCTGCTCCAGCAGACGCAGGCTCTGGCGGGAGAGCAGGAGCACCAGTCCCAGGCCTCCCAAACCCATTACCAGCAGGGTACGCAAGAGAATGGCCCAGAGGGAGCGTTGCAGGATCTGCTGCAGGCCCGGTTGCACCAGCCCCAGGCGCAGCACCGTGCCTGGCGCGGCATGGAAGGGCGTGCGCGCCTCATGCACGGGGCCTTCCGGACTTTGGATGAGCACGGTTTGGAAGCTCTCCGATGCCAGTGCCTCGTCGTGCTCCTGCTCGCCGGGGCGCTCCACCCACTCCGGCAGGTTGGGCGTGGCGGCCAGCAATTGCCCGGGGGAGTCCAGCACGGCGTAGCGCACCTCCGCATGGCGGGCAAGATCCTGCAACAGCGCCCCCACACCCACACTGCGGCGCATTTCCAGGAGCAGGGCAGAGTCCAGCGCCACGCGCAGCAGGCGTCCGTCCGTCAGACGCCGCACCACGCCGTGGTAAGTGGCCCCGCTCAGGCTGTCGCTGAATTGGCCGGTGGTCCAGGTCTGCTCATGGGGCATGAGGCTGCTGCGTGGAAAGGGCGTGCCTTCACCCTGGCTTCCCGCCAACCAGCGCAAATCCCATGCGTAAAGATCAAGGCGCGAGACTCCGGCCTCCGCCGCCAGACGGCTCCAGTCCTG
>CAIWAD010000280.1 GCA_903910645.1 uncultured bacterium | reverse complement strand
TCGTTGTGTCGGCGGCTGCTGAGGGCGCTGGCCAGGCTTTCGCAGGCGGCGGCCCGGATGCCCGACACGCGATTGCACACCATGGCGGAGGCCACGCCCACCGTGTCCAGCATGATGCCACGGCTGGCCTCGCCGGATGCCACAGACTCGGCAACGGCCCGGGCCCAGACGGGATAATCCGTGGCTTCCGGGCCGGGGCAGCCCAGATCCTTCACGATGTAACCAGCCTTCTCCAGGGCGGGAAGCAAGCGGCAACGCAACTCATAGGCGCCGTGGTCGCTACCTAGGGCCACTTGCACGCGTCGATGCTTAGCGGAACCCGCGGCATCCAACAGCTGGGTGGGAGCCAGCACCTGGGCCTCCTCCCTCCATTCAAGCTTCAGTTTCAAACGGGCGGCCAGATCCCGCGCTTCCTCGGTCAGCACGCTGATACCCTTCACCAGGACCAGTGGCGCATTCGTTCCACCTCGAGCAGCCCGGCGCACATCCTCCGCACCTACCACACGGCGCTTCATGCCCCGCCTCCGTATACGCGTTGGTAGTAATCCATGTATTCAAACAGACTCTGGGAGCGTTCGTACCACACCAGCACCAGCACCAGCAAGGCCAGGCCCAGCACGGTCATAAGGGCGAACATACCCCAGAAACGCCCTTCAAATGCGATGCGCAAGGCCTTGAACAAGCGCACGGCATGCCACAAGGCCAGCAGGGAAAGCAGGAAAAGGGTAAGGCCCCGCGCCCCCGGGTTCTGCATAAGAGGTTGGAACACAATGCCAATGGGCAGGGTGAAGAGCAGGCTAGTGCTGCTCCAGGCCAGCAGGGTGATGGCCTGGCGGAAAGTGAAACGCGCATTGGTCAACAGGCCCAGTACGCGCAAGCCCAGTGCGAAAAGGATTTGCCCGCCCATGAGGGCCAAGGCCAATTGCACCATGCTTTCCATGGGGTTCCAGGCAAGACGGTGAATCCACTGCAGCAGTGGCTCCTGCACCACCATCAGGCCAAGCACATGGTCCAGGTAGGGACTTTTGCGCAGCAGGTGCAGCCAGCCGGAACCCACCAGGGCCAGGGCGCCGGACACCAGAACCAGGATGAACATGGCCTGGCCGAATTGGAACACGCGACGGTCACGGATGTCCGTGAAGAAACCATGGGAGTGGATGAAGCTGCGCCGCAGGTTCTGGCCAAAGACATTGTTCTGCTTCCAGCCGATGAGCAGCAGAATGAGCAGGGCGAAGCCCGCCAGAGGAAAGGCGGGTGGGTGCTGGGGTTCATACTCGCCACGACTAAGCGTGGAGGCCGCCTCACCGGAGTAAAGACGAGCCAGCTCTTTGGCGCCACTGCGGGCCACACGATCCTCGTTGTGCAGGCCCAGACTCACCAGGAGAGGATCTTGTCCGGGAGGAGCAGCCAGCAAGGGGCGTCCGCCTCGCCAATCGGCGAAACTGTGCACCACCGTGCCGGCGGGCGCGCCAGCTCGGCCGCTTTGCCAGGCTCCCAAAGCTGCGCCCACGGTGCTTTGGATGGCCCAAGCCTGGTGCAATTCGCCGTAAGGATGTTCGTAGCCTTCCAGGTTTCCAATTTCCACAGGCCAGCCCACGCGACTGAGCACCACGGGAAGCTTGAGCGCTGGAGTTTCATGACGGGCCCGCTGGCCGAAGGGCTCCAGCAGCAGGAAGTCCAGGCCCTGGGGATCCGGGGCCATCCCCTCATGGCTGAAGAAGCCACCCGCCGTCAAGGCAAACTGTCCGTCCTGCCGCAAGACTTGAACCTGACGGATCCACTCCGCCGTGGCAGCATCACTGAAGTCCAGGCCGCTGCCCAGGCTAAGTCCCAACCAACAGGCATGGGAGCGCCCCTGCAGCACCAAATTGCGCGCCTGGGCCAGGGCGGCCTGCCGGAAACTATCCCGGGCCACCAGGCGCGGGGGGACCTGCCACACCGGCAGCTCCGTGACCAGCAACAGTCCAAGCCGATCACACAATTCCGCCAAGGCAGGATGGGGAGCGCCGCGCATGTGCAGCACGGTGTTCACTCCCATGTTCTTCATGCTTTCCAGATCCCGCAACACCTGGGACACCGGCATGGCCATGCCCCACACCGGATGGTCCGCCACATAACTGATACCCTGCAGGAAAAATGGCTCGCCATTCAAATGAAGGCGGCCGCCTTGCTGGCCCAGCTCCTTCACGCCCACCTTTTGCCGCAGGCGATGCAGGACCCGACCGCCCTGGGTGAGGGCCACGCTCAGATCCAGCAGTTGGGGATTCTGGGGAGACCAGCGGGGCAAGGGTGCTCCCGCAAGGAGCAGTCGCAAGCTCATGCTTTCCTGGGCCCGGGCGCGCAGCACCTGGGAGCCGGTGGCCAGGATTTCCCCGGCGGGACCGCGCAACAACGCCTCCACCGCCACATCCGGCGCGGTCTTCAGGCTGTCCACCCCCAGCAATTCCTGGTTGCGCACCTGCACGGCCACCGCCAACCGGGCGGAAGTCCCCTGGCCCTGCAGCCCCCAGGACAGGTCGGTCAAACGCAGGCGGGGGCTTTCCATCAGCCAAACATCCCGGTAGATGCCGCCATAGGAAGTGGGATCCCCGCTCTGGGTCTTCAAGGGAACGGTCTGGCGGGCGCTTAAACGGTTGTCCACCCGCACTTCCAGCGTATTGGCGCCGCCAAACAGCAGGACGCCTTCGGGAATTTCCAGTTCAAAAGGATCGGACCCGCCTTCGTGGCGATCCAGGAATTTGCCGTTCACACTGACCCGGCAAGCGTAGCTGACCCCCCCGAACCACAGGCGCCACACACTTTGCACACCTTTTTCCGGCAAGGCAAAACTGCGGGTGAAGAGGAGCTCGCCCTCGTGACCGTTCCAACAGCCGGGCACGACACAAGAGCCACCACCACCTTCCTCGGCGCTCCAGGTCCAATTGCCGTTCAGGTTGTGCAGACGGCTGTCCAGGCTGTCCAGAGATGGGCGCCAGGCCGAGGAAGCATTGGGCGCGACGGGATCCCGAGGCAGGAATCGAGGTTGGGCGGCCTGGGCGAAACTTGCCCAAATGGCCAGAATCCACAGCAGATGCCAGGACAAGGACATTCCCCTATGAGGGAAGAGGGCAGACGGTGGGATGGCCCTCCGCCTGCCCCTTCATGGTTTTGCTTGCAAACCGCCCGAGGGCGGCCGAAGATCAGCTGCCGAAGGCCAGTTTCTGACCCGTCTTGAAATCGCCCAGCTTGGGGTCCACCGGATCGAAACGCCAGCTGGAGATTTTCTGCTTCAGGCAGGATTCCACACGACGCCCGGCGGACTCATCCGACCACTTGGACTGGCTCAGCTCCACATCCCCCACCGATCCATCGGCGCGGATGGTCCACTTGGCCAGCACGCTGCCACTCAGGCCAGCATCACGCTGCAACTGACGCTCGTAGCAGTCCTTCAGGCCGGGCAGGAAGTTGGAGATCTTGCTGCGCAGGGACTCGGCGCTGCGGGCCTGCTCGCCGGCAAACTTGCCCGAGCGGTCGTAGGTTTGCACCGATCCCTCCAGCAGGGCACCCTTGGTGCCGCCGCCACCCACGCCGGTCTTCACATTGGTCATGGCGCCCTGCAAATCCACGCCGCCACTGCCGCCGCCCTTGGGGCCGTCGGTTTTCAGCTTGCGCACATTCTCGGCCGCCTTGCCGGTGACCATGCCGGCCAGGCCTTTGGTGGAGACACTGCCGCCACCTGTCACCTGGGCGGCGTCCACCATGCCACGGGCCGCGGCCCCGCCGCTGGAGCCCGTTACCAGACTGATGCCGCCCGTGCTGTTGATCAACTGCTGGGAAATGGAGGCCCGACGACTGGCGCGTCGGTCGGCGGCGGCGCTGCGCCGCTCCTCGGCCTGGGCCGCGCTGCCCTGCTGACGTTCAACCGGTTGGTCCAGTTCAGCCTGGGCCTCCTGTTGGGCAGGGCTCTCCTCCACCACTTCCTCCTCGGCGCCGGCATCGGCCACATCTTCAGTGGTGGTAAGGCCTTCCTCGGCAACGAGGTTCTCCGTGGCCACCGGGGTCTTCACTTTCATGACCTGATAGCGGGCGGCGAAGAGCTCCTGGATGTCCTTCTGGCTCAGTTCCGGCACCTTGATCTGGCTGCCCAGCCAGATGATGATGAGTTCCAGGACGCCGAAGACCACTGTCAACAAGACAGTGAGCCCGTCTACCTGGGCAAAAGGCTTCTTGCGGTACAAGGCCAGAGAAGCGGGGGCTGTGCTCACGACGCTCCTCCTAATTCTTCTTGATGACCACGAACTGGGTCATGCTGAATTCGTGGTCACCACAGGTTTTCAGGACTTTCAGGATGGAATTGTAATCCACCGCTGCGTCCGCCTGGATGGTGATCTGTCCATCGAAGGGAATGCCCAGCTGGGCCTCCCGATCCTTCAACTCGGCAGCTTTCTGGGCCAGGAACTGCCCCAGTCCCGGCAGGCTCATGGCATCGGGGTTCTGGGCGTCGGCCCCCGAGGGCACATAGCTCAAGGTTGCGCCGTCATCCAGCTGATCCGTGCGCTTGCCCTTCTCTTCCGCATAAACGCCCGGCACGCCGCTAAGCTTGCCCGAATCCACCACAATGGCCAGGGAGGCGCGCGGTGTGGTTTCCACGGTGGATTGCGGCAACTCCAGGGAGTCCACTTGTTCCACCAGCAAGCCTGTGGCGGAATAGCTCATGATGAGGAAGAGGAGCATGTTGGTGAAGATGTCCATCATGGAGGCCAAGGGGATGTTCTCCTCCTTGTTCCCCCGTCCGGAATTCTTCCGCATGTTGGAAGGTGCGGCCATCTCCGGCTCCTAGTTGATCTTGCCCATCATGGGCGTGGGGAAAAGTTTCTCCATGCGCCCACTCTGCGGGTCCTTGAACTGACGCGTGGCATCCAGCAGCTTCACCAGATCCTGGAAGGGCATCTCATTGGGCGCGCTGATAATCACGGTTTCCGCGTCATCGAAGCCATAGGCGTCCACCATCACGGGCGAGCCATCAGGATTGACGCGCACCTTGCCCCGGTCATCCACCGCCTGCTCCTTCCCCTTGATGGAAGGCAGGACCAGGTCCTTGCGGATGCGCCACAGCTCCTTGGAAATTGCGTCGTAATCCACCGCGCCGTTGGTCATGGGGAAGTATGTGTACTTGCCCGCTTCGCCAGTTTCGGAGGTGGCCCCTTCAATGCTCACGGCCGCGCCCGCTTCGTCCACTGCAACCAGCAGGGACAGTTTGGGCAGGGGAGCTTCTGTTTCGGTTGCCGCGCCACCACCACCACCAGCAGCGGCGGCAGGGGGAAGCCGGGTTTCAAGCAGACCCAGCTTCACCCATTCGGCGGAAGTCAGGAGCAGCGGGATCAACACGATGATCATGTTGAGGATGGGCAGGAGGTTCAGCTCCGCCTCCTCCGCCACAAACTTCCGCTTGTCGCTGGGTTTGAAGGCCACTTATTTGCTCCCGGTGATGAGGTGGATGAGCTTCACGCTATACTCGTCCACATCGTTCAGGATCGCCTTGGTCTTGTTGTTGATGAAGGCGAACATCAAAGTGCCCGGCACCGCCACAAGAAGGCCATGCAGGGTGGTGAGCATGGCGGTACCAATGGAATCCGCCAGCATCTGGCCCTTGGTGGCGGCATCCGCATTGCCCAAGGAGCTGAAGGCCTGGATCAGACCATAGATGGTGCCCATCAAACCAATAAGCGTCGCCACGTTGGCCAATGTTTGCAACCAGCTGGTGCGCTTCTCCAAACGGGGAATGATCTCCAGGGCCGCCTCGTCGACGGCGTTCTGGATGTTGCGGTAGTCCACCACATCCCGTTCGGCGGCTTCTTTCAAGGCGCGGCTGTAGATGTAAGCCAGGGCCTTTTCCTGCATGCTATCCGCCAGCTTCCACGCCTTGGCCACATCGCCGGCCTTGATAAGCTTGAAGATGTCGGCTGAAAAGGAGGCGGAGTCGATACTGGACTTGAAATTGACGTTGATCAGGCGTTCCACGAAAATGACCACCACGGCCAGCCCGCACAGCCAAATCAGCCAGTAGAACCAGAAACCCGCCTTGTCCGTAGCCGCCGTGGCCTTGAAGAGCACGACGATGGGGTTGACCAGCTCGGCCTGCTTTTCCGCCGCCTGGGCAACACTCGCGAGCAGCATGCCCACCAGGGCGAACAGGGGCTTGACAAGCTTCTTCAGCATCATGAATCCTCCGCTATCGGTTAGCCCAACAATTGCGAAATGCACTGCCGAATGGCATCCAGGGTGCCACGCAGCTTGTTCGACGCGCACACGGGATTGGTGTACACGCAGATATTGGCACGGCAGTAGTCCAGCCGCTCGTTGCAGCCCACATTATACTGGTAAGTAGATGTGGGCACCATGCGCGATGTGACATCGGCGCGGCTGAAGGACACGCCCTTCTCCAGGGCCAGCCGCTCCAGGAAATCCCATAGAAACAACTGTGTCTCCAACACTTCCCGCGGCTTCAACTTTTTCAATTCGGCGTTGAAGGCCGCGGCATCGTGGCAGAGTTGGATTAATCTCTCCCCCACCTGGGTGATGTTGGACGAGATATCCGCTTTGCTTTGATCCTTGCTGGTGTCAATGGCCACTTCCATCCTCCGTGGCTGCCTTGGTCGTCTGGGGTGTTTCGGGGGAAGAACCGCCGCTTAGGGGCCATGCGGCCCGGGACAAGGTGCGGGCACGCTCCAGCAGGGCATCCCGATTGGCAATGCGCAGACCCATTCCCATGGCGGGATCCACATCCACCAGCTCCTCGTCGGGGGAACGCACCTGGTCGAAAAAGGACTTCTCCAGCTTGAATCCGGTAATCTCCGGCTGGATGCGCGAGCTGATGATAGCCACCGCAGGCTCGCGCACCTGTCCCTTGATGCTGAGTTCATCCAGCATCAGGAAATCCCGATCCTGCGACCTGCCTGCACCTGCAAGCAGGAAGAGGCCAAGGCTAATCCAGGCGATTCTTGACATGGATGCGACTCACCTTGCGCTGGAAGTCCAGCTGGCGTTGCGCCTCGGCCTCGCGGCTGATTTGCGCCTCCAGCATCTCCGGGGTCAACCTTGGAATCTCTTTCACCACCAGCTGGGCAGTTACACCGCCGCCACTGGCATCCCGATCCCGCACTTCAACGGCCAGCACATTGGGACCGGCCTTGAGGAACTCGTCCAGGGTGTAGGTCTTCAGCTCAGTCAGCCCGCCATCGGGGCCTTCCTGCTCGTCAATGTACTCGCCATTGAAGAAGACCGCAAAGGCATCGTCCGCCGCAAGCTGCAATTGTGCGCCCACCGGCGTGCCAGCCAGTTCAAAGCGGGCGCGGAAATACACGGTATCGGCTCGGGCGTCAACAACTTCACGGGCGGCTCGCACCCAGCGCTCCAAGCCCTGGGTAGTGTCCACCAGGGCGTAACCCTCCGCGCGCAGGGCATCCTGGCGGGTCAAGCTGTCCGAAGCCACCAGGGCCGTGTCCGCGGGCAGAATCTGTCCCGGGCGCCCATGCCACAAGGCAATAGCGTCCGGCAACAGGGCCTTCAGACCGGGACGGCTCACATCCTGGGCCTTGCCCCAGGCGCCGGTGTCATGCTCCACAGCCTCAAAACCTTCTTCATAGCCGTTGCGCGCCATCCAGGAAGTGGAGCTAAGCTCCGTGCGTTGCTGCTCACTTAAGCCAAAACGGCCGCCGAAGGTGGCGGGATCCATTTCCGCCAGAGCCACCAACAGGCGACGGGCACTGGGGCTGTCCGGCCGCGTGCGCGTCACCACGGGTTCCACCTGCACCAGCACTTCCTTGGCTGTTTTGGACAGGAAGTAGGCCGCATCGTCCAAGGCGGTGTGGGCATCCCGATGCACATAGCTGGCCGAGCTTTCAAAGCGCTTCCAATACTCGTCCTTCTGGACCAACAGTCGGCTGCGACGAGTCTGGGTCTCCGCGGACCAGGCCTGGGACTGGGCGGCCAGACTGTCGCTAAGGTCTCCCACCAGGGCGCTGCCCAGTTCATTGTCCACCAGCAGCTGCATGATTTTTTCCGTGAGCAGCAAGCTGTTTACGGCGTAGCCCTGGCAGAAATCCGCCATATCCAGGGCGTCGGCGCTCAAATCCTCTTCGGTGAGCCCCTCCGGCGTGGTGTAGTTTTCACCCTTGTCCACCGCCGTCAGGAAGCGCTCCACCATGGCGTCGAACTCCCCATAGGCTTCACGACGGAAAGCCAGGCCGGCGGCAGGCAGCTTGCCCGTCAACAGGCGCAGCCTCTCCTCCGCACGGGGCCTCCACAAACGATCCAGACCGGCACGGGCGATGAGCTCCATGCCTTCCTTCCAGGCCTCCAGGGTGGTTTGCAAGGTGGCCAGCACCGCGCCCCCCAGGATATTCTTGTCCGTGTCCGCAAGGCGCAGGAAAGGATCGTCCGTGTACTGGGAGCGAATTTGCAGGGCGTAATCCACGCGCTCCCCGAAGAGATCCATCGTGGCCATCACCAGGGCCGGCACCGCCTCGCGGCTGCGACCAGTCCACACGCTGCTTTCTGTCAAACTGCTGTCCAGCAGGTCGGTGGCGCGCAGCAGTTCAACCTGCAGGGCCAGACTGTCCTCCCGGGCGGCAGCGGAATCCGGCTGGGCCGTCAACCACAGATCCAGGCTTTCCCGATGCTGTCCCACCTGGCGCAACTGACCGCGCAGCTCTTCAGCGGCGCTCTCCAGATCCTGGGTGGTGCGGATGTGGGACTCCGCGGCCACCTTGGCCAGCTCCCGCGCCGCATCCTGAATTTCCACTTCCTTCTGCAGGCGCAGCACAGGTGTGGCATAGACGGGGCGCTCCTGCTCCCGCCAGGCCCGTGCGAATTCTTCATGAGTGGCAGCCACCAAGTGGCGGGCGTAGAACAGATCCCCCGTGCCCAGCTGAACCAGCTCGGACAATTCCGCCAACAAGCCGTCACGGGCACTCTTCTTGGCTGCCAGATCCTGGGTCAGGCGGGCGGCGGGCTGATGTAGCGCCAGGGCGCGGAACTCATCGAAGCGCCAGCCCACCAGACGCCGCAGGGCGCGGGAGGCGAACACCGGGCTGCCATCACCACCGGCCTTCACCAACTGACGATTGCGATCCACGGCCTGGCGATACTCGGTGCGGGCCGCGGCCTCGTCCTTCTGGCGCAGGAAATATTCGGCACGCTCCACATAAGCCTGCACCGTGCGGGGATCCTGGGGATAGCGGGCGGCGAAGTCCGCGTAAATGGCGTTGGCTTCCGTCACCTTGTTCAGCTTCAGCCACAAGCCGGCGTTCTCGAAGAGCACGGCGCTGGCGTCATCGGCATCGGGATAGCGCTCCACATACAGGCCATTCATGCGAATGGTGGAAGCCCAATCCCCGCTCTTCAGGTAGCAATAGGAGCTGTTGCTGATGCTGGAGCGAGCATAGTCGCTCTGGGGATACTCCAAGGCCAAGCGCTCGTAGATTCGGGCCGCGTTGGGCATGTCCTTCAGCTGATCCAGGCTGAGCTTCGCCGCCAGACTGAGAGCCTGATCCGCGAAGCGCGAGGCCTTGTAATGATCCGCCAGATAGAGGTAGGTCTCCACCGCCTGGGTGGCGTCCCCGCCCAGCGTGAACTCCTGACCCGCATCCATCAGCGAGGCGTCGGCGAACTCGGCATCGGGCACATCCAGGGCCATGCGGCGGAACTCCACGGCGGCCTTCAGGTGATCCTCACCCTTGCGCAGCTTGTCCGCGAACGAGTAGACAGACTCCGCCTGGCGCCGGCGGGCCTTGGCCATGACATCCTGGGGCAAGGCCATTTGCTGGATATCTCGCGCAACAACTTCCGCATCCTGGAACCGGCCCAGGGCATAAAGGGCTTCCAGCTTCAACTGCACAGCCTCGGCGGCCTCCACGGACTGGGGATAGGCCACCAGCAGACTGTCGAAGAGCTGGGTGGCGACGGTGTAATCCTTGTGGGCGTAATGCATGCGTCCCTGTTCCAGGCGGTACAGGGAAGACTTCTCATCCTCCGGGTAAAGGGTGTAGAAGTTCACCAGGGCCGCCACCTTCTTCTGCTCCATGGGGGTCAGAGCGGTGGAATCCGCGGCCATGCTGTCCGCCACAACCTTTCCCTCACCCGCCACGAGGAATTCCGACAGGGCAATGGCATTGAACGCGGCGTCCCGACGGTCCCGCCCGGGATAGCCCCGGCTGATGGACAAGTATTCGTCGTAGGCGGTGGCGTTGTCCTTCAGTTGGGTTTCCAGGGTCTTGGCCAGGTTCCAGTGGATGTTGTAACTGGCGCTGTCCGTGGGGAAGGACTTCAGATAGCGCCTGCTCTGGGTGATGAACTCGTCGAAGTCCGCCCGCTGATCCGTGGCATAGGCGTGGTCCATGGCAATGGCCACGTTCTCTTCCTGGTGCCGCTCCAGCAGCTGATCCACGGCGGCGGCGGACAGGGAATCCGCCCGCCAGGGCCCTTCACCGGCATAGCGCTCGTAGAGCTGGTTCTTCTCCACATAGGCCACCTGCGCATCGGCCAATGCTCCCGGGGCATAACAGGAAATGATCTTTTCTTGCACCAAGGGCGCGGTGGGGGAGTCAGGAAACTGGGCCAGCAGGCTGTCGTAGGCCGCCACTGCGCGGGAATAATCCTGCGTTTCATCCTTGAACAGGTCGCCGTAGCGCTCCATCAGGCGATGGCCCACGCCAGCCTTCAATTCCGCGTTGCCGGAGACGAGGGCCGTCAGTTGGCCCACATTGGCCTTGTCCCAATCGGGATCCGCATAGTTCACGGCGATGTAGGCAATGGACTCGTCCAGCAAGTCCGCGCCCACGGCGCCTTCCGTGCCCTGCTTGCGCACGGCGTAGAGGGAGGCCTGGGCGAAATAATCCACGCTGGTCTCATGCTCCTGCAGGCGGTAGTGGCACCAGCCCAGCTTATAGAGGGCCTTCTCCTGGGCAGGATAGTCCGGATACTCCAGGATCTTCTGGTAGGCGGCAATGGCGTTGCGCAGGCTTTCTTCACCCGGCTGGCGGAACCAGTACTCGCCCAGGCGCATCCAGGCTTCAGGGGCGTAGACGCTGCCGGGAAAGTCCCGCACCAGGTGTTCGTAGAGGCGGCGGGATTCCTCCACCTCCGCGGCATTGGGGCTGTTCTCACGGATGTAGGCCACACTGTAAAGGGCGTCGTCCATGAAATCCGAGAAAGGGAACTCGTCAATGACACGCTGATACTTGCGCACCGCGTCCTCGAAGTTCCTTACCGGCTCCAGCCCGGCGGGCAATCCGCGCTCGGCACGGGCCATCAGGCTGTCCTGGGCGGCGAAGTAGCGCTCCTCACTGCGGCCATAGTAGAGCTCGGCCAATTGCAGGCAGAGCTTGGCCACCACATCCCGCTGACTGAAGCGCTGCAGGTTGCGGTCCCGGCGGTAGTTCTCCAGGAAGCGCTCGCCCTTGCCCAGCACCGTGTCCCGCACCTGATCGCGGCGCAGCAGCAGTCCCACGCGCTCCTTTTCGTACTCGGCGCGCAGACGATCCAACTGCACAGGATCCAGTTCCTTCAGACGGCTCTCTTCAATGCTGCGCAAGAGATGCACCAACCGCAGCTTGAGCTTGCTGATTTCAATGTTCACCTCGCCCTGGGCTCCGCCTTTGGCGCGGGATTCCAGATCCAGCAATTCCCGGTAGCGGGCCAGCACCTGACGACCTTCATCCAACCAGGCTTTTGCGCGATCCCCCGTGACCTGGGTGGAGACGCGCTCCCAGCGCGCCAGCACCTCGTCCTCGATGCGCACTTTTTCCCCCAGCAGGGAAGTGGGCGCCGGATCCTGGGCATGCAGCAAGGAGCCCACGCTTACCACAAGCAACAAGAGCACGGCCCGCATCAGCGGATTCATTCGGCCCATGGACTTGCTCATGGTTTGGCCTCCCCGGACGGCGCATCCCCCTTCAGCAGGCCATCGATGCTCTCCAGATAGCCGTCCAGCTCGTCCAGGCGGTCTTCAATGCGTTTCAATTCATCGAAATCAATGTCCCCAATGGCCAGGCGGGAGAAGGCCAGCTCGCTCCAGCGGGGCAGATTACTAGTGACAGGCTTGCGCCGCAGTCGCGCGGCCTGGCTGCGCACCTGTTCCACATCCCGCTCCAGGCGAGAGAAACGATCCTTGTAAATGCTGTGCGCCAGTTGGGCTTTGCGGTTTCCGCCTTCCACCTTTTGAAGCGCGTCGACCTTGCGTCCCAACTCCGCCCGCTCCAGGGAAGAGCC
Source organism: uncultured bacterium (assembly GCA_903910645.1). GTDB lineage: Bacteria > CAIWAD01 > CAIWAD01 > CAIWAD01 > CAIWAD01 > CAIWAD01. Next base: position 568 of record CAIWAD010000280.1, on the reverse strand, counting down.
CACGCCCAGGCTGTCCAGCATGGAATTGACACTGGCCAGGGTGCGTTCGTGGATCATCAGTGGCTGGCGCTGGATTTCCAGCAAGCCGGCCAGTCGCACTTTCTTCATCAGGCGCTGCACATCCCGGTTGAGCAGGGCCATTTCCTGGGCCTCCGCGGGATTGGCGCTTTCCAGCCCGCCCTTCAGCAGCTCGCGCAGCCGTCTGGCCAGAACCGCCACCTGCTGGCGCTCGTCGATGTACTCGGTCATGGAGGCGTTGGCGCTTTTCAGCTCCGTGTACTTGGCGCGGTTCATGAGTACGCGGCACTCGCCACGCAGACGCAGGTACTCATCGAAGTGGCGTTCGCCCTCACCACCAAACACGCGGGGCTCCATGTCCACCAGACGCCGCATCATTTGCAGCACCTGACGCCGCTCCACTCCCAACTCGCGCATGGACTCGCTGCGCTGGGCCTCTTCCAGCACCCTGCCGTACCAGATTTTGGCTTCATCCCGGTTCACATCCTCGGATGCGAATCCGGCCAGGGTCATGGCTTCGTAACGGAAGGGCGAGGCGGGGTAGTGGTCC
>CAIWAD010000279.1 GCA_903910645.1 uncultured bacterium | reverse complement strand
GAATTCAACCAGCGCTGGGCGGCCATCCTGGGCTACACGCTGGAGGAGCTGGCTCCGATTTCCATTGACACCTGGATGGCCCTGGCCCACCCTGAGGATCTGCAGATCTCCGGCGAGGCGCTGGAGCGTCATTTCAGCGGCGAGACCGACTACTACGAGTGCGAGTCCCGCATGTTGCACAAGGACGGATCCTGGGTATGGGTGCTGGATCGCGGGCGCCTGGACAGCCGCTCGGAGGATGGTCGTCCCCTGATGATGTTCGGCACGCACCAGGACATCACGGCGCGCAAGCGGGCTGAGGAGGGCCTTAAGCTGCGTGTGGTCCTGGAGGAGCTGGTGGTGCGGCTCTCTTCCCGCCTGATGGGCGCGGGAGAGGACAACCTGGATCAGGTGATCGACGGCATCCTCGCCGCCATTGGCGAGTTCGCCAGGGTGGATCGCTCCTACTTGTTCCGCGTGAATGCGGACAGGGGCTCCATGAGCAACACCAATGAGTGGTGCGCTCCTGGCATTGAACCACAGATGGACCAGTTCCAGGAGCTTCCCCTGGACATCACCCCCGCGTGGATGGAGGAGATGCGTCGCAACCGCATTGTGCACATCCCCCGTGTCGCGGATCTGCCCGAATCGTGGGCCATCGAGCGGGAGATCCTGGAGTCCCAGGATATCCAGTCCCTGCTTGCCCTGCCCATCTTCTCCGGAGAGGATCTGCGCGGGTTCATTGGCTTCGATGCCGTGCGCGAGCAGCGCGTTTGGCAGGAGGAGGACCAGCTCATCCTGCGTTTTTTGGCGGACAATGTGGGCTTGACCATCCTGGGCGTGGAGCAGCGCCGGGAGTTGCGTCTGGCTTCCGAAGAGTCCCTGCGCCTGGCTGCCGCCGCGGATGCGGCCAACCGGGCCAAGAGCCTCTTCCTGGCCAACATCAGCCACGAGTTCCGCACCCCCATGAACGCCATCCTGGGCTTCACCCAGGTGCTGCAGCAGGAGCTGGAGCCCACGGCCCCGCAGCATCGCCATTTGCGCACCATTCAGGGCAGCGGTGCCCAACTGCTTCATCTCATTGACGACATCCTGGAAATGTCCAGGGCGGACACCGTGGAAGAGGCCTGTCATCCAGAGGCCTTCTCCCTATTGGGATTGCTGCGCGAACTGGAGCAGTCCTTTGGCCCCCGCTGTGTCTCCAAGGAATTGGCGTTTTCCCTAGATGCCCAGGACGGCCTTCCTCTCCATGTGACAGCGGATCCCAGGCTGGTTCGCCGCATCCTGCTGCAACTGCTGGGCAACGCGGTGAAGTTCACCTCGGCAGGCGGCGTGACCCTGGGGGCGGAGATTGGGCGGGACATGGAGGGGGACAGATTGATGCTATGGGTGCGCGACACAGGTCCGGGCATTCCCGATGAGGAGCGCAAGCAGCTCTTCTCGCTGTTCCAGAAGGGATCCCAGGTGGACAGCAGTGGAGGGATGGGCCTGGGTTTGGCGTTGAGCGCCCGCCTGGCCCATGTGCTGGGTGGCCGCGTGCAGGTGGAGAGCAAAGTGGGTGAAGGCAGCTGCTTTACGCTGGACTTGCCTCTGCTGAAGGCTCCCCATGTGCTAGGCGAAGCCGAACTGAGGGAGAAACTGCAGAGGGCGGCCCTCCACGAGCCGGGTTTGACTGTGCTGGTGGTGGACGACCAGGAAGACAATCGCGCCGTGCTGCGTGAAATGCTGCAACCCTTGTCTTTCCGGATCCTGGAAGCGGAGAACGGCCAGGTGGCGGTGGAAAGGGCCCTTGGAGAACGACCCTGGCTGGTGCTCATGGACATGCGCATGCCGGTGATGAGCGGCATGGAGGCGGTGCGGCAGCTGCGCGCCTTGCCTGAAGGCGGGGCCTTGCGCATCATTGCGGTCACCGCCAGCTCGCGGGATGACGAAGATCTGCAGCTGGGCCCGCAGGGGGCGGATCGTTATCTGCGCAAACCCTTCGCAACAGGAGAACTGCTTTCCATCATGGCGGATTGCCTGCCCGGCTCAATGGACAATCCAAACATCGCGACGGAATCCTCCTACCAGGAGCTTGGGGAAACCTCCCACGCCCTTCCTTCCCGCCCGGAGTGGCTGGATGGCCCGCCATTGGCGGCCATGCGGCAGGCGCTGGAGGATGGGGACACGCGTCGACTGTCGGAGCTGCTGCGTGGGATCGCTGAACAAGACGCCAGTTTGGCCCGGCGTCTGGGGCAGTTGCTGGAAGCCTATGACTACAAGGGCCTGGCCGCTTGGCTTGGCATGGAGTGAGCAATTTTTGACGGGTGGCGGCCACGGGAATGCCGCCACTTCTTGTGATCTTTCTGTGGATTCAACGGATCTCCCCCCGAACCATTGATTGGAATCCTCTCCATGGATGCTCTCAGGCTACTGATTGTGGCTAGCCCGTCGGAGGAGCGCAGCCAGCTGTATCGGCTGGTGGCGGACATTGACGGGCTGCCGCTGAACATCTCCAAGTGCGACGACCTGGACCAGGCCCATGACATGTGCGCCCTGGGCGAGATGGATGTGGTGCTGGTATGTCGCCGCCTGCTGGTGGAGGACTCGGTGCAAGCCTGCTCCCGCATGGTTGCCGGGCAGGAGGCGCCCATCCTCATCGTGATGGATCAGCAGGTG
>CAIWAD010000278.1 GCA_903910645.1 uncultured bacterium | reverse complement strand
GCTGGAGCTGGACCGCGTGGCGGACCGCCTTCCAGGCGGCGCCAGACCTTCCAGCCAGCGCCACAACTTCCACACCCGGCGTGAGGATGAGCGCATGGCCTGGGGCCTGCGGGGCGCTCTGGAGCAAGTTCATGACCGTGGACTTCTCCAGCTGGGAATGGAGCTGGAAAGTCAACGGCGCGACTCCCGCGCCACTTTGGGACAGGACTCCCTGGTGGGCGTGGCGGACAGATCCTGGTTCTCCTTGCAGGAGGAGCAGCGTCACTTTGCCGCAACGTTGAGGGACATGTGGCGCATGGGCGAAAGCCTGCACCTGGAGGCCGCGCTGGATTTGCGCTACTTCTACTACGACCTGCGGCGACAGGAACAAAGTGGCTGGCCGGACTTGGCCTTCAACAGCGATCTGTTGGCTTTGAATCCGCGCCTTGCAGTGGGAAATGGCCATGGCTGGGAAGTGTCAGCAAGTCGGCGCCAATGGCAGGAGGATCCCTCCCGCTGGTGGGCGCCGGGGCGCTCGCCGGAAGCCGCGGGAGACAAGGCCCTGGTAGAGGTGGCGGATCTGACGGGCGAGCTGGAAGCCCTGCTGCCATCGCCCAAGGAGGATGAAGTCCGCCTTCATCTGGCTTCCGCCTCCACCGCGGAAGGCCTGGCCTGGAGCGGAGACCTGTGGGGACGACAGTGGCGCAATCTGTCCCTGCCCTGGTGGACCAAGAAAGACAGGAGCTTTCTGCCGGATCGTCCGGTACAGTCCCTGGATGCGCGGGAGGCCGGCCTTGATCTGCGAGTGGCTTGCGTCCGCCCATCCTGGCGGTTCACACTGGATGCCACCGCCACCCGCGGATGGCTGACAGGCTGGCTTTGGAAATGGCAGGCGGACAGCAGCTTGTGGTCGCGTCAGGACATGTCCCTGCACAGCCTGCCGGGAACTCCAGCGTGGCAGGGACAGGTGGCGGCCTCCCATGCAGGCATTTTCTTGCGAGGCTGGCGCCTTGCACCCAGCGGTGCCCTTCAATTGCACGGCGCCAGGCCCAATAGTTGGGCACCCGGCATGGTGGCAGATGATCCCGCCAACTGGGGCTGGTGGGCGGAACTGAATTTTGCCCCCCGTGCGGCTTCCACTTTTCATGCCAAGCTGTGGATGCGTGATGGATGGGCGGCCCACCAAAGCCAGGGACACCGTTTGCTGTGGCGGGCGGATCTGTCCCAGGGAGAGGATCTGAAACTGCCCTCGCCACCGCGCCAGGTGGGCATCACATTGAATTGGAGTCCCCGCCATGGCCACTGAGCAGGAGTTGCGCAACGAGGTGGTGCGTGCCTCCCGCCACTTGTATCGGCGGGGGTTGCTCTGCGCCTATGAAGGCAATGTGAGCGTCAGGCTTCCAGGGCCGGACGAGGCGCCGGGTCACACCTTGCTCGTGACACCCACAAGGCGCTGCAAGGGGGAGCTGCTTCCCCAGAACCTGGTGCTGCTGGGGGCGGAGGGCCAGGTGATTGGCGAAGGGCAGGCCTCCACCGAAAGCCCCCTTCATGTTGGCATCTATCAACACATGCCCTCTGTGTGCGCCGTGGTTCATGCCCACGCGCCCTACACCACGGCGTTTGCCTGCACGCCGGGCGGCCTTCAACACATGGTTCAGCCCGAGCTGCTGGTGCTCCTTGGCGGAAGTCCACCCATGGCTCCCTATGCTCCTCCCGGCAGTTCCAGGCTGTTCGACAGTGTGAAGGATCTCCTGCAACAGTCGCAG
>CAIWAD010000277.1 GCA_903910645.1 uncultured bacterium | reverse complement strand
GCTGGAGCTGGACCGCGTGGCGGACCGCCTTCCAGGCGGCGCCAGACCTTCCAGCCAGCGCCACAACTTCCACACCCGGCGTGAGGATGAGCGCATGGCCTGGGGCCTGCGGGGCGCTCTGGAGCAAGTTCATGACCGTGGTCTTCTCCAGCTGGGGATGGAGCTGGAAAGTCAACGGCGCGACTCCCGCGCCACCTTGGGGCAGGACTCCCTGGTGGGCGTGGCGGACAGATCCTGGTTCTCCTTGCATGAGGAGCAGCGTCACTTTGCCGCAACACTGAGGGACATGTGGCGCATGGGCGAAAGCCTGCACCTGGAGGCCGCGCTGGATTTGCGCTATTTCTACTACGACCTGCGACGACAGGAACAAAGTGGCTGGCCGGACTTGGCCTTCAACAGCGATCTGTTGGCTTTGAATCCGCGCCTTGCGGTGGGAAATGTCCATGGCTGGGAAGTGTCAGCAAGTCGGCGCCAATGGCAGGAGGATCCCTCCCGCTGGTGGGCGCCGGGGCGCTCGCCGGAAGCTGCGGAAGACAAGGCCCTGGTAGAGGTGGCGGATCTGACGGGCGAGCTGGAAGCACTGCTGCCATCGCCCATGGAAGATGAACTCCGCCTTCATCTGGCTTCCAACCCCACTGCGCAGGGGCTGGTCTGGAGCGGAGCTCTGTGGGGACGGCAGTGGCGCAATCTGGCCTTGCCCTGGTGGACCAAGGAAGACAGGAGTTTTCTGCCGGATCGTCCGGTACAGTCCCTGGATGCGCGGGAGGCCGGCCTTGATCTGCGAGTGGCTTGCGTCCGCCCTTCCTGGCGGCTCACACTGGATGCCACCGCCACCCGAGGATGGCTATCAGGCTGGCTTTGGAAATGGCAGGCGGACAGTAGCCTGTGGTCGCGTCAGGACATGTCCCTGCACAGCCTGCCGGGGACTCCAGCGTGGCAGGGACAGGTGGCGGCCTCCCATGCAGGCATTTTCTTGCGAGGCTGGCGACTTGCACCCAGCGGTGCCCTTCAATTGCACGGCGCCAGGCCCAACAGTTGGGCACCCGGCATGGTGGCAGATGATCCCGCCAACTGGGGCTGGTGGGCGGAACTGATCTTCGCCCCCCGTGCGGCTTCCGCGTTTCATGCCAAACTGTGGATGCGTGATGGATGGGCGGCCCACCAAAGCCAGGGACACCGCTTGCTGTGGCGGGCGGATCTGTCCCAGGGAGAGGATCTGAAACTGCCCTCGCCAATGCGCCAGGTGGGCATCACATTGAATTGGAGTCCCCGCCATGGCCACTGAGCAGGAGTTGCGCAACGAGGTGGTGCGTGCCTCCCGCCACTTGTACCGGCGGGGACTGCTCTGCGCCTATGAAGGCAATGTGAGCGTCAGGCTTCCAGGGCAGGACGAGGCGCCGGGTCACACCTTGCTCATGACACCCACGAGGCGCTGCAAGGGGGAGCTGCTTCCCAAGGACCTGGTGCTGCTGGGGGCGGAGGGTCAGGTGATTGGCAAAGGGCAGGCCTCCACCGAAAGCCCCCTTCATGTTGGCATCTATCAACACATGCCCTCTGTGTGCGCCGTGGTCCATGCCCACGCGCCCTACACCACGGCGTTTGCCTGCACGGCGGGCGGCCTTCAACACATGGTTCAGCCCGAGCTGCTGGTGCTCCTTGGCGGAAGTCCACCCATGGCTCCCTATGCTCCTCCCGGCAGTTCCAGGCTGTTCGACAGTGTGAAGGATCTCCTGCAACAGTCGCAGGTTATCCTGCTGGAGCGCCACGGAGTGGTTGCCACTTCCACCCGAAGCGTGATGGATGCGGTGTATCTGGTGGAACAGGTGGAGCAGGTTGCGCGCATTTCCTGGCTGGCCAGCCGACTGGGATCCCTGCCCGCGCTGGATCCCGATGAGCAGGCAGCTCTGGTTCGCGGAAGGATCCAAGCGGATGGACTCGCCTGATCTTCCCATTGCTGCTTGC
>CAIWAD010000276.1 GCA_903910645.1 uncultured bacterium | reverse complement strand
GTGACGGTGGCGGACAGCTCCGCCCTGTGCCAGGCCATGCCCCTGGGCTCACTGGATGGTGTGGACATGCTGGAGCTGCACGGAGCCTTGCCCCTGGCCCACCACAACGGTGGCGCGGGCTGTGCGGACGGCCCCGCCGCCGCCGGACGGGACGAGGTCTATTCCTTTCATCTGGAAAGCGGCACCCTGGTGGCCAACCTGCGGGGCGCAGGAGATGTCGACGAATCCCTCTTCCTCTATCGCGACTGTCTGGACGCGGAAGGCTCCTGCGTGGCTGTCGCGGATGACCTTGGCGCGGGCCCCGAAGGTGAGATCCTTGACCTGCACAATCTGGAGGCGGGGGACTATTGGCTGGTGGCGGATTTTGCGGAAAGTGGCGGCGAAGCGCCCTTCGACCTGGTGCTTTGGACCGTGGAAGTGGATGTGGCCCCGCATTCGCCCATGGGCTTCCAGCTGGAGATCCCCCATCCCAATCCTTTCAACCCACGCACCGTGCTGAACTGGAGCCAAGCCGAAGCCGGCCCGGCGCGTCTGGATGTGCACGACCTGCGCGGCGCGCTGGTGGACAGGCGGGAGCTGGGCTGGCTGCCGGCGGGACGCCACCAGGTGGAATGGGATGCGGCCCAGCGGCCGGCGGGGCTCTACCTGTTCACAATGGAAGTGAGGGACGATCGCCAGAGCCGCAAGGCCCTGCTGCTCAAATAGCGTCCTTCAATCCCTGGCCAGGCCCTGGCGCCCGGTGCGCAACAACAGGGCCTCGGCCAGATCACCCAGCACAATCTCCTCCCGGCCTGCCAGGTCGGCAATGGTGCGCGCCACCTTGAGCACGCGGTCCACGCTGCGTCCGCTCAAGGATTCGCGCTGGATGGCCCGGCCCAGCACTTGTCCCTCCTCTTCACCCAGACGGCACACAGCGCGGATCTCCGAACCCTCCAAATCGGCATTGGCCTCTCGTCCGGAAGCCCCATGGCGGGCCCGCTGACGCAACCGGGCCTGGGCCACGCGTTCAGCCACCGCGGCGCTGTCCTCACTGTTGGGGGCTCCCAGCAGATCCTCTGGTGGAAGGGCGGGCACGGCCACCTGCAAATCGATGCGGTCCAGCACGGGGCCGCTGATGCGCTCGGCATAACGGCGTCGCTCCAGCTCCGGGCAGCGACAGTGGCGGCGCGGATCCCCCAGCATGCCGCAGGGGCAGGGGTTCATGGCGGCGATGAGCGTGAAACGACTGGGCAGATCCAGACGCAGCGCGGCCCGGCTGATGAGCACGCGCCCGTCCTCCAGGGGCTGGCGCAGTTGCTCCAGGGTGGGACGGCGGAACTGGGGCAATTCGTCCAGGAAGAGCACGCCCCGGTGGGCAAGGCTTACTTCACCCACATGAGGCGAGCGCCCGCTCCCGATCAGCCCCGCATCGCTGATGGTGGCGTGGGGCGCGCGGAAGGGACGGTGGTTCAGCAGGCCATGGCGCGAAGGCAAAAGACCGGCCACGCTGTGGATGCGGCTGGCCTCCAGGCGCTCCGCATCGCTGAAGGGCGGCAGGATGCCCGGCAGACAGCGGGCGAGCAGGGTCTTGCCACTGCCCGGCGACCCCACCAAGAGCAGGTTGTGGCCTCCAGCGGCGGCAATCTCCAGGGCGCGCCGGGCCTGGCGCTGGCCCCGCACAAAGGCCAGATCCGGGCCCGCCTCCCGGGGGACTCCACAGAGGGGCGGCGCTTCCGCCTGCCACTCCCGCGTGTCACGCCCCATCCACGACAGGGCCTCGCGCAGTGTGGAAGCCGCCGCCAGCGGCAGGGAGCAGCCGGCGCGTGCCTCCGCCAGATTCTCCGTGGGCACCAGCACGCGGTCCACTTCGCCACTGCCCGCCCCCACCAGGGACAGCACGCCCCGGGCAGGCTCCAGTCGGCCATCCAGGCCCAATTCCCCCACCACCAGGGTGCGGGCCAGCCCATCCGCCGGACGCAGGCCCACCGCCGCCAGCAGGGCAATGGCAATGGGCAGGTCGAAGGCCGTGCCCGATTTGCGCAGGTCGCCGGGCACCAGATTCACCACGATGCGCTGGGACAGGGAAATGGGCAAGCCGCTCAGGCGCGCCGCGCTGAAGATGCGTGGCACGGCTTCCTGGATTGCTTTGTCGGGCAGTCCGGTGAGGACCACCTTGGGCAGGCCCTGGGCGGCATGGCATTCCACCCGCACGGCCTGGGATTCCACACCGGCCAACACGGCCGTCCACACTTGCGTGTACATGGGCACCTCCCTTGGAAGGCGCACCAACCCCGCGCCCTCTAGGGGCGTTCCCTGAAATGCGGACGAACTTGGGATTCCCGTGCCGGCCTGTCAGGCCGGTCGCACAGCAGCACGCGGAAAGTCAGCAGGATGCGGCAGGTGACAGGCGGAGCCGCCTCCTAGTAGCCCTGGCGGTGCAGACGCTCCTGCAGTTCCGGCGTGCCCAACAGGATGAGCACGTCCTCCGGCTGCAGGATGTCCTCACCCGTGGGAGTGGGCATCACCAGGCCGCCGCGCACCAGACCCAGCACCAGGGCGCCTCCGGACGCCTCACGCAGGCCGGACTCCGCCAGTCGCCGTCCATCCAGCGGGCTGCCCGCCTTCACCGGCAGACGGCTCAAGCTGTAGCCCACCTCTTCCTGTTTCATGAAGATGTCCAGGAAGTCCACGATCTCCGGGTGCAGGAGGGCGGCGGCCATGCGGCGTCCGCCAATGATGTAGGGGCTTACCACATGGTCTGCGCCGGCACGCTTCAGACGGGCCTCGCTGACGGGCTCCAATCCGCGCGCCACCACCTGGATGCGGGGATTAAGCTCCTTGGCGGTCAGGGTCACAAAAAGATTGTCGCTGTCCTTGGGCAAGGCGGTGAGCACGCCCCGGGCATGGCGGATGCCGGCGCGTTCCAGCACCTGACCGTCGGTGGCATCGCCCGCCAAGGCCACCAGCCCTTCGTCCAGGGCCTCCTCCACCAGCCGTTCATCCTGGTCCACCACGCATACCGCCACCTGGGCACGGTGAAGTTCGCGGGCGATTTCCCGCCCAATCTTGCCATACCCACACAGCACCACATGGTCCTTCATGCGGCCCAACCGACGCTCCATGCGCTGCCCCCTCATCATGCGCCGCACCTCGCCTGAAATGAGCGTGGCTGTGACGATGGAAACCACATATCCAATGGAGACCGTGCCCACCAGGATCAGGCCCAGGGTGAAGGCCCTGCCGGTGGGACTCAAGGGATGCACCTCGCCGAAGCCCACGGTGGTGACGGTGATGGCCGTCATGTAAAGGCTTTCCAGCAGAGGCCAGCCTTCCAGCAGGTGGTAGCCCGCCGTCCCCGCCACCAGGGTGGAGGCCAGCACGGCCAGGGCCAGGCGCAGACGGCCCATTCCGCTCAGCAGGCTGAAGGACAGCCTCACGCGGGATATCCCCGGGCGCCGGGCGCCCTGCTGGCGGAACCGTCTGTCATGGCATCACAGGGGAATGTTGCCATGCTTGCGCCGGGGATTCTGGTCCGCCTTGTTGCGCAGCAGATCCAGGGCGCGGAAAACCCGGGCCCGCGTGTGCTCCGGCAGGATGACGGCGTCCACATATCCGCGCTCGGCGGCGATCCAGGGATTGGCGAAGTGCTCCGTGTAGTCCTGGATGAGGCGCTCCTGGGCGGCGGCGGGGTCGGCGGAGGCCTGGATCTCTCGGTTGAAGATGATCTCCACCGCGCCTTTGGGTCCCATCACCGCGATCTCGGCGCTGGGCCAGGCGAAGTTGGCGTCCCCGCGGATATGCTTTGAACTCATCACATCGTAGGCGCCGCCGTAGGCCTTGCGCGTGATCACCGTGATTTTCGGCACTGTGGCCTCGCAGTAGGCGTAGAGAAGCTTGGCGCCGTGGGTGATGATGCCGTGCCATTCCTGATCCGTGCCCGGCAGGAAGCCCGGCACATCCACGAAAGTGAGCAGAGGGATGTTGAAAGCGTCGCAGAAGCGCACGAAGCGCCCGCCCTTGCGGCTGGCGTCAATATCCAGCACACCGGCAAGCACCGCCGGCTGGTTGGCCACCACTCCCACCACGCGCCCGCCCACCCGCGCCAGGCCCACCACCATGTTGGCGGCGAAGTCCGCGTGGATTTCCAGAAAGGAGCCCGTGTCCACCACGGGCAGGATCACATCGCGGATGTCGTAGGGCTTGCTGGGGTCGGCGGGCACCACCGTGCGCAGACTCTCCTCGGCGCGTTCCACCGGATCCGTGCAGGGCAGGTCCCGGGGCGCCTCCAGATTGTTCTGGGGCAGGTAGGAGAGCAGGTCACGCACGCGCTGAAGGGCCTGCCCTTCGTTGGCCACGGCGAAATGGGCCACGCCGCTGCGCGTGGCGTGGCTGCGCGCGCCGCCCAAATCCTCGCTGCTCACATCCTCGTGGGTTACCGTCTTCACCACTTTGGGGCCGGTCACGAACATGTACGAGCTCTTCTCCACCATGATGGTGAAGTCGGTGATGGCCGGGCTGTACACGGCGCCGCCGGCGCAGGGGCCCAGGATGGCGCTGATTTGCGGCACCACGCCGGAGGCCAGGGTGTTGCGCAGGAAAATGTCCGCATAGGCGCCCAGGCTGGTGACACCCTCCTGGACGCGGGCTCCACCGGAATCGTTCAGGCCAATCACCGGAATGCCCGCCTTCAAGGCCTGGTCCATGATCTTGCAGATCTTTGCGCCGTGGGCCTCGCTCAGGCTGCCGCCGTAGGTGGTGAAATCCTGGCTGAACACCGCCACGGGCCGGCCATGCACGCGGCCGAAGCCTGTGACCACGCCATCGCCCAAAGGCCGGTGCTGATCCAGGCCGAATGCCGTGGACTGGTGCCGAACCAGCATGTCCGTCTCGTCGAAGGAGTTTGAATCCAGCAGCAAGTCCAGACGCTCCCGGGCCGTCAGCTTTCCCCCTTCGTGCTGGCGGGCCACCCGCGCCCGTCCTCCCAGCTCCTGGGCTTCATCCTGCAGACGCAGCAATTCCTCGCGCATGTCGCCCATGGGGCTGCCCTCTCCTTGCTCAGATCCGTTGTTCATTGTCATTGCGAAAGGCGGGCGCTCACGGTCACCAGATGGGATGCACCCAGTTCCGTGTGGGGACGCCAGGCGTAATCCACGCTCCAGCGGCCCAGGTTCAGCCCGGCTCCCGCCGCGGGATCGCCCTCGGCATGGCCGGCGCGCAGGGCCAATTTGTCCAGGAAGCGCCACTCCACCCCACCCTGAAGCCAGGCCTTGCGCCAGTGTCCGCGACGGTCGGGCACCGCGCCTTCCAGTTCGCCTCGCAGATCCAGCTCCAGGCGCACAGTTGAGCGCAGCCGGGGCAAGTCCCGAGTCCAGGCGCTTCCCAGGGCCCAGGCGGGAGGAATCCAGTCCGTCTGGCCATCTGTCCAAAACAGCACGCCACCACTGAAATCGCGCAGGCTGGCGCCCAATTCAAGCCCATGCTGCAGCCGCAAGCGCAGGCCGGCATCCAGGCCCAGTCCCGTGGCGCTCAGGGTGGCCAAATCCCGATGAATGAGCTTCAAGGCCAGACCGCCGTCCAGACCTGGCCGCACTTCCCGCGCCGTGGCCACGCCCAGCACCCAGTCGGCGGCGTCCTCACGGCGCACCACGGGGCGTCCGCCCTCTTCAAAGGAGGCCCCGCCTTCCAGCAACTGGCTGATGGGAATGTCCGGCACGGCCTGGCGCAGCACATATACCGACAAGGGCAGATCCCTGTGTCGCCCCTTCCACGACAGCCAGTCCAGCCCCAGCTCACCGCCAAAAGCCTCCTGGTGTTGAAAGCTCAGCACCATGTCGCCCTGGCTGGCCAACAGGGCGGGGTTCCACCAGGCCAGTGTGCCTGCATCGGCTCCCAGCACACCCGTCCCGCCGCTGGCCACCGGCCCGGCGCCCACATCCACGCGCAGGAAATCGCCACCGTGGCGATCCGCTCCCCGCACTCCCGCCATCAACAAAAGAAGCAGGGCGAAAGACATGGCCATGGGCGGCGCTTTCATGCAAGCCCCCCATCCTGGGAGAGGCTTAGGCCATCCTGCACCGGCTGCTCCACCGCACGCAGGAAGGCGGGAACAATGGCACGCCGGAATTGCAGCCGCAGCTCCTCTTCATCCGTGCCCTGGGCACGCAACTGGCCGCCTGCCATTTGGCGATGCCCCCCCGCGCTGCCCCGCCCCTGCACCAGCTCACGTGCCAGGTGGCCCATGTGAGGATCCTGGGTGTTGCTGCGCAGGGAAAAGACCACACGACCCTCTTGCCACCCCCACACCAGAGCCCAGTGGATGCCTTCCAGACGCCGGAAAGTATCCGCCAGCTCCGCCACGAAATCCGGGTGGCGGATGGGCCCCAAGTCCACCACCACGGCGCGTCCAAAGCGCTGGGCGCGCTCCACGGCTTCCCTTAGCAGGAGGAAGTAGTCCACCGGCAGGCGGCTGTTCACAATGCGATGGAGAATCTCCCAATCGATTTTGGGATGCAGTTTCAGATAAGCGGCGCGATCACTCCTGCCCGCCCCGCGCCCCATGTCGCTGGTCTCGGTGCGGATGGCGTAGTACAAGGCGGTGGCCAGGGGCACATCCACGCGCAGGTTGCGGGCCAGCAGGTACTCATAAGCCATGGTGGCGCTGGCGCCGTAATGCTCGCGCAAATCCAGGAAGGCCGGCTCGTGCGGCCAGTTCTCCCCAAGGATGTGGTGGTCCACTATGCCGTAACGCGCGTCCTGGGGCAGGCGGCAGGAATTGTTGCCAGAGCCCGGTTGGCTGTCCACGAAGAGGAAAAAGTCATAGGGGGCCAGCTCCACCTCGTGCAGGGGGAGAATCTCCAG
>CAIWAD010000275.1 GCA_903910645.1 uncultured bacterium | reverse complement strand
ATGCTCCAACAGGGACTTGAACCCCGAACCAACTGATTAAGAGGAGTATGCCGCAATGCGTACTCTTTCGTCACGCCACGTCCTTCCTCCTCACGATCCCTTTGATTTGCATGCCTTTCAGCGCACACTGTGCCCCGTGTTCGGTCCCGGCATGTCCCGCCCTTTCACAAAAAAGTGTGGAACGGCGGTGCAACGGGAATTCCGGCCCCGCTTCCGGGGCCGGGTCCGGGATCCGGGCGATGGAACTCAGCTTTCAGGAGGGTGTGTGCGCCGCTTCCGCTTGACGGTCCAGGCCCTGGCGGCCCTGACCACCACCAAGAACCGCGAGTTCGTCCACGACGACCAGGTGCCGGCCCTGGCCGTGCAGGTCACGGGCGCCGGGGGCAAGTCCTTCTACGTGGTCAAGCGCCATGGCCCGGGGAAAGTCGTGCGACGCCTGGGCTCACTGGATGAGCTGTCCATCCCCAAGGCCCGCATGCTGGCCGCCCAGTTTGTCTCCAGCCTGGCCCTGGGCGAGGATCCCGAGCCTGTGGTGGATCAGGCCCCCTTGACCCTGCGACAGGCACTGGCCGAGTACATCGGCTACGCCCGGGAGCACCTCTCCTCCAAGACCGTGAAGGACTACGAGGCCCACGTGGCCCGGCACCTGAACCGCTGGGCGGGGACACGCCCGCTGGTCCACCTTCGCCGCAAGGAGGTCACCGCCCTGCACCAGGGTCTGGGCCAGCGCTGCGGGCGCTGCGCGGCCAACCGCGTCCTGGCCTTCCTGCGCGCGGCGCTGAACCGGGCCATCCGCGAGCACGAGCTGGACATGCCCAACCCTGCCGCTGGCGTGCGTTTCTACCGCGAGGAGGCCCGCACCCGCCGCCTCTTCCCCGAGGAGCTGCCCGCCTTCTTCCAGGCCCTGCGCGAAGAGCCCAATGAGGACGTGCGGGAGTTTCTCCTTCTGGCCCTCTACACCGGCGCGCGCAAGGGCAACATGCTGGCCATGCGCTGGGAGGACATCTCCTTTCTCCGGGCGGTGTGGACCGTGCCGGCGGGGCAGTCCAAGAATGGCCACGAGTTGCAGGTGGTTCTTTCCAGCCACGCCCTGGAGCTCTTGGAAGCCCGGCGCGCCCGCGTGGACAGTCCCTTCGTCTTCCCCGGCCGCGAGGGCGGGCGGAGGCCGGCGGATCCAGGCAAGCCACGCAGCGGGCACATGGCCAACCCCAAGGTGGGTTGGGAGCGCGTCCTGGGCCGGGCTGGATTGTCCGGCCTGCGCATGCACGACCTGCGCCGCAGCCTGGCCTCCTTCCAGATCGACACCGGAACGCCACTGGAGGTGATCCAGAAGACCCTGGGGCACGAATCCAAGGCCACCACGGAAATCTACGCGCGCCTGGCCACGGGCCCCGTGCGGGCCAGCCTGGAAAAGGCCACGGCGGCCATGCTGGCCTGCGGGGAGGCGCAGGAGGAGGATCCCCAGGCGGCTTGACTTCCTTCCGTGATCCTGGCGAAAGAAGGAACTTGAAGCCCTTCACCCGTTGCATTCCACCACAATACCAGGAGGCTGCCATGGCCGCCCGACCCCTGCCCGTATCCCTGCGTGCGGCCCTTGACGAAGCCGGCCGCCAGCTGGGCGATTCCTTCCACCGCCTGGGCTGGCTGAATGGCGAGGTCGACGCACCCATGCCTGAGCAGCACACGGTGCTGCACCTGGCATCTGCCCTGCGCGCCCAGGGCTTCGCCGTAGCGCCGGAAGTCTTCCTGAGGGGCAAGGAGGGTGCCAGCCGGCGGCGCGTGGACCTGTTGGCACACCGTCCGGGAGAGGTCTTCGTCTTTGAAGTGAAGACCTTTGGCGGCTGGCATTTCGACGCGCTGGAAGAGGATGTGGACCGGCTCTTGCAGTTTGGTGGGGTGGGACCCCAGACGACACCCTTCACAGACATGACCAGGGCTCATCGGGCATTCTGGGAGGATGCGGTGGAGAGGTGGGGCTGCGTAGTGATCCAGTCTTTCCGCACGCCGCGCTTCCCTGAAGCGTGGGCCCAGTTGGATGCGGAGGCTGGACCTCAGGACGGGCTGGATGGGGATGCACGGCAAGCCTGGAAGGAAGTCCTGCGGGACAACCGCCGGCGCGTGGGCTCCACCACCTTGGAAGCGCTGGAATCCTTGCTGCGGAAGCTTCACACCTGCGGAGCAACCTTTGGCACGCAGCAGGTGAGTGAGGAGATCCTCGTGGACACGGGCGCCCTGCATCTACTCTGGGCCGCGTTCCCGCTTCTTCTCCAGGAATGACCATTCCAAAAACACCGCGCCCCAGGAACGGGTCCCGGGACGCGGCTGGGGGGCTGCTCCAGGTGTTCAGCGCAACAGGGTGATGGCCCGGCTTTCCGTCTTCCCGCCCACCTCCAGATGCACCACGTAGATGCCGCTGGCCAGGGATCCGGCATCCCAAGGCACCTCATGGCGTCCGGCAAACTGCACGCCATGCACGAGCATGGCCACTTCTTGGCCTAGCAGATTATGCACGCTGAGCTTGACGATCTCCGGGCGGGTGAGGGTGAAAGGAATGCGCGTCACGGGATTGAAGGGGTTGGGCCAGGGTGCGCCCAAGGTGAACGCCACGGGCAGGGCCTTGGGTTTATAAGGCCGCGGCAGATCCACCCAG
This sequence comes from uncultured bacterium, assembly GCA_903910645.1. Classification (GTDB taxonomy): domain Bacteria; phylum CAIWAD01; class CAIWAD01; order CAIWAD01; family CAIWAD01; genus CAIWAD01. The sequence goes on along the minus strand of CAIWAD010000275.1, from coordinate 51,063 downwards.
CCCGTGTCGGGAACGGCGGTATAAGGTCCACCTGTAAAGCCCATGTCGTTGCGCAACGTGCCCTGCGCCGGCCAAAGGGGAAATCCGGGATGGTCGGGATCTTCTTGGTCATTGTAGACCGAACTGGGATTACCGGCATCGATGCAAGGCGAATCCTGCATCAAAAAGGGGGCACCCAGCATTGAATCAAACTGAGGGTCACTTCCCATTATGTTTCCGGTCCCATTCAAGCCCAAGGATCCATACCAATAGTTAAAAACTGGACTGTCGTCAATAACGGTATGCGGATTGCAGAAGTATTGGAATTGATTGCCGGATTCAATACAATTTACAGGCCCATAAGCAGTGCGTATAAGATTAATATAATCGCAGTCAGTTATTGTCAAATTCTCAGTTCTTGTACTTTCTCCACATCCATAAGCAAATTGTGTGCTCCATGTGTAAGGATAGTATTGATAATTGTCTTGTTCCATTGATTCATTGATCAAGACGTTTTTTACAGAGTTAACCTCTGGACAATCAGAAATGAACATGGCTCCGGCACGATTCACCCTATTGATCACCACGTTCTGAACATCGAAGGTGGCGGTATTTCCATGCACCCACATGCCGCCATCATCAATGTCCTCCATCACCACGTTACGCATCGTGAAGTCCATGTCATCCGAGTCGGCTATAATGAGGACATCAAAACCGACCTGTATCCCCAAATCATACGCTTCAGGGACGTGGTTGGGCTGGCGGTTGTTGCGGAAGATCAGGTCGCTGAATTCAACGCTGGGCGTGGATAGGGTACCCGCGGGGCCATCCACGCAATAGGCATAGAGGCTGCGCCCATTGTTTGCAGGCACGTGGTCTGGCTGCACCAATGGATACACATCATGATCCACCAGCAGGTTGTTCTCAAACCGGCACCGCTTGAGGCGCGCGTCAAGAAGACCATAGTACAACGAATAGCGGAAGAGAACTCCATCCTCCGCGTTCCCCAGGTACCCGTCCTCGTTTAAGGGGTCTGCAACGAGATGCATGACGTTGTCGGAAATGACAGCATCTTCAACACTGACATTGATGATGTCAACCATTTGAGGCTTTCCACTGTAGTTGGGTCTAGCCAAGGTGTCGCCTGCCAAATTATTCACAAATACAAAGTGGCGCAGCACCGAATCATGGTAAGTAGAATCATTAGAACAGCCAATGCTCAACAATTGATAACTTGGGCTTTCGTCCTCTATACCTTCATTGGAAACACAATGCTGCATGGTCACATGGTCAGCATGTAAACAACTGTCCGCGCCAATCGAAATCACTTGCCGGTGATCCATGTGCAAATGGTGAAAGTTCAGATTGGAAGCAACCATGTCGCGAGCGTGGATTTGCATGCTTACCAAGTTTGAGCTGCAAATTTCAACCTCTCCAAATCTCGCTGATTCATCAGAGAAAAGCCAAGCCCAAAATCCATTCGCATTGCAAATACGCATATCACTATAGGCACATTCACCACCCGCAGTTATGTTTATTCCTCCAGTATATCCTAGTGATGTATTATATACTCGTATTCTATTCAATTCGACATTGCCATCTGTAGTAATCTCAATCAACTGTTTGTATTCAACAAATTGTTGTGTAAGATTATTATCAATAATAGATACGTTTTCCATTAGAATATTCGACCTAGTAAAATCCATCACTCCGGCCATAAGTATAGACGGTTGGTATATCCTGTCAACCTGATTATCCCTGAAAATGCAATTGCGGATTACTACATCCGCATCAGGCTCCACATGGACTGCGCCACCTTGAAACTCGAGACCATGAACATATTGCCCACGTCCACGCGTGAACTGCAAGCCATTCACTACGAGGGAATCTGGATTTGCAGCCCAGACCTTCAAGATGGTCCCACTTAAGTTGCCGTCCAAGACCGTGTCCACGATGTCGGAGGAATCCTCCGTGAAAGGATACTGGGAGAACAGGCTGACGGCGTGCATGGGGCCTTCCAAATGCTCCACATACACACCTGGCGCCACACGCACGGTGTCGCCGTCCTGGGTGGCGTCTAGGGCCGTTTGGATGGTGGAATAAGGGGTCGGCACGTCCAGAATGGCGGCCTGGACACAGGGGAGCCCACAACCCAGCCATGCTAGGGCCAAGAACCACCAATGCCGCCAATCCCGCATGTTCCCTCCACCAAGGTGCGGGGGAGAGGCATACCCTCTCCCCCGCGAAACTACGGGGTTACCTCACAAGCATGACTTTGTGCGTGAGGCTCCCATCCTGAGGCGTGTCCACACGAACCAGGTACATGCCACTGGACAGGTTGGATCCATCGAACCGCACATCATGTCGTCCCGCTTCCAGGCGCCCGGAGTGCAGCAGGGCCACTTGCTGGCCCAGCACGTTGTACGCCAGGACCTTCACATCCCCTGCCGTTGGAAGGTCAAAGCGCACGGTGGTCACCGGATTGAAGGGATTGGGATGGCAGGAGACCAGGGCCAGACGCTGCGGCAGCACGGTTTCGATCATCGGTTCCACCGTCAGGGTTTGGCCTCCAAACAACAGGTCGTGGGCAGCCTGCGACCGGTTCCTCATCGACCGCACCCTTCCAAGACCATCCGCCGCAAGAAGCCCACCGTTTAGTGGATAGGTTTCGAGTTCCAGAACCGCGGCGTTGATGATATTCAGACATTTGACGTTGGGAATGAGACGCTGCAACTCGGCTACCTTCATGGCAAGCAGCGCATCCTTGGCGGCCTGCCGATCCCCATGATATCCTTCCACAAGCCACCCATTGGAGTCCTGCAGCACTTCCTGTTCATGCATGGTCTCCTGCCCCACAAAGGTAGCAGACGTATCCGCAGCGGCGAACAGGTCATCACGCACTGTCTCATACATGTCTTCGCCGTAAACACCCTTTTGACCCAGGGCCTTGAGTCGGTTGGTCCCTTCCGCCACCTCCTTGGCGGTGGGCAATGTCCAAATCAGGTCACGGTAGTAGGCGTGGGCCACGTTGGGAAAACCATTCGTCTCAGCTTCCTTGCCTGCTTTCAACATCGAAAGCGGATTGGAAAGCCAATCCTCACAATCTGCCAGTGGAGCATTGCATGTATTCAGTGGCGAAACGATTTGCGCCCATTCCGGCACCTTAGCTTGGATGGCAGAAGTGTTCGATTCCAAGCTCGCGCACGAACTGCCCCATGCATTGTTTCTCCAGTCCTGCACTACCGGCGGCTCTCCGGGATCCGACTCTTGCACGAAGTATTGAGTGCCACTTTGCCAGTTAAGTTTCAGGAACCTGTTGTATCCACAAAAGGCATCCACAAGACCACCCGACAGATGAATCAAAGGTTCATTCACGCTCACACCTTGTTCCAATGCGTTGGCCGCCCCTTGCCGCATATACAAATTGGAATCCACCATTCTGACAGCAGACCCCAAGTAGCGCACGAATTCACTCTGTCGCAAGTCCACGGCAGCGTTTGTCAGACGAAGAGTGTTTACAGGGTCGTTCGAGTTCCCACTTGTCTCAAAATCACAATTATGAACGCTACAATCTTCGCCGCCCGAGAGCATACCGCTGATTGTGAGTCTGCCCATGCCTGCTCCCTCTCCAATGGCTCCAAACGAACAATTCACAATGTCCATGGAGCTGTTCAGCAGACCCACGAATCCAGGAACGTGTTGAGCGCCGAATGCTGTTTCGCCCACAAAGTTCTGGATTCGACCTTGGCAGTTGTTGAACTGCAGGCTTGCCTCATCATAGAGTTCGAACTTTACAGAAGCCGGATCAATGGGATGACTCATGCCGCCAAAGTCAAGGTTGGTGAGCACCAAGGCACGCTCATTGACACTGGCGCCTGGCGCCCCGTAGAATCGCACGCCCTTCATCGAGGTGAGGACGGGCTCGCTGCCGACCCCCTCGAAAACGAGACCGTCACAGCGGCTTTGACCATCTGGTTCATCCGTCCCAAGGATTGAAACACGAGGGCCGCCATCGGGATCACCAATAGCCATGGATCCATTTCCCTGAAGGAGGATATAGGCCCCAGGCGCCGCCTTGATGGTGCTGCCGGCGGGGATGGATGTGGCATCGATCACAACCTCAGTCTGGACGTGTACGTTGGTGGGCTCTGTCAGCACCAATGTACTACGTGGCGTCCCCCCATCGTCTTCGATGACGAGCTCCTCAAGAACCGGCTTCCAACCCAGATCCTTCTTGGTCAGGTCGAACTCAAGAACAGGCTGTCCGTTTAGCAGCTCATTTGACTTGTCCAGACACACACTATCGTAGCGGAGGCGGAAGTCGCCCTGCTCCGAATGACAAAAGCCTGGATCCGCCGCATAGAAGCAGCCCTGACTCTCCCATAAATCGTCCTCTCCCCATTCCTGGTCCGTCAAACAGTTGTTCCCCAACATGAAAGCAATCGCACCATGAATAAATGGACTGTAACAATCAATATCAAGAATACTATTAACCACTTTGACCGGTGACAACTGATTGAACTGGATCTTTGTCTGGGAGTCCAAGGCCACAACGGAGCTGTTACGAATGACGTCCTGGTGCGCATCCGGTTGCCCCCAACGTGCCTCCCTGCCCTTTATGTTGAGATCAAGCAAGATGCTGTTGGCAATCTCAGTTGTTGATGTGACACTGGTTCCACCATACGGATATTTTATACCCTCACCTGTGTGACCCACTCCTCGGAGCTCGGTGTTCAGCACCTCTAAACGACCTTTGCAATAGGCATCGAGGTCTACCAGCTCAAGGTTTTCAGCTTGCACTCCATCGAAGATGACGTTTAGCCTAGCATTATCATCAGAACAATTGTCGTAACCATCAGATAATACAATCTGAAGGCCACAACTTTCTCCCTCGCTCCTATTGTGGAACCTTACATCCGTAAACTCCATTTCGCACAATCCAGACAGAGTTTTAGCCTTGACAACACCGCCACCAATGAATTCACAATTGGTGAATTCGACTCTGATTGGATCAATCAATTGATTTGCCTCAATGTCAACAATTGCTCCATTCAATTCCGAACATTGCGTCGGCGTATACTCGAATCGGCAGTTGATGTATTTGGCGTCAAACAATCTTTCTCCAATCAAGCCTAAGTCTACTGCAAATTCAAAATCCGAGTTAACGATTAGCATCTCATTACTACTAGAAACGCCATATGCGCAGTTTTCTGTAGTTGTATTTATTAATGTTAAATTCATCAGACTGTTGTGACTCAATACCCTATAGAAACCGTCAAACACGCAACTATTTATAGTATTAAAAGGTCCGTCTAAAAGCACTCCTGTTGATAGTAAATTCTGAGCAACAAATGTTACATTGCGAAGCTCGACTTCAGCTGTGATAGGTGCAATTAGTTTTCCGTTATTTCCTACAGTCAACTCCGCTGGTCCCCTTATGATTACTTCTTCAGCAAATTGCATGTTGACTGATTCATCAATTATGAAATCATTATCAATATAAATTACTCCACTTCTAATTAAGCGCGCCATTGATACGAATTCCTCAGTTGAGTTTACATGAAATTCTCCGTCGAGCGAACTGTATCTAGCATACCGTGGCAGAGAGTATAATATGTCGGCATTATTTTCATATCTAACCCTATAAACTTTACCTGAATTAAGAACGAGTCCACTTGGCGGAGTCTCACTTGTCGTCACGCTTATCCAGCTTTCTCCAGTATTCAATTGAACTGAATACTGACCTACCCCTAAGTCCTCGCAACTTAGGCTAGAAACACCATAGTCATCAGTTTCAATATCGACATCTACAAAAACTGATCTTTCGATCGGAGTATTTAGTAGCCTCTCAAACAACATTCCGATCTCATCACTTGTCAATATAAGCTGAGGTGGTCCGTAGTGGTTAAGTATCTCTTCTGATCCAAAATACAAATTATCCAATAGTATGATCTCATCAATATCATAGTTTTCCTCGAGTCTGTTTTCACACCACCCGCATGTGTTATCTATATCGACATTATCAATTTCAATGTTATCTATAACTAATTTGTAGTACGGAGTATTTGCCACCCTGACAACATGTGGGTTTACGATCAGCTTCAAGTCAAGCAAATTATAACCTACTACTTCCGTGGGTAAAATGCCAGCAGTGATAGGCTTATGGCTGAATTTCCCAGAATCAAAATCTAGAAGGATGCGATCTGGGTTACTTAAAAACTCAATCGTGTTGCCAACGTCGCCATGAACTGCAAGGTCGTAGTGATTTCCGTCTGACGTCCAACCAAATCCGAAAACTCCACACTCTGCCATGAGATTCACTGCATCTCGTACCACATCCCTAGTGAGGCTGACCTTCAGTTGGGGGGCGTTCGGATCGATTTGGGCAGCGGCAGTTGTGACTATCGACAACACGAGAATTAAATATAGCTCTTTCATTTTCATTCTCCTCTCTTTCAGTTTTCGTTAGCCGTTTGATACTCATAAAAGGGTGCAAATCTTTGATATTGAACATTCATGAATATATAACGATTCAAAACGCGACATACTATTCTGTGAAATAACATAATATTCGATATTTCCCCGATCTCAACATGATAGTTATCACTGAAATTACCTTGGAATTGTAAGTTGCCGACAAATCGATATTCTTCTCCTCCATATACGTTATGAATTGTATATTCCAAAACAGTAAATGGATCGGAACAGCTTAAAAATACTTGCGTTCCTGTGCTTATAAGCCTAAGTGCCGGCTCATAACCTTCAAATGTGATAGATGGTGTAATTCTGGCAACTCCATTTTGAGCTGAAGTAGCAATTCCAAAACTGTAGTCAACAGGTAATATGTGAAAATCACCTGGCATGTTGTTATCGATAATATCATAGAATTGAGTATCGTACATAGGGAGCATCAAGTAATGTAAGTTATTATAAATCACAATTGAAAGCTCCTCTCTACCCTGAATATATTGTGGTAACAATTGTATAATTTGCTGAGAGAGATCTTCAATAGCGTTATTTATATACGCAATTAGTTGATCTTGCGATACACTTAGATTGAATGGGACATTGAAATTCAAGACGAGACTATTTCCTGCATTTAAAACCGTGTAATCTATAATCCAATTAAAGGCGATATTGTTATCGATAAAATCAACGCTTGGAATATTGATTGTAATTGAATATGGTATTTGTCCGATCAGTGTCCCCTCACTTGTAAACGGCAAACTGCTTTCCAAGTGATCTAATATGTACGTATTTGCCAGCGATTTTGTGATGTCAACGTTAAATGCAGCATTAGCTTGATAAGTTGTAGGTGTCCATTGTGCTTGTGAATGGCGTGCCAAGAGTGTGAGGATTATGGCGCAAACCAGCATAACTCGTTTCATTTCAAGTCTCCTTTCATCAAATTAGAGTCTGATTGCGTAAAATTCTTGCTCATCCTCTTTCTCCTTTCTGAGCATCTCTTCAGAGACCGTACGTTTACACCTTCTAGGTCTGGATTGACTGATCACTTCCCTGAAAGCTACACTAATTCGGCCAATAGGCAAAAGAAGTTCTACGAAGATTCACGTGGTTCTGTTGGTCAAACTCGACGCATTCGCTGCCGAAGCGACGCTGGAGGGCTTCTGTCGGACCTTCAAGCGCATCCCGCTCGCCCTGCGGCAACCCCTTACGAACGGCTAAGGGAAGGAGATATCGTACCACAAGGCATTGGGGAACGCACCGGTCTGAAGATTTACTTCGCCAATCCACACAGCCCCAGGCAACGTGGGTCCATCGAGAACACCAACGCCTGATCCGCCGGCTCATCCCCAAGGGCATCGGTCTGGCGCAGTTAGCCATGAACAACTGAATGAATACGGTTAGCTGCTCAACACAAATCTGCGAATGGCTCTTGGCTTCAGAGGTCCTTGGAAATTTACGCCGCATACGTGAAAAGCTTCGCCGAGTTCGAATCACAAGCTACACCACCAAAAGCTGTACTTGCTCCTTGATACGGCCAACTTTCCTCGAGCAGCAGATTCAAGCAGCCACCCTAAGTACATATCTGCGAATAGGATGCAAGGACAAGCCTACCGAATGGGTTTCGTTTGAACTTGGTACCTGGTGACTCAGTGGGGGGGAGTCTGCGGACAACAATGCAGAGTGCAGCCAGATAATCAATGGTTTCTAACAATTTTTCTGTCTCACTCGGAATTCACAAAATCTATCTTAGCATATGATTCAGTGGCTGAAAGTAAAGCTTAGTTTGCACTTGGAAACAGTGATCCATGCAAATGCATGTGGTGGCGGTCATCTTGATCCTGAATGTTTGTGAATGAAATGACAGATGTCTGGTTCACTTCAGCAGCTGATCACGCACCGTACACCCGGATTACAACCCACCAGCCGCGCCACACCCGTATCGCCATTGCACAAGTGCTGTTCTTGGGTTCGGGACCGGGCCATGGCTTCCTTGGTCCCCACGAACAGGTACTCCATGGCCTTGGCCGGCGCTTCGTCCCTTCGCTTGCCCGCCAAGGGACCATAACTGAAGGATTTCGTCTTCAGCGCCACCTGGCGCCCGCGTTCGGTGAAGAGGTCTTTCAGCTCTTTCTGCGTGGGATAGCTGTGGTCGCGGTAGGACAGAAGCCAGGTGGGCATGCCCTCCGCCGCGTCCAGCACTTCGCCGAAGAAGGTGCCCACCGTGTCTTTTGTCAGGTCGGGCTGGGTCTTCTCCTGGCGCGTGGCGCTGTCTGGGTCCGGCTTCCGGCCCACGCCTCCCACCATCACGGCCTCCACGGCGTGGTAGATGGCGCTGTAGTTCGTGGCGCTGTACTGCGTGATGTAGGGGGGATCGAAGTAGGCCAGATCCGCCTTGCGGCCCTTCAGGCAGCGGCGCACGTCCTGGCGGCTGGCGCTGCACGCCTCACCTTCGAAGACCATGCTGTTCAAGCGGCGGATGACATCGCCTAGGCGGGCGTGGAACTGGGCCGTGTCGTAGCCGTCTTGGCTCACCTTGCTTGTCGTGAACTGTGGGAACCAGCCGCGGGCCGAAAGCAGCGTGGCGCCCAGGGCCGCCAGGGCCAGGTCCTGCTTGAAGCCGGTCAGCTCCTCCACATTCGCCCGCACGTGGTCGATGACGCCGTGGATCTCGGGCTTCCAGAAGAGACCATTGTAGGTATCACGCACAAAGGATCCCGCATCCGGGTTCTCTTCGCACAGCGCCGCGATCTCGTCCTCGTCCAGGGTCTCGCCTTGGTTCACCACCACGGCCCGGGCGATGTGAAAGGGCCAGTGGAGGCTGTCGTTGGCGTGGACGGCCAGGCCTTCCGTCTTCAGCCGGTAGCCGACGCTTGAGCCGCCCGAGAAGGCGTCCACGGCGCTCGTCGTGCCCTCCGGGATCTCTTCCACGATCCAGTCCAAGAGCTTGCGCTTGCTGCCGACGTAGGACACGGCATGGGAGGGCACTTCGCGCTGGGCGCCCTGGGCGGTCAGCTCGGGAAAGAGCGCGGCTTCGACACAGAGAAACGACATGGCGGACTCCTTGCGGGTTGTCCGTCAGGATGGGGAGGGAAGACGTCAGGTCCCAGAAGGCGGGAACCTGCGGGATCAAGGGTGAGAAAAAAGGGGGTCCCGGGGGCGGGGACCCTTCACCGCGGGCGAGAAGCCCGGACCGGACCATCCCCCTGGGGCAGGCCCGTGATGCGATCCGCGGTCAGCACAAGGGACGGCCCCACCTGCCGGCGGCCGCGGGCGCGCTCAATGGCCACCAAGATCTGGGCGCAGCCCTCGGGCGTCAGGGCCGGGCGCTCCTCTGCGGGGGCCACGTCCTTGTGGGAGGCGTGGACAAAGGCCGCGCGGGGCCCCACCACCACGCTGGCCCCGTCATGGAGGTAGGAACGGGCCCCGCGCCAGGCGCGGTCTCCGCCCAGCCGCCAGGAGGCCAGGATGGGCAGACGCTCGCGGCGCCAGCGGCTCGTCAGGGGCGTCCAGGCGCACCGTTCACCATCCACACTGAGACAAACATGAGGCCGGACCTTGACGCTCCGCGTGGGCAAGGTCTGCAGCACGTCCCAGCGCTCCAGAAACATCGCCTGGTCCAAGAAGACCACCAGACCAGGCCGGATCTCCTCCACCGTCAGCGGCACGCGGCCACCCCTTTCTCCCACGGCCCCGAGCTTCGGGTTGTCGCCTATCCCTTGCGCTTCGCAAGGGCCCTCCGACCTGCGTGGCGGCCAAAGGGTTCCCGGCCGCCGCTCCACATTGGAACCCGCACTTCGTGGACCTGGCGATACTGTGCCTCGCTGACGGATGGCAGCCGGGCTGCCACGAAATCATGCGTCCATCCAGCAGCGCTTCACGCGGATCCCGCGAGGCCCCAGGGCAGTCGCCTGCGTGCGGCGGGGCCACCCGTGGACTCCTCTTCCCCTTCAGGAAAACCAAGGACTTGACTTGTGCCGCAGGTCCATGGCATGCTGAGATCCGCTGCCTTCCAACCCAAGCGAAAGGACGGGATCCATGCACGCTTCCCCCGACGCCTTCCTCATCCATCTGGCCGACCAGGGCCTGTCGGACTCCAGCCTCAAGGCCTACCGCACGGAGCTGGAGCGCCAGGAGCGCCTTCTCGCCGGCATGGGCCTGTCCTGGCAGTCAGCCGGCGCCCCGGCCCTCCTGCATGCGGTGGCCGCAGGGGGCCGGGCGGCCGTGACCCGCCGGCGCGCCCAGCACCTCATCGGCCGCTACTTGGCCTTCGCCGGCCTGCCGCAGCTGTCCGACTGGAAAAGCCTGCCCGCCCCGCGCGCCGTGCGCCCCACCCCGAACGCCCTGGCCGAATCCGAAGAGAAGGCCCTGCGAAGGACCCTGGCCAAGCGCGTGGACCAGCCGCGCCAAGCCCGGGACCGGGCCCTCATCTATCTCCTCCTGGACACGGGCCTGCGCGTGTCCGAAGCGGCGGCCTTGCGGGTGGGCGATGTGGACGTGGAAGGCCGCCGCGTGCGCGTCCGGGGCAAGGGCGGCAAGACGCGTCCACGCTTCGTGCCCGCCGAGACCCGGGATCTCCTGGGCAAGCAGATGGGCACACGCGGGCTTGGCGAGCCCCTCTTCCCCACGGCAGCGGGCACGGCCCTGACCGACCGCCAGATCCGCCGCCTCCTGACGCGCTGGGCGGCCCTCGCCGGCATCGCGCGCCCCGTCCACCCGCACCTCTTGCGCCACACCTTCGCCACCAGCCTCCTGAAGAAGACGGGCAACCTGCGCCTGGTGCAGCGGGCACTGGACCACGAGAGCCCCACCACCACGGCCATCTACGCCCACGTGGCCGACGACGAGCTGCAAACGGCCATCGAAAGCCGCCGCGCCTGACGCGCACGGGGACCGGGCACCCTGGGCAGGGAGAGGGTTGTTACGAGTGGGCGCTGGCGGAAGCAACCTGGGTCGCCCCAAGGCCAGGTACCGGATGCCCGGCCTGGACCTGGGGGTAATGCTCTTCGAAGCGGTCCAGGAACCAGGAGAAGGTGCGCGTGTCCCCAAACACTGGGCGGGTCAAGGCGTCATAGTCGAACACGTCATAATCCCGTTTGCCCAGGATGTTCCCCGTATTCCGGATCAAGTAGAGCCTGGCCTGGATCAGCAGCTGGTTGTAGGTAATGGACTTCTGCATTGGTTTGGATCTCGTATACCCCATGTTGATGATGCGAAAGATCGCACATTCCCTTCCCGGTGGCAACCCCGCCCTGTAGGACGTTTCATCCGGGTGTTTCCACCATTCTGTTTCCCTACGAATCTACCAATAGGGACCTTTTCATGTTGTTTTGTCATTTGTTGTCTTTTCTTAGGCTCTTTACTTGACTTCGCAACGTGTCTTGTCGTTCTTAGACCCAGCAAACGAGGAAACAGACCATGGCCACCCTGACTTCTGACGACCTCATCCAGCAGCTGGGCGACGACGCATCCATCCTGCAGACCGCCAAGACCGCCCTGCTCCTTCTCATGGCAACGGGCCAGGTGGATGCCACCCAGATGGCCCGCCACGAACTGGCCTCCCGCGGCCTGAACGAGAAGGGGACCTGGATCGGCTTTGCCGCCGCCGTGAAGCTCTGGGAAGAGCCCGCGCCGGCCAAGATGGGCAAGAGCATGAAGGGCGCGGCCCGCGAGGCCACCCGGGACGCTGGCCTGGAAGCCTTGGCCCAGGTCCACCTCGGCATCGAGACCCTGACGGAGCGCCAGATGGACGCCCTCGACTTCCACGAGGTCGGGGTCTGGCAGATCAAAGACGCCCTGCGCGCGGCCTTCGAGCTGGGCCGCGCCAGCCGCTGAACCGCAACGGACACCCTTTTCAATCAGGAGACACGATGATGGCAAAGCCGACCTGGGACGTGAAGGCCTTCGTGGCCGGGCAGCTGGCGCATGGCAAGCTGACCGTGGATGGAGCCCGCAAGCGCGTGCGGCGCCTGGAGGCCGCCCTCCAGCAGGCCTTCCTGCAGCTGGGCCAGGATCCCGAGCTGCAGCAGCAGATGGGTACGGTGATGGGTCGCCTGGAAGAACTGAAACTGAGCCTGGAGGGCGTGGCGGGGAGCCTGGAAACCCGGCTGCCCCAGGCGGTGGGGGCGGAAGCCTGAGCGCCCCACCTGCCGAACACGGCTGGATCCATCAGCCCCAAGCGCTAGCGGGCGGTTGGGGCTGAACTTTGTTTCTCCCCCGCTCCTTGAGCGAATGTGTTGTTGGGGTTTCCTCTTCACTCCACGTGGCGATCAAAGGAGACGACTTGTCTTGGGTCCGTCCTGACCACTTTTCAGCACCACAAACACTTCGATTTTCATTTACTCTACAATTACATCATTTGACATTGTTTGTTGGTTTTGTCTTTCGTTTTATCTTTCTCTTTTACTTGACTTTATAAAGTCTCTCTGCGTAGTTATGCCCAACACAAAGGGAGACAGACCGATGACGACCCAACACTTCAGCCACACCCACACGGACGAGACGGGCAAGACCACCCTGACCCTGGCCGCCCTGATCGACGGAGCCTTCCACGCCATGCCCAACGCCCTGGACCCCGAAGCCCTCGCCCAGCTCGAAGACGCCTGCCGCTTCCTGGCCGAGGACGACGCCGCCCTGGCGCTGAGCTTGGACTCCGGCGCCACGGTCCGCAAGGTCGACGCCGACGCCCTGCTGCCCACCCTGGTGGCCGAGCACGAGGCCGCCAAGGACGCCGAGCACGACGCCTACACCCGCTACTTTGCCGCCTCCCACACGACTCGGGTGGACCTCTGGCAAGCCTACGCAGAGGCCCGATACCTGACCAAGGCGGCCATGCACAAGCTCAGCCACCTGATGGCCCCCGGCGGCCGCGCCCAGGTCACCCTCACCATCGGCCGGGAAACCCGCACCATCGGCATCAGGACCATGGCCGACATCGACCAGCCTGAGCGCGCCACCAGCGACGACTTCTGCGGCGCCTACCAGAAGGGCCCCGGCTGCAAGGTCTGGGAAGAGCGGATCAGCTTCTGGGCCAAGGACGGCCGCTGGGAGGCCGCCCGCCAAACGACCCTCCTGAACCGCGCCGGCTACCAGCTCATCGGCTGGGCCGGCACGATGCCCAAGGCCGCCATCAGCCAGCACAACAGCGCCATCTGACAAGCCACCCACGTCCGGCGCCGGCCCCAGGCCGGCCCGGGCCAAGCCCCCAAGAGGACCCCATGTCGCAGTACGAGAAGACCATCCAAGCCGAGCTCGCCCGCCGCGGGCGCCCCGAAGTCAGCCCCCGCTGGGTGGAGGCCTGGATCCGCCTGGAGCTGGGCGTCCTCGACTGGCTGGACAAGGCCCGCTGGCGCAGGGAAGTCCGCATTGCCCTGGAGTGCATCGACGCCAGCACGGCCGAGGACAACGAGAAGCTAGCCACCAGCCTCATGGGCCCGGCCAGGAACTGAAGGGAGCACACCATGCAGCACCAGCCCACCACCCGCCTCGACACCACCCACACCTGGGAGGAGATGGCCGCCTTCATCCGCGCCTGCCCTGTCCGCCTGAACGCCTTCATGGAGTTCCGCGACAGCGGCCGCATGCGCATCCACTACGTCACCCGCGCCGGCACCGTGGTCGCCCAGGCCGTCTGCACCCTCTCCCAGGGCTGGCTCTACGGCCTGCCCGCCGGGATCCCTGGTGGGTCGGAAGCCGCCGCGACTGCCGGCGCCAGATGGTGTGGGTAACCCAGGAACCCATCCCGACTTCGCTACCTTCAGACAACCAAAAGCCTTCTCGCCGGCGGCCGTCCCCATTGTTCCAGGTGCGGGGGCGGCCGCCTTTTCATCATAGTCCGATCAATCTTTGTTTGTCTTGTCTAACTTTAACACGTTGGATTGTCAGCGGTAGGGCAGCGAGGCCCTGCCGCACAACGCAATCCCATCGGAGGCAAGCATGTCCCTCAAGCACCTGGCACCCGCTGTTGCAGCGCTGATCGTTTCAACCATTGCCTGGGCCGATCAGCGCCCTTGGGTCTGGACGTATGGATCGGCCATGATGAAGCCAGGAGAGGCCGAGTTGGAGCACTACCTGACGGTGCAGAGCCCTGACTGGCCAAATAGGGAAGCCAACCTGAAGACCACGCACCAAGCGGAACTGGAGATCGGCATGTCGGACCGCCTGGACGCGGCCGTGTACCAGGTGTTCTCCCGGACGCCTAGTGCCCCGCTGGACTGGGATGGGTTCAAGGTCCGCCTGCGCTACCAGCTCCTTGAGGACCCTGACGCCTTTGCCCACCCCATCTTGTACCTGGAGCACAAGAACAATAGCACCCTAAGCGAGACCGTCTGGGAAGCCAAGCTGCTGCTCTCCCAGACCTTCGGCATTGTGGATCTGGCATTGAACCCTGTGGTCGAGCTGGAAGAAGACGAGACCGAGTTCGAGCTCGCCGCCGGCTTCAGCGTGCCCGTCTTGTCCCACGTTCGTCTGGGCGGGGAGCTGCGGGCCAGCGAGGAAAGCCTCTTCCTAGGTCCGACGCTATCCCACGGCGGGGATGGCCTCTGGATGGCCTTGGGTGCAGGCTGGCGGGTGGATGAGGCGGATCCTGGCGACACGACGCACGAGATCCGTTTGATCCTGGGCGTGAACGTCAAGGAAGATTGACAGCACGAATCGCGTGGATGGAGAAAGGGCCCGCACGCCTTGCGCCGGGCCCTGGGGGATGCAACTCTCCAGCCGCGGTCGTGGAGTCCAGGTCAGCGGCCGGCCGTCAGTGATTGGGGCGGCTGGCCGCGATTCAGATTGCCTTCCTAAGTTCGGCTACAGGCATCTCATCCCAAGTGCGGCCATCGAGTAGCCTTCCATTTCGCTTCTTCTGGACCCCGCCCCACTGTTTAAAGAAGAACGGAACTTGCTGTTCCAGGCACCGATCGCGCACATCCCTTACCCAATCCGGGTGCATAGGGCGCGCACCTGGCCCCGATTCCCCACCTACGATCACCCAATGGATGCCCGCCAGATTCAACTGGGTGACAGGAGCAACAAGTGGTTCAATGGATAGGAAGCGAACCTTAGCTGGAATGGTCCGCAGATCATCGATCCGGCCCTTGTACGAGTCGGACTCCACGCTGACGCCCATCCAGACATTGTCCGGCCATGGCAACCGGCCGGCCAGCTGGGCCAGCCGGCCAGCGCGCTTCGTCAATACCTGGAACTGGTGCCAATGCGCCCGCGCCATCACATCGAAAACCCGCTGGATGAAGGCAAGCGGCACTTCCTTGTGAAAGAGGTCGCTCATTGAGTTCACGAAAATCACTTGCGGTTTGCGCCAGCTCAATGGTAGCTCGACAGCATGCTCGTGCAGTGTCAAATGGAAGCCGTGTTGGTAGTTCGCTTGGCCCATGGCCATGAGGCGCTTGGACATCCGCTCGGCATAGCAGTGCATACAACCTGGGCTGATTTTTGTGCAGCCCGTCACCGGGTTCCAGGTGGACTCGGTCCACTCAATGGAAGTCTGCTGGCCCATGGCAAAACCTCTCCGACTTTTCAAGAATCTAACTAATGGGTGGGACAGCTTCTATGGGAACGTGACAACAACCCCATCACCGGCTGTCGGAACACCATTTCTTGATGGGCGCCCCTTTGTTCCAATTGCAGGAATACATTTTATTGCACCGTGTTGTTCTAGCTCGATAACTGCTCGTTTATAGTTCTTCCTTACAAATGGACCATATTGTTGATCATCCTCAAAAATCTCCTTTATAGTCAATCTCTTCCCGGCATACTTCCTCAGCAAATGGCCCTTAAGATCGTCAAGTGTTTTTGAAAACTCCGATAATAATGGAAATAGAGATCTATCGGCATCACAAAACTCGTATGTCGGTATTTCATCTTCACTCATAAATCCAAACTTCGATGCAACATCCTTGAATGCACCAACCCCAATTGGATGCTTTGTTACTAGCATAATGTCGTGACTAATCTTTCTTTCGCTCTCGAAGGAAAATGTAAACGGAAATACATATCGCTTATTGTCTCTTAATACACTAAATATAGCTTCCAATATAATCGACCTTCTCTCATGGGGATTACATGCACGTTCTATTCGTTCCCTTAGGCTTTCTGCCAGATCCTCTCCAAGAAACTCATTTACAGGAATCAATAGTGATTTATTCTTGATGCTCATGTTTATTCTATTATAATTGAAGAAGAAAATGCAATCACATCCAAATGATTCAGTTGCAGCCAAAATCAAATCCAATGATATTCCTTTATATCCAAATGGGTCAATAAAGAAGAAGGTTGGCGGGAGTTTTACTCCACGTATCCAATCTACCATTGATTTTCCTGTCCTGTGATGAATAATATGAATACTCTCTCTAATGCTTTCCACATTTTCAATCCTATCAACATTACGCTCGAATTCTGAAACAACATCTTCTTCCGCATCGGCAAATACCATTACCAACTTCTTCTTGTCTATTCCCTTTTCGATTACAGATTTTATAACCTTTATTGGTGTCGATTCTGATCCATCATCATAAACACCTTTTCCGCAAAACAAGTCAAAGAAACCTATCCCTCCTACACTGCCACTTTTTATTTTTGATGCCATAAATGTCAGGTAAAAACTCCAATAACCCTTTACTATCTCAGACTTAATTCTGGACCTCTCTGATTGAGATTCAAAAAAGTCACTGACATCGCTTTTCGTCATATCTAATCTCCAGTTTTACAGCCTTGACAAAGCAGGTCATCAAGCTGTCTCTTGCTTCCGGTAAAGCTCAAACGAAAGTGCCACCCGTGCCGCATCGTTGATCCCCATGCTTCCCCTCGATCATTCAAGCGCTTCCAGTGCTGCCAGCACCTCTTGCACTGCCTTGAGCGGCTTGTGCTTGAAGTGCGCGGCGATCTCCTCCGCCGTGGCCAGGCCTTGGGCACGCAAGACGCGCACGGCCTGGATCTGCTCCACCAGAAGTTTGGGCCAAGGGAGCTTGGCTGTCGCGGATGGGGATGCGGTGGCTTGGCTTCCCGCGGAGTCCCCCGCCTCCGTGCCCGGCAGGCTGGCCTGTTCCATGGCGGGCGCGGCGTCGGACTTGCCCCGGCACTGGAAGTCCGGGCGCAGCCAGCGCACCAGACCTTGCTTCTCCTCCGCGGCACGCTGGGCGTTGAGGGCCACCAGCCGTGCCAACAGCTCTTCCTGGGCGGCGGCCTGCTCCGGGTCGGGGTCGGCCAGGGGCAGGGTGCCGCCGGGCTTGCCCACCAGCGCCGGGGCCAGGTCCTCCCAGCCGTAGGCGGCCAGCACGGCACGGTCGATATCGTCATGGAGGCTGGCCAGGACGGAGATCAGGCCCTGCTCGTGGATCTCCTTTTCCTTGTCCGACAAGGGCCGGCCCTGGCGCAACGCTTCCAGCACGTTGTACATGCCGGTCAAGGTGAGGCCGGGATGGGCTGCCTGGCGCGCCTTGCGGTGGGCATCCAGGTCCTCGCCAAGCTTCGCCAAGCGGGTATCATTGGCTGGCGTGGTGGTAGAGAATGGGTACTTGTTGAAGCAATCGCTGTGGTTGTACGTAGGGTCATTTCCAACTCCGAGCCAGCCACCCGCCGCAATCGCCCAACAGCAGTGAACTCTCGACATCAGCACGGCAATCATGTCTGTCGAATCAGAGGCAATGACAACAACTTTGCTCTCTGCGATGGTCTCGTGTGACACGAACTGAAACACGCGATGCTTGGCCGTGCGAGTTGTCGCGATGAAGCGATCCAACCCTACCAGAGCAGGCCTCAGCTCGCGACGCGGCTCTCCATGAATCCACCAGTTGTCCCGGTAGGTGACGCGGTTGTTGTGGTCACGTTCCGGCTTCACCTTTTGTAGCACATGTTGATAGACGGCCGGGAAACGGACTCTCACTTCATCAGCGGTCAATCCAAACAAGTCGATGACCAGCGCACCACGTGGTACATCCATTAGATCACGCCCATTACAAAACGGACGGACGTGTTGATCGAGACCCGGTATGGAATCCAGGCCAAGTTGTCGAGCCTCTTCGTGTGTCACAATGAACCCGGATCCATGGAGTTTCACTCCCATCTGGGCCAGGTTTGCATTTGCCTGTAACGCTTCTGCTGAAGCCACTGCTGCGCCGACGGCGAGATTCGGGCCAATCCTTCCATGTCGAATCTGTGTCGTCACGGCGATCTGGTCAAGATTTTCTGTGCGCTCTTCCGTCACCACGCGAAGTACGCCACTCAACTCATCACCTGTTCCCACCGTCATGGCAATGCGCACGGCGGCACCGTCACTGCTGTCCACCCAGGGGTGGTCGGGAATGGCGAAGGCCAAGTGCAAGGGCGGTTGGGCGGCCAGTTGGGCCTCCACCACCCGGCGGTTGAAGGTCTGGCGAATGCTGTTGGTGGTGATGAAGCCGAAGCGCCGGATGCGTCCCGCCCGCGCCAGCTCACCAGCGATGTGCCACCAGTGCATGACGAAGTCGGCGCTCTCCGGCACCTCCTTCCAGGTGGCGCGCAGGGCGTCCACGTAGCCGTCGCCCAGGGCGCGGCGCAGGGTGCTGGCGCCGATGAAGGGCGGATTCCCCACCACGAAGTCCGCCTCCGGCCAAACGGCCTGGCGCGGGTTCACGTAGCGCTCCACCACCCGGCGGGCGCTCTCGTCGGGCACCGGGCGGCCCGTCACCGGGTGGGGCTTGTTGGTGACGCCGTCCCAGCGGGTGAGCGGGCGGCCGTCCTCGTCCAGGGCGGGCTCCACACGGTCGTAGTCCAGGAGCGCATCCCGGCACTGGATGTTGCGGAAGTCGCGCAGCACGGGCTCCGGCGGGTTCACGTGGCCATGCACGCGGAATTGCCACTGCAGGTAGCCGATCCACAGCACCAGCTCGGCGATGGCCGCGGCGCGCGGGCTCAACTCCAGGCCCAGGAACTGGTGCGGATCCACCGTGACCTGCTCCAGCTCCAGAAGGCCCGTGGCGCCCAGGTCGCCCAGCAGCGTCAGCACCTCGCCCTCCAGGCGCTTCAGGTGCTCCATGGCCACGTAGAGGAAGTTGCCGCTGCCGCAGGCGGGGTCCAGCACGCGCATGCGGCACAGGCGGCGCTGGAACTCGGCCACGGTGTCGATGGCCTCCGGCCGGCGGCCCTGCTGGTCCAGCGCCAACGCGGCGGTCTGGGCGTCGCGCCAGTCGGCGCGCAGGGGCTCCACCAGCGTGGGCAGCACCAGCCGCTCCACGTAGGCACGGGGCGTGTAGTGGGCGCCCAGCTTGTGGCGCTCGGAGGGCTCCAGGGCGCGCTCCAGCAGCGTGCCGAAGATGGAGGGCTCCACCAGGCGCCAGTCAGCGCGGGCGGCCTCCAGCAGCTGGTCGATCTGCTGCCGGGACAGGCGCGGGGCCTGGCAGTCCTTGAACAGGCCGCCGTTGAAGCGCAGCAGGTACTCGGCCGTGCGGCCCCACAGGCCGCCCTGGTCCATCACTTGCCACAGCTGTTCCAGCAGCGCCTGCAGCTTGTCCGGGGCCTCGCGCAGGTCGCGCAGGAGGCCGGTGAAGGTCTCGGCGGGCAAGAGGCCCACGTCCTCGGCGAACATGCTGAACAGGCAGCGCATGAGGAATCCCGCCGTGGCCTGGGGCGGGTGGCCGGCGGCCTCCAGGCTCTTGGCCAGCTCCGCCAGGCGGGCGGCCACCTCACGCGTGACCTTGGCGCCGGCGCGGGTGGGGTCCAGGGAGAGCGGGTCCAACCAGGCGGCGCGCAGCCGCGCGCGGATCTCCTCGCGCTCCAGGTCGGCCAGGAGAATGCGGTGGTTGCGGGCGTCAGGGAAGGGCGTGTATTCGGCGCCGCTGCGGGTAAAGTCGGCGTAGAGCTCCAGGCTGCGGCCCACGTCCGTGATGAGAAGCAGCGGCGGGCGGCCTTCCGCGGCGGGCAATGCGCGGGCGTAGCGCTGGGCTTGGCTGCGGGCGCGCAGCATGGCCTTGTCCCAGCCGCCCGTGGCCAGGTCCAGACCACTCTGCTTGGCCTCGCAGACGAAGGAGCCGCGGCGGTAGAGGTCGATGAATCCGGCGCTGGCCGTGCCATCCGGCGCCACAAGATCCACGCGCCGCTCGAAGCCGTAGGCGTTGTCGCCGGCTTCCTTTTGCGCGGGCTCGGGCTTGGGCAGTTCCAGCAGCTCGCACAGCTCCGTCAGGAAGAGCTGGTAGTTGGCGCGCTCGCCGCCTGTGGCGGCGCTCCAGCGGGTGAAAAAGTCTGCGAAGGTCATCTCGCGTCCGAACCAGGAACGACGACCTGTTGGGTCTTGGGCTTCATGCGTCTCGCATTGTGGTGGGCGTGCAGGAAAGTCATATAGTGTCTGGCGCTTGGCAACTCGCAAGGCCCATGCCGCTGACCTCCAGCCTCCCGAGACGAGCCTCAAGGGAATCCACTTGCGCTGCAGCCATCCAACCACGTGCTTGCAATCTATCACACTGTGTGTTATAGTTTCCCCATGGACAAGCTGGTCACCAAGCCCTTCGAACGCTGGGCTCACAAAGCCGGCCTCACCGATGCCGACCTCTTGGCCGCCATCGAGGATCTAGCCCAGGGCAAAGGGGCAGCCGACCTCGGCAAGCACCTCTGGAAACTCCGTGTCGCCCGAATGGGGGGCGGCAAACGAGGAGGCTTCAGGACCGTACTCGCCTACGTCAAAGATACCAGGGCCATCTTCCTGCATGGATTCGGGAAGAACGAAAGTGACACCACCTCGCCAAGCGAACTTGTCGCACTGCAACTGGAGGGCAAAGCCCTTCTCAGCATGAGCCAGGATGAACTTGGTGCCGCCATACAAGCGCGCATTCTGCGCGTACTTCTGGAGGAGAGAAACCATGGAAAGCAGGATCAAGAGGGAGGCGCGTGAGACCGTCCTCGACCTGATCCGCATCGGCATCAAGGTCAACCTCACCGCCAGGGAACTCACGCGCTTGGGCATCGAAATCCAAGCGCCAACCATCACGGCCGAGCAGATCGCCGACACCAGATCCAAATCAGGAGTCAGCCAAGAGGTCTTCGCCAGGCTTCTCGGCGTCACCAAGTCCATCGTCTCCCAGTGGGAGCGGGGCGAACGTACGCCTGGCGGCGCCGCCGCCGTGCTCCTCGAAACCATGCGCCGCGACCCGACCCTCCTCAGCTACCGATTTGCCGGAAGCGGGACCGAGCGCAAGGCCGCACCTGGGACCGCTCGCGTCGCCAAGGCCAAGACGGCTCGAAAAACCGCCCGCAGCAAAACGCTGAAGGCAGCCGGTCAGCCCGCCTGACCCGGATCAACAGGCGCACCGCCCGCACGCCAGTTGCCGCTGGGTCACAAGACCAGGCAAGGCCTGCAGGTGTTGCCCGCCCCCTCGGCTGCCTGCCGCCAGGCCGCGCCCTGCGTGTCCGCAGGGCCTCACCCTGAGGCCGCTGCTCAGCGCCCCACCGGCGCATCATCCGATGGCGACATCCATCCGGCTAGGAACTCATGTCCCGCAGCATCTGCAGCAAGCGAAGCCTGGGATTGTCGAAGCGGACCTTCTTGGGATCGAATGCCGCTGGATCAAAGGGACCACCCAGCCATTCCAGAATGCTGTCATGTTCCTCATGGCTGGGATCCCGCATCGCCACCAGCAGGTCTTCGTAGCCCGAGACACCGCCGCAATCCTCGGGCGGACACGCATTGGCCCCATCCAAGCAGTGTGGCAACCGCGCTTTCGGACCCACCTCAAGGATGGCTTCCAGCACGACCTCGTGCTCCCAGCCATCCCCGAAGTCGTACTCGTAGTCCACCCGGTCGCCGGCTTGGCGGAAGAACTCGCTGAGCATGACGTCCCAACCCGCGCGGTGCGGTTTCTCATCGGCGAAGAGACCCTCGGTGGGAATGCCGATCTCCTGCGGCTCTCCGGTTTGAGGATCCGGCGCCCGGAACACGTGCAGGTGCTCGTCCTCCCAGCCCATGGCGTTCTGCAGGGCCATGTGCAGGTCCCAGAAGGTGGCGTCCGCAGGCACCAGGATCCGGCGCCACACCTTGGGCTCAACCCACCTGAGTGTCACGAGGAGCTGGAAAGCTGCTCGGTTCGTAGGCATACGACCTCCCGGTTCGCTGGACAATGAGACGGCAGCCCCGGGACCTGGCTGCTGATCATCCTTCAGCCAATCCCCTGAGCACCCAGGCACAATCTGGCATCGAACCACCTGGGCGACACCCGCCTGGCAGACCCGGTTGGGACCCCGTGCCAGTACCTCCCAGGTGCCGTGTCCGGGCCGGATGGACGTTCGCCACCCGCGCAGCAATTCCGGATCTACCAAAAACCCGCTCGTGGGGAAAAACACCCCTTTGGGCCACTATTGGGGGGTACCCCTTCCCGCTTTGTCCAAAACCACCCCCCCCTCCCCTTCCAGGCCCTGCCCGGGTGCCGCCAGGCGTGGATGCTCGAGAAGGAGCCTCAGAGCCTCACAGAGCCTCACAGAGCGATTCAGCCCTCCAGACGGCCCCAGGGCACGGATTCCGGTTCCGCGTCTCGCCACGGAGCTCCTAGGGCCCTTCCTGGAGATTCCAGGCAGGCGCCTCGCCTGGCCGCGGCAAGGTGGCAGGTCGACGGGGCCGACCCGCACGCCCGCGCCGTCCCCGTCCACCGCCGGCGGGGCGTTTGGCGTGGATGTTCGAGTAGGAGCCCCAGAGCCTCACAGAGCGATCCAACCCTCCAGACGGCCCCAGGCCCGGGTTCCCGCTCCGCGCTTCCCTATGGAGCTCCCAGGGGCCTTCCTGGAGATTGCAGACAAGCGGCTCACTTGGATACCGTGCGTCTATTGAGCCTGGGCTTGGTGCCCTGGGAGGTCCGGGATTCGTGAATCCCGGACCCCGCTGCGTAGAAGGTCACTTGGATGTCTTTGACAGGCAAAGAGGGGGAGTGCGGCGCGTGGCGAGATCCCGGACCTGGAATCGGGCGTTCCGCCAGCCTACGCCTGAAGAATACCAAGGGATAGGGCCAAGCCTCGAACGGCCGCCAAGACCCCGTCTAGGTCGAAGGCCTTGAGATCCGTTGCCCTGAGCACGGGACGCAGCTGCGTTTCCACCTGTCTGCGCAGCTGTTCAATTCGGGCCGGAGACAAGTCGGGCGGCTCCGTCCCGGGAGCACGCACTTTGCGCCCCACCAGGTTGCGAAAGGAAGGTTCGTCCACTTTCAGCGTACCGGATCGAAGGGCGAACTCCACATCGAAGAAGTCCCGGATGGCCGGCTCGCGACGGCAAAGAGCCGCGCGAATCTTCTCCGCCATCGCCTCCGCCTGGGTCAAACAGCGCACGTGGACGCCCGGAACGGCGGGCTGGTTCGTCAGCGGATTCAGGACCAGGCTCCTCGCCAGCCCCATGATCGACGGCTCACACACCGTTTCACGCAGACCGACTTCGACCTTCAGTTGTTCTTCCAGCCCGCTGAGCATGGACGTGTAGGCGAACTTGGCCCCGTATTGGGTCGAGTTGTTGGCTCCTTCCCATGGTTCTGCCACGGTGAGCTCGGGCATCTGGGCCAATCGCTCGGTCAGGGCGGTTCGCAGCGTATCCACGGCATGGCGCCGGGCCGTCCTATTGCTGTTTTCCGGCATGGAGATGCTGAAGTCCAGATCCTCACTTAGGCGGAAGAACCCCGTGTGGACCTTGGACAGGCAGGTGCCGCCCTTGAACACCAGATCCACCGGTACACCAGCCAAGGCCTCCAGCAGCACCGAGCAGAAGTAGTCCTTCTCCACAAGCCGGGGCAGGAATCCCGTGGCCGCAGCCGTGTGGCGGACCGCTTCGCGGAACCACGCTGGATCCCGGTGCAGGGCCAGACTCATGAAGCATTCTCCCCATCGTTGATGATGACGCCCCAGCGCCGGCTCCAGGAACCGCGTTTGGGCCGAGTGGGATCGAAGGGAATCGTGGCGGTCGTGGGTGGGAGGGAACGTTCCAGCGACTCCAGCAGATTCGGGGATATGCCCTCCCGTTCCAAGAGCACGCCCAGCCGCCGCCGCGTGGCCTTGTCCCCGGCTTGGCATGCCACATCCACCAGGTCCCCTGCGGTGGTCTTGCCCTGGGCAAGATCCTTGCGGATCCAGTCATAGGCGCGTGGCAGACTGCCAAACCGGGCCGCGTCGCGGATGGCATCGACCAAGGTGCGCACGCGCGAGGCGTACACGACCTGGCTGCCGCTTGCCATCGTCTGGACCTCGGTTTGCCCCAGCCGGTCGTCCGACACCTTGATCAGTTGGAGCGTCACCGCGCCAATGGTCCGCACGCCTGACAGGCGGTTGTTGCACACGGTGAGGCGGTTGGGCACCTGCTCGTCGAACCCATAGCGGTTGAAGGCGCTGGGCCCGCAGAGCTGCCACGTGGCCCCAACCTCCTCCATCAGCGCCGTCAACGCCTCGGTCTCGTCGGGACTCCAGGCCCCCAGCGGCAGCCGCTCGGGCAAGAGGAACAGGCCGGGCCGCACCCGGGCCGCCCAACCACCCCGCGCCAGGCGGCGCAGCACGGCTTGGGCCTGGGGCATGGACAGGCCCAGTACACGGCATACTTCCTCGTCCCGGATGCTCTTCCAGTTTCGCAGCTGGGCATAGGCCACCAGCTGTCTCTCCAGGTTCCCCAGTTGCTGCTTCATGCTTGCAATCTATTCCTTGTTTTTATTCTTGCAAGCCATTTCTTCAAATCAAAATACAAAGAGCGTCACACTCATCTTCCCGCCCCCACAGCAAGCAGTCCCCCAGGGGCCACCTCGATGCGCGGGGCGGCGCACGCCCTGCTTCTCCTCTGAGCTGGAGTGCCATTTTCCACTCAAGGTGAGCACAAAACCCTTCCATCAATGCGAGTTCTGTTCACCCCTCTCGGAATCTCCATTTCCCGCCCTGGTTTCACGCCCTCTTGTCTTGCATCGGTTTTCCCAACGCGCTGGCGCCGCCACGTACCCCCGCTTCCATCCCCATAGACCGCACACCTGGGGCTGGGGCCCGACCTGCACCCCGGCCAGCCTCGGACCTTCGCGGACGGGAGTGGCCACGTATGCCAGGCGATTCAACACGTATACGCAAAAGAACCTTGTAAGCATGTAAGCAAGAATCCCCCCCGGGGGGGCCCAGGCGTGCGCGCCATTTCCGCGGGGGAGAAGGGCTCCTGCTGGGAGCGAAGCTCTTCTTCCATTTTTGGGGAGGAGCTTCGCATGACAGCAATTCCATCGCAGCAGGCCCCCCTCCCCCCCTTTTCCTTGTTACATGCTTACATCAAAGCTGAAACGCCTGCCACTTTGCAGTAAGCGCGAGTGGGTTTGGTCCCGTTCTACGGGACCACGGGGCCAAATCGGCCCCAGAGACCTTGCGCGTCCTCTTGGCGAATGGTCCCGTGGTCCCGTAGAACGGGACCATTGGCTCATCCATCCTGACAACCCTACAGGCTAGGCCGGGAAGCGGAGGGGCCGTCGCCTCCAGGAAATGGTAGGGTCTGGTGCCCGTTCCTCCGGGTGAAGGGGCGGCACTGCGATCTCGAAAGCGGAGATCCGGTGACACCGGACGAGCCCATTTCGATGCAGGGACACACGCCGGCATCGTACTCACGAAAAGAGGCCCTCATGGGAGGGCCTCTGTGGGTGGGTGAATGAGATTGGACGTCGAGGTTACCGGTCTTCGCCGATCCACGAGTCGTCGGCCGGCCGAGGCCTTTGTTTGGCGACCGACTTCAACCTCCACGGATGGTCGTCCTTTGGAGTTTGAACCTTCCGCTTCTTCGCCGTCGGTTGCTCCCAGCGGTCGTCCGTCTTGAGGTTTGAGTCCCGCTCGACCGGATCCTGAAGATCTGCCCCTGGCACGCTTCTCAAGAGCCTCAAGAAGAAAGGGTCCGGCTTGGGCCGGCGGCCCTTCTGGATCATGGCTTCCACTCCCTCGGGATGGATGAGGCCGCACGCCAACGTGAGGTCGAACTCATCTGCAAATGGAAGCCCTTGGATGGCCAAGGGGTGATCCGGAATCCGTCGTTTCAACTCCTCAAAGGGTCGTCGCAGCTTGGCGATCTGGTTGCGGCACGCCTCCAAGTGGGCTTGGTGCTTGCAGATCTCCACCGGATCCTCCTCGACCAACAGGCCTTGCACGGCCTGGGCCGCTGAGCGCCGAACCGGGTCGAACAGCAGATACCAGCCCTTTTTGCGGGTAAGATCCAGGATCATCTGCGCTTCCTCGACCAGCTCGGCAATGCGAGCCTTGTCACCTGGGTCGGGGACATGGTGTCCAGTCCCAGCTTCCTTCATACGTGCACCTCCTTCTTGGGTGATGGTGGGGTGAATGTCGAGATGGTGTGGGACGAGCCTGAACCCGGAAGGGAACACCTGAGGTCCCTTTCGCAGGCTCCAAGCGAGTTCGTGCCAACCGGACCCGGTGCGCGGCTCATTCCCGCTCCAGGACCTCACGGACGCGGCGCCACCAGCCTCGAACCTGTTCTTCGGACTCCGGATGTTCGAGCAGGTGGACCAGACGACCCAGGGTGCGAGATTCCCACGTGGACAGCACGCGCTCTCCCAGCAGCCACAGGATGATGGACTCGAACGTGAACCGGTGTCCGCCTGCGGCCAAGGCCCGCACCGCGTCGACGGGCTGGATCTGCCAATAGAAGGCCGCCCGGGCGAGGCGACCGGCCAAGGGATCGCAGGTGGAGTCGTTGGGGAAGAGACGGAAGGGATCCCCGTCATCCGCCCCCCGGGCCCTGGGCATCCTCTCGCAGATCTCATCCAGCGTCATGGCCTGGAAGAGAGGGGATAGGACGAACTGGTCCTTCCCAGTGGGCGGCCGTCCGATGGCCCTAAAGGTCGTGCTCATGGTTCCTCCTATTGGGGTGCGGCCCTGGATCATGCGAAACCGGTCGCCGATCAACTTGGGTTCAGCAGTCCCCCTCGCGCCGGTTGCGGATGATCCAGTCTCTCAGATGGTCACGCATGGCTGCATCACGCGGAGCCTTCTTCCGCGCCAGCCAGCTGGTCAGCGTGCGCACCGGAACACCCAGTTCGCGTGCCACATGCGTCTTGGTCCAGGATCCGGCCGCAAAGGCCTGGGCCAGTCCCATCAGGAGCTCGTCCTTGAGACGCCCCTTCTCATCGCGCGTCTTGCGTGGGGTCCAGTCGCGGGGATGGGCGTGCACGCGGCGCTGGTTGTCCAAAAGGGCGCCCAGTTGACGTTCCAACCGGGCCACATGCTCCTCAAGACGCCGGATGGCGGCATCGGGTGGTCTGTGCTGCAGGGTCTGCACATGGGCGTCCAGCTGCCGTGCGATCTGCTCGCGCTCCCGTCGAAACCGCAGATCCAGGTAAGCCTTGGCCTCGGGTCCGATGGGCCCGCTTTCCACCGACGTCGGGGGCATGGGTTCCTCCTGCTTCGTCCACCCAGATGCTTGTCACGCCCTCACGACCGGATCCGGTCCGGAGTGCCGCTGGGCGAGCACGTGGGCCACCCGCCACGCCAAGTCGCCCAGGGCCGCGTGATCCGTCGACGGCCCGTCCGGAAGCAGCCGGGGCACGCCGGCATCGTCCAACAGGAGGCGGATCTGGTGCAGGACCTCTTGCACTTGGTTGCGCTCGCATTGGGCTTCTTGCACCTGTTCCACCAGCCCCTCGGACGCGGCCCACAGGGCGTGGAAGCCATCGGCGAACGGCGTGTCCGCCCGATCCGCCAGTTCGCGCTTCAATACCGTCACGCGACGGAACGTCTCCAGCCCCCCGAAGCGACCGTGGAACAGCTCCACGGCGGCCATGGCCCCCCGGTTCCAGTCCACGGCGGCCGCGCCCTGGACAAAGCGGACATCGGGGTGGACTGGATTGCGTTCGCGAAAGGCCACCCCGGTCTCGAATCCCATCCCGTACGCGAACCGCTCCTCATCCGACGGCTGCAAGTCCGTCAGCCGCTCGAGTTCCGTGGCGGGAGTGCACAGACCTCGCTGATACCCTTCTATGTGGCGTGCGCACAGGGTCGCCACATCAAAGAGGGTTCTGGTGGTGGGTGGGTCGGTGTTCATGGTCATGGTCGGCCTCCATGTCTAGATTCTCGAAAACGGTCGTGTCCCATCGTTCGTGGCGGAGCCTGCCCTCCAACGCGTGCGATCCGGATGCGAAGGGCCTAGAAGGGGATGTCATCCTCCGCTTCCGCGCCCTGGACGGGCTCCACGGCCAAGGGCGCGCGATCCTCCGCCACGATGCCCGAAGCCAAGCCTGCGAAACCCAGTGCCATCTCTTCTTCGCCCAATAGCCTCCGCAGGGCATCCTCCACCCGCTGGTCGTGCAGGAGGACAGCGTGGACGGTTCGGCCCCCCTCCGACAAGCGTGGTGTGTGGTCGGCCTCGCTGGCCACGTTGTTGCTGCGCAGGATGCGCGCCAGTTGACGGGTTCCGAACGGCCGACTGGGAAACCACGTGCCGGACTTCACCAGCATGTCGCGGATGGCATCGGAGAGCTTGGTCACATTGAACTTGTGAGGGTGCAGGAGCAGTTCGAACAGCTTGCGGTCGTCCCCACGCAGGATGTCGCGAAGCGCCGACAGGACCAGAACGTGCTCGTTCTCCAGACGCGCCCGCTTCTCCTGGAGCTTGGCCAACCGTTCCTGGGTGGACAGGACTTGGTCCTCCGCTTCCAGGCGCTGGCCGGAAGCGGAAGCCTCATCCACAAGGCGCGCCAGCGTCACGGGCGGAAGCCAGATCTCGCGCTGTCGGCCCTTCAGCCCCTTGTGCTGGCCCAAGAGGTCCTCGGTGTAGATGCGGTAGAGGCGGGGGAACTCCCACAAGGCCCAGCAGTGCAGCTGGTTGCGCAGGTCCTGACAGACTCGATCCAGCAGCGAACCATTCTGGCCGGCATCGGCCAGCTCCACTTGGTGATCCGGCGCCAGGCAAGCGATGACGATGCAGCGGCTGCCGAAGACAAGGTCCATCTCCTTGATGGAGGCCACGCACTTGGGGCCGAAGGTGAAGAAGCGCTCGGGCTGCAGGGTTTCCGGGTTTGTGCGAATCACCATGCCATTGACGCGATAGGCCTCGTTCAAGATCAGGCGCAAGGCCTCTTCCGGCGTGTCGCGGCCCGGATGAGCCAGACGCTCAGCCTCGTCAATGAGCAGCGTGGGGCGCGAGGCATGGGTCAGGCGGAAGAGAGCCGCTCCCGAGATGCTGCCCGTCTTCTGGGCGTTGAAGCAAAGCCGCTCCATGAAATCCATGGACAGGGACTTGCCGGAAGCAGCGTTGCCGTTGAAATGCAGCATGCCCATGGAGCGGAATAGGGCAAAGACATAGCTCAGCATGACATAGAGGGTCACGAGGGACGAGCTGCCCGGATCGGGATACCATAGGTACTGCTGCAGAAGGGTCCGGATCCGAGTGAAGAGCTCGGCGGAGTTAGGCCTGCAGATCACAGGATTCGTGAGAAACTGCTTCACACTGAAGGGCGTGCCTTCCTCCAAGGTCCAGAACGGCATGCCATCCATGGGAAAACGCGTGAGCCCCTCGTCACCCACTTGTCGCCGGACGTAGGGCACGCGCCGGGCCTCGAGGCCGCCCGGACCCCATTCCACCTCCACCAGTTGCTTGGTGGGGACCCAGTCCCCGTCCACACGCTTGGACAGGTGGAAGCCGATGTTCGCCCGGATGGGCCCATCCACGGGGAAGGCGAAGTCCAGGGCGGCGACATAGGGTCGCCGGGTGGAGTAGTCGTAGTCCTCTTCCTTGTCCTGGTCCTCGCCTTCGGCACCGCGCACGGCGCCGCTGGCTTGGGCCTGGCTCTCCAGCCGCCGCTCGCGCAGCGCCTGGCGTTCGCGAAGCAGGCGTCGCAAGTCAGTGATTGATGTGGCGATGCGCTTGCCCAAAATCGTCAGGAAGGCTCCTTGGCGCGTCACGGGCAAGTGGCCGATGTCGTCCACGAGGTCTTCCAGAGCCGCCTGGCCCTTGGCGTCCAGGCGCTGGCCCTTCTTCACGTCCGGTACCTGGGTGATCTGGTAGGAGATCAGGTCGGGCGCCTGGGCCACCAGCTCGCGAAACGCCTCCGCCGTGCCACCCGCCCGGGCCCAGTCGTTCACGTCCTTATGCCCGGGCACATGCAGGATGGCCACTTCACCGCGCTCGCCCAAGGCCTCTTGGATGGCCCGGGCACTGCGAAGAACCCGGCCGCGTCCGGCCGCGTCGTTGTCCCAGGCCAGGACCACGCGCGAGCAGCCGGCAAAGCGCGATGCGTGCTTGACGGCCTCGACACCCAGATTGGCCACCGCGGGGATGCCCCATTGCATCAAGGTCCAGCAGTCGGGAATCCCCTCGGTCAGAAGGATCTCCCGCCCGCCTGATAGTGCGTCCAGGTTGTACAAACCAGCAGGCTGGCCGGCCAGATGCATGTACTTGCGCTTGGAGCCCGGTTCGAGGGTCCGGAAGGTCATGCCCTCCACTCGGCCCCGCCACAGGACCGGGAAGGAAATCCGTGCTCCGCGGAACAGCGGCGCGGGTGTCTCGGTGTACAGCCCGGCCAGGATCAAATCGTCCAGGGTCAACCCGGCCAGGACGGGATCGCGGGGCAAGGAGCCAGCCAGGCTGCTCAGGTCCATCCATCCCACCCGCTGGGTGCGCAGCAGCTCCACGCCGAACCCTCTGCCCGTCAGGTAGTCGCGCAGCTGCTTGGCCTGCACGTGGTCCGTCCACAGACGGTCTTCCGCCCAGGTTGTCACCCTCTCCAGCACGGCCTCCCGGGCATGGCGCGCGTGAGCCCTCGACTCCTCCTCCGGGGTGGGGGCCACGTGGCGGATGCCGCCCACGTCCGCGCAGTGGCGAACGGCCTCCACAAACGACCGGCCGGTCAAGGCTATCACCAGGTCGATCACGCTGCCCCGATTGGGTGTGGTGGGGTGGCTCCAGCACACCCACGAATTGCGCTCCGAGTTCACCTGGAAGGAAGGATTCTTGTCTTCGTGGCCAGGGATGGGACAGCGGATGTTCCGGTGCGGGGTCACGCCGCCGGGCAGGAAGAGGCCGATGGGAACATCCCGCTTGACTTGATCGATCAGCTCACCGAACGCGCCCACCGGCCACCTCCCTGGCTTGTTATGCCGTTCCACCCGCCATCCGCCCGGGGCTACTAGGCCCCGGACAGCATGAAGTCCACCACATCCAGTGGTTCGTACAGGACCTGGCGGCCCACCACGACATGCCGGGGTACGGGCAGGCCGGCCCAGCGGCGGTTGCGCAGGGTACCCACCGTCCGCTTGAGGACCCCTGCCACCTGCACTTCCGTCAACAGGGCCGGCCGCCGGCTGGGCGGATGGCCCAGTTCCTGATGGATGGCCTCCAAGAGGCGGACGCGGCGCTCCTCATCGGGTAGGTCGCGGAACGCCGTCCGGGTCTGGGAGGTCGCGGTTTGGCGCGCGGGGCGCTCTTGGATCCGGGGCGGGGTCATGGGTCGCATGGGTCTCTCCTTATCTGATCTTGTTCGGTTCTCCGGTTCTTCCTGGGGTCGATCCGACCCAAATGGCCAGCTTGATCGAGTCCCGTAACTCCTGTTGGCATCATGGGTACTTCGTCCGATAGGGCGTGTCAAGTGCCGAGCTCCACCTTTTTCATAAACGCGCCAGAAGCGAGAGGCTGTGTCCTTCGTGGTGCGGGAAGTTGCCGGCAACGGCTTGTTTGTCATGACCATTCCCTTTCGCCAAGCCGAGGTCCGGAAGCCATCCCTCCCCCTCACCATCTCACGATACCCCGTCCGAGAGGAGGCGTCAACACCCTTCCCACCTTTTCTCTTGTCCACCGATGGATTCGTCGTCACCCAGCGAAGGGCCATCATTTCCCTGGGGGATCGGGATGAGTCTGGATGCCACGGGTGCCGGTTGGCCAGAATCACCGGACGTGTC
The DNA here is from genome assembly GCA_903910645.1 of uncultured bacterium. Classification (GTDB taxonomy): domain Bacteria; phylum CAIWAD01; class CAIWAD01; order CAIWAD01; family CAIWAD01; genus CAIWAD01. Next base: position 18,762 of record CAIWAD010000275.1, on the reverse strand, counting down.
GTGGACCTATTGGCGCACGCATGGGCCAGCTGCCGCCTGGTCTGTCGTTCCAAGCTGGCGTGCGGGATCCTTGACGTTCGTTCAGGCATGGGCTTCTTCCTTGTTTCCGTATGTTCATCCATCCTTGGGGGCTCTCCGGTCGACTGAGAATCCGCAACTCAGCGTCGGCTGACGGCATCAGGAACCAGGGTTCCAACCGCGGTTTTCCCGTCGCTCCTGTAACGGTCTTCTCCCCGAGAGGTGTTTGCAAGGGGTGTTTTCACTTTTTTCGGATTTATTTTTCAGGCCATAACGAAATCTATCTTCCCATCCCTTGCTTCCACTTTTGTCCTTTTCCATCCCATTTCGTTCTTAGGTGACAACACACTTCATCGCGAATCATCACGATGAATGAGCCTGGGGTTGTGGGCTACCTACTTATGCAGATTTTTGATTTCGATAAGGGGGCCACCTTCCGGTTGGACAGGGGGCGGCCGTGTCCTGACTCGGTGGAAAGGAATCAGGCCGACTGTTGGGATTGTGCCTGGATGTGGCGGTCGAGATGGCGAAGAGACGATTCAGTCCGGAGCAGATCATCACCTACCTGCGCCAGGTGGAGATCCTGATTGCACAGGGCAAGACGGCTGGCGAAGCCTGCCGGCAGATCGGCGTGACGGAGCAGACAACCTACCGCTGGCGGCGGGAGTTCGGCGGGATGGAGATAGATCAGCTGAAGCGTTTGAAGGTGCTGAAAGCCGGCTGAAGGGCGTGGTAGCCGGGCAAGCGCTGGACATCGCGATCCTGAAGGAGGCGGCCCGGGGAAACTGATCAGTCCGGCCCGGCGGCGGCAGACCTTGGACCGGGTCTGCCAGGTGCTGACGGTGCCGGAGCGACGGGTGTGCAAGGTCCTGGGGCAGCCGCGGGCCACGTCAGTGGCGGATGACGAGGCGGTTTTGACTGCTACGGTCGGAAGTCTGGCCATGCTGTACAGGCGCTATGGCTGTCACCGAATCCTTAGCTGCTTCGGCGGGAAGGCTGGCTGATCAACCACAAGAAGACGCACAGGATTTACGTGGAAGAAGGCCTGAACCTGCGGTGCAAGCGGCCGCGGCGCTGGGAGGCGGCGCCGCGAAGCGGCGTGGCCTCCCAGCGCCGAGCGACCTGCTGTGACAGGGGCGAATGACTGTTGGAGCATGGATTTCGTGGCCGATCAGCTGTTCAACGGGTAGCGGATCCGGGCCTTGACAGTGGTCGACAGTTTTCGTCGGGAATGCCTGGCAACCACGGTGGACACCCGGTTGAAGGGCGATGATGCGGCGGCGACGATGGATCACCTGAAGGCCCTGCGAGGGCTGCCCCAGCGGATCCTGGTGGAAAACGGTAGTGAGTCCATCTCGAAGGCCCTGGATCGGTGGGCCTATGAGCATCAGGTGACCCTGGACTTCTCACGGCCGGGCAAACCGACGGACAATCCGCACATCGAGTCCTTCAGCGGCATCTTCCGGGACGAGTGCTTGAACCTGCTCTGGTTCCTGTCACTGTACGATGCGCGGGAGAAGATCGAAGGATGGTGAGTGGATTACAACGAGTTCCGCCCCCACAGTTCGCTGGCCGACCGGACCCCACGGGAGTTCGCGCTTACGTGCGCGCCTCCGGACTTCGCTACGCTTCGTCCTGCGGCGCACACGTCGCCCCAGAGAGTTCCGATATCAGAAAGGGTGCCGGATTGCCCCTGGTTTTTGCTGGTCCAAGGTTGGGGATGAGATCAGGTATGTAATAACGGCAAAGCGGGGTGAGGAGTTGTCCTCAGTGGAGGCCATTGGATCAGAAAGCATGGTCCACAAACATTTGCACCTGCAATCCTTCTTGGCCAGCCGCCAGGTCCACACGGAGCAGAACATTGCGGTACATCGCCCGGAGGCCAACACCCGCGCTGTGCTTCATGTTTTGATGGAACAAGGCCACATCCCACCGCGAAGCGACTCGCCCTGCTTCCACAAACACCACGCTCTGGAGCCAGCGGACGTCCCAGCTACGCACAGGATTCCACGGCAGCCGTTTGCGCCATTCGACTTGGTAAAGCCAAGCGGCTTGGTCATTGAAGCGGTTTTCTGGGTAAGCACGAAGACGGGAATCCGAACCCAAGGCTGGTGCCGCAAAGGCCGGCGGTTGATGTTGAACTCGAACATGGCTTCCGTCAGCTTGGACCTCCATGTGCGTGTCGTCGAAGCTGGGGCTGACGCGAGCCCAACATGCAGCGCCGACAGTGCCAGCAGATCCCATTGAGCAGTAGCAGCAATGCTCAAAGGTCCAGACTATCCAGGGCGGTCGGAGGGGTCCGCCACCAGGATCGCGTTGCCAAGCGACCTCCTGGCGATTGCCGCGATTTGGATCTGTGGGATCATCGCGGTGATCGTGGGTCAATGAGATGGTGGCCCCGGCAGTCACTTGGTCCGCTTGGTCCCGATAGAAGGGCTCGACGGATAGATGCAAGTCGGATGTCGTTGGCCAGGCTGGCGTCCAGCTCAGCCTCCCGCGCAACCACAGGTCGCGACCACTGGCCGTCAGGAAGTCATCCGGGCTGGATTGGTTGTGACCGGGGAACTGCTCGCCACTACGATCGGGGAAGCTGCGCGGCTCATGATCCGTATATCCGCGAATCTCGCCGAAGCGACCGGCCAGCACCGTGGGTTCAAAACCTAGACCCAGTGGGCTGGCAAGGCCCTGGAAGCGATGGTAGAGATACCACGAGCCATTTTGACTTCCGAAAACCACAAAATCCGCAAGGCGGGAGTCGCCAGGTGAACCGGGTGGGCAAGGCCTCGAGGCTCGCAAGAGGACTCCGGCAGAGGACTTGAACAATTCACTGTAGTAGGCAAAAGGAATCAGAGACACGCTCCAACGATTGGAGTCGGGCGCAGACGACTGGGCCGACGCGAGTTGCGCCACAAGCAACCAAGCCACCGCCAAGGACGCGCGGGAAGCAAGAACTTGACGATTCGACGATTTTTCCATAAGAGTAAAATCATGATCTCAGAACGAGAGTGCAAGGCAGCGCGATCACCGGCTCGCTCCCGTCCAAATCGAGCGAGTCCGGGTTGACATTCTGATAAGAATGTTGCAATTTGAACAATCATGTCTAATAGACGAATTTCTCGCACCAACCGGTCGGTCGATACTCCGACGGCCATTCTGGACACCGCACGGAACTTGTTCCTGCAGTTCGGGCTGAGGCGCACATCCATGGAGGACATCGCTGCCGCCATGGGAAAGCGCAAGAGCTTTCTGTACTACTACTTTCCCGGCAAGGCGGAGGTGTTGCGTGCCGTGGCCGAGCGGGAATTCGAACAGATGGCCGCGGCCATTCGAATGGCCGTGGAACGGGAAACCAAAGCCGAAGATCGGTTGCGGGCCTATATGCGGGAGCGGGCGGTCCAGCTAATGGAGCGGATCGAATCGGTGCGCCGGCTTCACTCCACGTTCACCAGTTCTGAAGATCTGGTTGAGTTTCTGCAAGTCAACGACTTCCGTCGCACCTTCGACACGCGGGAGCGAGTGTTCCTCAAAGAGATCATGCAAAGCGGAGTCGCCCACGGACAGTTCCGCTTTCTATCAGACGCTGACATCGACTCGTTCTGCGCTTTTTCCCTGTCTTCCTTGCGCGGCTCCGAACTGGATTTGATGTTGGATCCAGTGGACCTGGAACACTACGACACCCGCAGTGTGGCCATGGTCGATCTGCTGCTGGACGGGCTCCGTCCGCGCGGCGGAGGCGACCACAGCTAGTCATCCAAGCGACGACCCGGTTGACATGCAAGTGGAGGTCTACGTGCTTTTATTATCGACTATTTGGCAAAATTCGTCGAACATACTCTGTGATCTGCGACGCTTGCCTACCTCCGGCTGGATTCGTCTGGTTGTGTTCTGGACGGCATTGTTCCTGGCGCTTTGCCTGATCTGGAGCTGCATGCCGTTCGCGTGGTGGATTCGTCCATTCGTGCTGGGCGGGACGTTGGGCGTGTCTGCCGTCATTTCACGGTGGAGCTGGGCGCACGCGATCAAGCAAAAAACTGGACACCGGGAAGGTGGGCAATCCTCACACCAGTGCCATGCACACCATGCCGTGTCAAATGGAAAGGAACGAGCACATGACGCATCGTGAATTGACCTGGGTCAATTGGTGGAAGAACAGCAGTTGGCTCATGCTTGCATTGGTGCTTGGGTCCTCTCTTGGATTAGGCTGCCGGAAAGGAAACGTTGGCGCGCCGGCGGAGGGCAGAGCCCCCGTCCCGGTCCATGTGGCCGTGGTCGTCATGACGTCCGGCTGGCGCGAGCTCTGTGTGGACGGCACGTTGGAAGCCCGCCGCAGCGTTCCCGTGGGTTTTCTTGTTGGTGGCACGGTGTCCGAAGTCCCGGTGGAGGAAGGACAAGCCGTGGTTCGGGGTCAAACCTTGGCCCGCCTTGACGATGCCTCGCTGCGCGACGCGGCCGCCATGGCCCGCGCCAAGTCGGAGCAGGCCGAGGATGCTTGGCGTCGCATGGAGCCTCTGTACCGCGGCGGCAGTCTGTCCGAGATCCGTTTCGTGGAGGTGGAGACGGCCCGGACAGAGGCACGGTTGGCCTTGTCCATCGCCGAGAAGAACCTGTCGGACGCGGTGCTCCACGCACTGGAAGCCGGCTGGGTGGCGCGCCGCCACCTGGAGCCCGGCGCCCTGGCGGTGCCCGGCTTGCCTGTTGTCACAATGCTCGACACCCGTGTACTCAAGGCCCGTGCCGGTGTGGCGGAAAGGGATGTGGCCAGTCTTCAGGCAGGTGATCCAGCACAAGTTGAGGTCCCGGCCTTGCACCAGATCCTGGCTGGACGCATTGCCCGAGTGGGCGTGGCGGCCGATCCCCTGACCCGGACCTATGGCGTTGAAGTGGAGCTTGCCAATCCAGGCAACCGCCTCAAGGCCGGCATGCAGGCGCGCCTGCGCCTGCGCGTGCCAGCCCCGGCCGGAGCCGTGGCGGTTCCGCCCCAAGCCGTGCGCGTGCGGGAGTCGGGTGCCCCCGTGGCCTTTGTCGTGGACGGACAATGCCGGCTGCGACGACGCGATCTGATCGTGGACGGCTTCTCAGGTGAGCTGCTGGTGGTGTCGCATGGGCTTGCCGCCGGAGACCGGGTGGTTGTATCCGGGACGCCCATGCTGGAAGAGGGCCAAACGGTCACCATCGCCGGGGAGCAACACTGATGGAGCGCCGTGATTTGATCGAAACGGGCATGACGCACTGGCGAGTGGTGTTGACCTTTCTGCTGATCCTGGTGGCCTATGGGCTGATCTCCTTTTTCACCATGCCGCGCCAGGAGTTTCCCGACTTCACGATTCGCCAGGGACTGGTGGTGGGCGTGATGCCGGGAGCCACGTCCGAGGAGGTGGAAGAGCGGTTGGCCAAGCCGGTCGAGGAGTACCTGTTCAGCTTCAAGGAAGTGAGGAAAGCGAAAACCTACTCTGTTTCCCAAGAGGGACAGATGGTGGTTTATGTGGAACTCAACGACGATGTCTCCGGCACGGAGACCCCGGCCTTTTGGACCAAGTTGCGCCATGGATTGTCCGAGCTTCGCCAACAGAAGCTTCCCTCCCAGGTTTTGGCCCTAATCGGCAACAACGACTTCGGCGATACCAGCGCGCTGCTGCTCACCGTTGCCGCACCAGGACGCAGTCCCCGCGATTTGGAGGAATACGCCGAAGTCCTGCAGCGCCATCTGCGCGCGCTACCCGCCACCTCCAAACTGCGCTTGCTTGGGGACCAACCGGAGGAAATCCAGGTCACCTTGGCCCGAGACCGGTTGGTGCGCCACGCGGTGCGACCGCTGACGGTGCTGGCCGCGCTGCAAGGGATGGGCGGCGCGCCGGCGGAGGCCCGGCTGGATCTGCCGGAACTGGAGCTGCCGGTCCACGTGGACCCCATCCTGAACAGCGAGGCGCAGTTAGCCTCCCTGCCGATTCTTGGGCAGCCTGGTGGAGCCCAGGTCCGGCTGGGGGATGTGGCGGAAATCCACCGCGTGGTGCCCGACGACCGCACGCGCGTCCGCTACAACGGCGGCACGGCCTTGGTGCTTTCGGTGGAAATGCAGTCCGGGCACGACATCACGGCATTTGGGAGGGAGGTCGACCTCGCCATCGACCAAGCCAGCCGCGAGCTGCCCACCGATGTGCGGATCGCCCGAGTGGTCGATCAACCGCAGGTGGTGAGGACCACCGTCGGCCATTTCCTGCGCGACTTCGGACTGGCCATCGCGTCCGTGATCCTCGTGACCATGCTGCTGCTTCCCCTGCGGGTGGCCGCCGTGGCTGCCATCAGCATTCCGGTTTGCATCGCCATCACCTTGGGAGTCTTGAACGCGTTGGGCGTCCAGCTCCAGACGGTCTCCCTGGCCGGTCTTGTGATCGTGCTGGGCATGGTGGTGGACAACGCCATTGTCATCATCGATGATCATGTGGAGAGACTGGACCAGGGACTGGATTCCTGGTCGGCGGCTGTCCGCAGTGGCCGGGAGCTGGCCGTGCCGGTGCTGTCGGCCACCCTGGCGATCATTCTCTCCTTCGCGCCTTTGGGCATGTTTCTGACGGGCCAGTCGGCCGACTTCCTGAAAAGCCTGCCCGTCACCATCGCCGCCGCGCTGCTCTCCAGCTTCGTGGTGGCGCTGACCCTGGTGCCGGTGATGAACAGCCGCTTCATCCGGCATGGTTTGCACCGGGACCAGGGGAAACCCTCGCTGCTGGACCGCCTGCAGGCCGGCTACGACCGCCTCCTGGAGGCCACCTTCCGTCATCCTCGCTGGACCCTGGCCGGCGCAGGCTTGTCCGTCGTGCTGGCCTTGGTCCTGATGACGCAGGTGCCCCAGCAACCCTTCCCCAAGGTCGAGCGCAACCAGTTCGCGGTGGAGGTCAATCTGCCCAGCGGCCGCAGCCTGGCCGCCACGGATTCACTGGTGCGACGCGTGGAGCGCGAGCTGATGGGCGACAAGCGGGTCATGAATGTGACCAGCTTCGTCGGGCAAGGGTCCCCGCGCTTCCACACCCTCTACGCGCCTCATGTTCCCAGTCGCAACTATGGCCAGCTGATCGTCAACACGGTCTCCAATGAAGCCACGGAGGAGCTCCTGGCGGAGTTCTCCCGGCGTTGGAACGACAAGACGCCCGAGGGCTGGGTCCGGTGGAAGCAGCTGGTCATGCAGTTTGGCAGTCCCGTCGAGATCAGGCTGCGGGGCGAGGATCCCGAGGTCTTGCATCGGGCGGCCAATCAGGCCAAGGCCTTCGCCCGCACCCTGCCCGGCGTCACCTGGGCGCGGGACGACTGGGAGGAGGGCCGGGCCAGCCTGGATTTCCAGGCGGATCCCGAGGCGGGCGCATCGCTGGGCGTGCCTCCGTCCTTGTTGCAGGCCGCCTTCGCGCTGGGCAGCCAGGGTGTGGTGGCCGCCACGGTCTGGGAGGGCGATTATCCTGTGTCCGTGCGGCTCCAGGACGAGTCCCGGGTGCGCCACAGCATGGAAGGATTCCGGCAGCAGACGGTCTCCAGCCTTTACGGCGGCATGGGCGTCCCCCTCGCCCAGCTGGGCGGGCTTCGCCCGGCCTGGCATGACGGAGCCCGCGTGCGGCGCAATGGGCAACGGACCATCACGGTCTCCCTGGACATGGCCCCGAACGCCCTGGCCGCGCCGGTCCAGGCGGCCATGGAGCAGTGGGCCGATCGGCTGCACGAACCCGGTGTCCAAGTCGCGTGGGGTGGGGAGCGGGAATTGGCTGAAGAGGTTTTCGTGCCGATGGGCATTTCGTTGGGGGTCAGCCTTCTGCTGATCTTCCTGGTGCTGTTGCTGCAATTTGGACGCTTCCGCCAGGTGGGAGCCGTGATGTCGGCCATGCCCCTCAGCCTGTTGGGCGCGGTGGGCGGCCTGGCCATGTCCGGCTACCCCTTCGGTGTGACGGCCTTCCTGGGCCTGATCGGATTGATGGGGATCGTGGTCCGCAACGGCCTGATCCTGGTCACGTACGCCGAAGAGCTGCGCCGGGATGGCATGGACATTCGCTCGGCCGCGTTGGCGGCGGGCAAGCGCCGCATGCGGCCGATCTACCTCACGGCGATGGCGGCGGCCATCGGCGTGGTGCCGATGATCATCTCGAAGAGTGCTCTCTGGGGCCCGCTTGGCACCGTGACGTGTTTCGGGCTTTTGGGCGGCATGATCCTGACGCTGCTGGCGTTGCCAGTCATCTATGTCGCCATTGTGGAAACTCGGCACTCGCGAGGTAGGCCACAAACCATCGCTGGTGGTGCGACGGTGCTGGGTCTTTTGGCGCTGCTGGCGTGGAGCGCACCGGCGGCGGGTGCGGAAGGGGGCCTGTCCTTGAGCGAGTGCCTGGCAAGAACCAAGGAGCGCCACTTCGACGTGCAGGTCGCCCGGCTGGAGACGCAAGCGGCGCAGCATGTCCAGGCGGGTGCCCGCAGCCGCTTCCTGCCGGACGTGTCGGGCGTGGGAGGAGGCTTTCAAGCCCGCGATGCCCTGGTGGCCTTCCCCGCCATGGGGCTCAGCCTTGCCGGTGATGGAACCGTCGCCGGGTTGACGGCTACGCAGACCCTGTTTGCCGGCGGACGTGTGTTGGCGGGCAGCCGATTGGCCGATGTGGGCGTGGCCGTGGCGCGTCAACGTGAAGCCATGGCCTTGCGCGATGCGCTGGCCGCCACAGAGGAGAAGTACTGGCGACTGGTCACGTTGGACAGCAAAGCCCGAACCCTGCGGGCTTATCTGGATCTGCTGGCCGCTTTGGAACGCCAGGCCGCCGAGGCGCGAAAGGCCGGGTTGGCGACGGAGACCGAGGTTCTCAAGGTCCAGGTGGCGCAGGCCAAGGCGGCCGTGGATGTCCGGCGGCTGGACGATGGGCGCTTGCTTGCGGCCCGCGACCTGGCACGGCAAGTGGGACTGCCCGATGATCCTCCACCCATGGCGTCCGACAGCCTGGGTCTGCCTGCAGAGCTGGACCTTGAGCCGGGTACTCAGGTCCGGCCAGAACTGCTAATGAGCGAGCAGGCAGTCGAAGCCGAACACTGGAAGAAAGTCCTGGAGCGGGGTGAGGGTCTGCCAGCGCTGGCTCTGGGAGGCGTCTGGTACCGCATGGACGTGGACGGCATGCACGCGGAAACCAACAGCATCGCCGTTGCGATGGTCACGGTGCCCATGACCGGCATATGGCTCGGCCAGCAAGCCGGGTTGGCGGGAGCTGTTCGCCAGGAGGCCGCCGAGCTGAAACTGGCGGAGACGCGGCGCCTGCTTGCCCTGGATCTGGAACGTTGCACGCGGGCCTATGCCGTCAGCCGGGACGCGGTCGCCGCGGCGGAGTTGTCCTGTCGACAGGCGGAGCTGGAACTGCGCGACGAGACGATGCGCCATGACCAGGGATTGGGTGACACGGATGACCTGTTGGAGGCGCAGCTGCGCTGGAAGCAGGCCTGCGACGAGCGGCTGGACGCGCTGCAGGCCTGCCGGCTGGCACTTGTGGCTTTGCACACGGCGCGTGGTAGTGGCGGAGTAGCTGGTGAATAGGCGGGTTGGGCTGGACGGTCAGGCTTTGCCATTCCATTACCTGGGATTGAGGACCGAGTGACCTCATCACAGAAGGGAGAATTCGCAGATGAGAAGCAAGTGGCTCGTTACTGGAGTCAGGCACCTTGTACTGAGCAATGTGATTGTGACTTATCGCATCACCCCACCGTCACCACACGGCTTCGCCCGCGCCCCGTGGGCTCCACGCGGATCTGCGTGCCGATGCGCTCCGCCATGTCGTGCACATGCGAAATGACGCCCACTCGGCGGCCCTGGGATTGCAGGCGATCAAGGGCCTCCATCACCGTGTTCAAGGTGTCCGCGTCCAAGCTGCCGAAGCCCTCGTCGATGAAGAGCGACTCCACGCGGACACGCTCGGAAGACAGAGTGGCCAGTGCCAGGGCAAGTCCCAAGGACACCAGGAAGCTCTCGCCACCGGACAAGGAATGCACTGTGCGGGTCTCTTCGCCGAAATCGCGATCGACCACCAGCAGCGACAAGGCCTCGTTGCCCCGCCGCAATTGGTAGCGCGGGGCGAAACTGTCCAAGTGCTGGTTGGCGTACTCCAGCAGGATCTCCAGGGTGAACTGCTGGGCGTACTTCTTGAATTTCGACCCGTCCGCCTGGCCGATCAGTGCGTCCAGCCGCATCCACTTCTTGGCTGCTCCTTCCTGTGCCTCCACCAAGCGGACCTTCTCTTCAAACTGCTGGCGGGCGGCCTCATCTTGGCCTTTTGTGGCGGCGTTAAGCGCCAGATCCTGGCGCACGGATTCTAGGGCGGCGGAGACCTCCCCGCGAGCCACGGCCACGTCTTCCGCTGCACGCGACGACAGCGCCTCGCGCTCGTGGTCCGTCAAGCGCAGTTGCGCCGCCTCCACTCGAACCACAGCCTGTCGAAGCGACGCCTCCCGTTCGTGCAGCTGCTCCAGCCGTACTTGGACATCGTCCGGAATCCCCGCGAGAGTTTCGTCCAGCGTATCCAGCGGGGGAACGGGGTCGCCAGCTGCCGCCAACTCGGCCAGCATCCTCTCAAGGGAAGTCTGCGCCCGGGTCCTTAGCTCCTCCCAGCCGCGCCGCCGTTCCAGCAGGGTGCCCAGCTCCCGCCCGCACTGGGACTGGTCCGCGACAGCCTTCTCATGAAGGGTCTGGCATTCGTCCCTGTGGGCCAGAGCCTCAGCCACGGCGTGATCCAGCGACAGCGCGTAGGTCTCCGTGTCGCATGCCTCGAGCACCTCTTGCCGCTCCAGGCGAATGAGCCGCAAGCGTTCGTCCACCCCGGACAACTCCTGCCCAAGGTCTCGGATCTGCTTGTCCACACCATGAAGTTGCTCTTCTCGCTGGGCAAGACTGCCCTCGATCGTTGCCAGTGGAACCCGGGCCGCCTCGGCCTCATGCCGGATCGACTCCCCTTCAACCCAGGTGGACCGCAGGGCGAGGCGCCCATCTCGGTCTGCCGGCAGCACAACCCCCGCTTCCAGACACTGCCGATCGAGTGTGTCCACCCGCTCTTCCAGGGACTGCAAGCGCGTGGATCGTTCTCTCGCGGCCGACTCCATCGGCTCGATGACTTGTCGCAGCTCGCCTTGCTCTTTCTGGACGCGCTCCCTGTCCTGGACACAAGCGTCCAGTGTCTCCCGCGCGCTGTCCGCGGCCCGTCTGGCCGCCTCCACTTGACGCGCGCGCTGCGCCAGTTCCTCTTGCGATCGATGGAGGTCGCCAAGCAGTCTCTCCAGCTCCCTCGCCACGTCGGCGGCGTGCAGGGGCCCATCGGCAGACAAAGGCATGCCCAGCGCCGCTGCCACGTCCAGCACCTCGGCGCGGGCTTTCTCCAGGCTGTCCTCTTCGTCCTCCTGCAAGCGGAGCGCATCGTCGAGCCTGCGCTGCAACTCCACCAAATGGGCTGTCACGTGGGCTAGGCGCTTGGTGGCCGTGTCCTGCTCCGCTTGTCTGTCGCGGACACCTGCGTCCAGTTGGCCCAGCAGCGCGGCCAGCGGCTCATCCACGGTAGACACGCCTGGGTGGGTTTTGGAACCGCAGACCGGACAGGCTTCGCCCTCGACGAGGGTGTCACGCAGCTGCTGGGTGTGCGCGTCCGCCACCAGCCGGGCCTTTTCCATGGCGGCTTGGGCGTCATCGCGCCGTTTGCGGGCCGTTTCCGTCGCCTGCTCAGCCTGTTCGAGTTCTGCGCTGGCGTCAGTCTGTTCTCTCACCAGTTGAGGGATCGAATCGCGGACAGCCGCGAGCGCGCCCTCCGCCCGGGCTAGCGCCTCGACCTGTTGGGAAAACCTGTCCGACAACCGCGCACGCTCATGGTGTGTCCGCTGCTCTTGCGCCAGTTCATCCGGCCGCAGGGCTGTCAAGCCTTGACGCGCCTGGGTGTCGGACATCCGGGCAACCTCGAGGGCGGCCTGGGCGGTATCCACTTCCTGGACCAGCCGGCTCTGCAGCGTGCGCAGGTCCTTGAGTTCGCCAGCCTGCTCGTCGCCCGCTTCGCGAAGATCCCTGGCCGCGTGGATGTCCTCCACAAGGGATCGCAGCCAGGCTCCCACCGCGGGCCAAGACGGGTCCGCCACGCCCGCAAGGTGAGGATGCCCGCTCCGCCAGACGCTCCACGCCTCGACGTGTCCACGATGGACCGCCAGTTCATCTTGAAGGTCCACCTTTGCCTGCTCGATCCGCCTCCGGGCCTCTTCCGTCTCGGCGATGGCCCGCTCCACCCGCTCGCGTTCCTTGCTCTCGAGCAGGATGGACTGGTCAAGCCGCCGCGCGCGCTGGATGCGGGGCAGCGCGGCGCAGCGTCCTTCTTCTGCCCCCCGCAGCGTGGACTGCGCGGTTTCCAACCGGGATCGGGTGGTCTCCACCTCTTCATGAAGGGTGCGCGATCTCGCGTTCAGCGCCTCGATGTCGTCCTGCACCCGGCCGATTTGGCCGGTCAGCTCGTTGCGGCTGACCCAGTCGCCCAGCAAGGGAAGCAGGCAGGCCCACGCACGCAGTTCATTGTCCGCATCGTAGTGGGACTCCTGTTCATCCACCAGCTGGCCATGGACCGCCACTTCAGCGTTCAGCTCACGTGTCCGGCGCTCCCGCTCCGCATGCCAGCGCTGTTCGAGTTCGATCCCCTGCAGGTCTGTCTCCAATCGACCACGCTCGGCCAGCTGGCTTTCCATGGCGGTCTGCAGCTCGGCAAGCTCCTCGGGAGTCAGCAGTCGCACTGCGCCCGCCTCCGCGCGCAGGCGTTCCACCTCCGCGCGTTCTTGGGCAGATCGTTCATGGGCCAACCGCGAAAGCACCGAGAACACCTCGGTGCTGGTCAAGGCTTCCAACAGGCTGGCGCGCTCGTTTTGCTTGGCCTTGAGCAGCGCGGCGAAGTCGTTCTGGGCCAGCAGCACGGCCCGGCGGAACTGGTCGAAGGTCAATCCCACGCGCGCCTCGATGGCTGCGGCCGTCTCGCCGATCTGGGTCGCGAGCGTGGTGCCGCTGTCCAGATCCAACAGGCTGACATCCAATCCCTGGAGCTTCCCCTCCGCCTTGCCGCGGGCCCGCCTCACAGCCCAGCGGGCGCGGTAGCGGATGTCCCCGATCCCCACAAAATCCACTTCCGCGTGCCCCTCGCCACAACCGCGACGCAGCAGATTGCGAGGGTCCGACGGTGACGTGGTATGGTCTCCCACATCCGGAACCGTCACATCTCGTTCGCCCGCCAGGAGCAAGCGGGGAGTGTCGTGGTAGAGGGCCAAGCAGAGTGCGTCCAGCAAGGTGCTCTTGCCGGATCCCGTGGGGCCGCTGATGGCGAACAGGCCGCAATCCCGCAGAGGCTCCGCGGTGAAGTCGACCTCGAAGGGTCCGGCCAAGGAGGCCAAGTTGCTGCCGCGGATGGCCAGGATCCTCATGCGCGGCCTCCCTGTCCCTGATAGGCTTGATCCAGCAACTCCGCGAAAGCCGCCTCCAACTCGGCGCGGTCCGGCAGCTCACCTTCCTCGTCCAACCGGCGAGCGAAGACTTGCGCAGGATCCAGACGCCGCGCATCCGCGCGAGCTGGCGCGGTGGCCGCCTCATCCACGGATGGATCCGGCAGGGCGGGTCGGTAGCGGTCGATTCCCGCCAAGCGGACCGGCTTGCCTTCCAGGACGGCCTCCAACCGCTGGCGGAACTCGACGGGCAGGATGGCCTCGCGGATCCGCACTTCAAGCAGCGGCCAGATGCCGGATTCCGACGGGGCAAAGGGGTAGGTGGACAACAGCTCAACCACGTGGTCGAGCGAAAGAGGTTCCGCCGGCAGACGCAGCAGCTGGGCCGCTCTGGGCGTCGGCAGCGACGTGATCACCACGCCCTCTCCGCCGAGATCGACCTGGAGCACCTGATGAGGATGGTCCGCTTCCGGGAAGGACAAGGGCAGGGGCGATCCGGCATAGCGGATGTGCGGGTGGTCCTTCACCGCCTGGGGCCGGTGAAGATGGCCCAACGCCACGTAGGCCGCCTCCTCAGGAAAGACGCCCACGTCCACGGCCTCCTCGCCGCCGATGATCAGCCGGCGTTCGGACAACTCGGAGACGATGCCGCCCTGCACGTGCAGATGGCCCATGGCGAGCAGCGCCTCGGCGTTCCGGCAGCGCTCCAGGGCCGCGTCGGCCAGGCGGCGGTAGACCGCTCGCAGGGCGGCCTGGTGCCCCAGGCCGGAGCCATCCCGCAGGTCGCCTGGGCGCAGGAAGGGCACGGCCAGCAGCCAAGCGCACACTTCGCCGTCCGCGCTGTGCAGCGGCGTCAGCAGCCGGTCCAGCACCCCGTCGGTTGGCGCGTCTGCCAAGTCGTCCTGCAGGCTGCAATGGCCGGTCATGTGGATGCCGAAGTCCTTCAGCAATCGCCTGGGCGCCTCCAGCCGGCCGGGAGAGTCGTGGTTGCCGGCGATGGCCACCACATCCAAGCGCGGTAGTCTGCGCCGGGCGTCCGCCAGGAACCGGTAGAACAGGGCCTGAGCCTCGGCGGAAGGATTGGCTTGGTCGAAAATGTCCCCGGCAATAAGCAGGGCGTCCGCGGCGGTCTCCTCGAGGGTCTGGAGCAGCCAATCCAGGAAGACCTGGTGCTCCCGGGTCCGGTCGAAGCCTCGGAGGGTTTGGCCGAGGTGCCAGTCGGAGGAGTGGATGAATCTCATAAGCGAACCTATATCAGGTTTCGTTCTCTATAACCAACAACAGCATTAATGGACCGTCCTTCATAGACGCCAAACCGTCTCACCGTTTATCAGCTCAGCCACAGCCCACCCGCGCTCCCGAAGCTTGGCGATGATCTTGGGCTGCTCGACGTCATCACCAAGTGCTGATCTTGGAATCGCCAGACATGAGAGGTGACTTGGCCGCGTCATCGCTACGTACGTAAGCAACAACCGACTTCGGTCTCGCGACCCAGCACCGCACAGATTCATTTTATCACCGAGTAACCATGGCAGTATCTTCTTCGCCGAATGATCGTACCGGTATGTACTAAGAAGCATCGTCGCCAGATGGGTTTGACCTTTTACCGAGTGCACAGAACCGAGGTGGATATCGACGCACCGCCCAGTGTCATCTCCAACGCGATAGATGTTAGGACCGGTAACCATCGAAGGTGGTGCAGCGGAAACATTGAGCGACATGTCATGCTCCGCCCAATGCAAGAAGGTGTCATCAGGTTCACGGGACAATCCTGAATCGATAAGGCCTGATGCAGCTTGTAACACGTCGGCTTGGTGCTCTTCCCAGGATGCGGGAGTCAGTGGCTCCTGGTTGATTAGGAAAGCACGCAATAGGCGGTGGTATGCCGCAGCGGCCTCATCATTACTGGTCAGCGCCTCAGTGAGCGCGCGGTGTGATGGAGATCGTCTATTCAGTAAGCAGGTGCCACCCATACGACGAGCCAAGCGCACCAGTCCAGCCGAGATCTTCTCTGCCCCCGGCGAGAGGTTGCGCTCGCTTCGTGCCAATGCCTGGGCCATATGGACATATTGAACCAGCGTCCGAGGATGCGCCTCACGTCGAGCAACTTCGGCGCAGTAGCCACACCAATAATGAGATACGGTTTTCGGGAAGTGCGGATGGCCTACAGTCACATCGCTCGCGCTTTGATGCACTCCGCCTACGGCAGCCACTCTGCCTTGTTTCAATGCAGTATCACTGAAGTGTGTAAGAACGTGCCGGCCGTACGCATCCAAAACACATTGGGGGCTGGCGTCGGGGAAGATGAACACTGCATTTGTGTCGCACGCGCGGGCGTCCCCGACCACCCGAGGACCCGCGCCTTGAAGGCCATTGGGACCCACTGCGCTTATCGCAAAAGGTGAGGCAAGTGCGGCTATCCGAGGTCCAAACCTGTAACTGGTTGGGATCACCATGCACGCGGATGGTTCAGGAAAAGTGCTGCCATGCGTCGAGTCTGAGCTCTCGTCACCAAATATCTCTTGATTTGGGTCACCTACGCGCTGTAAAGCATTAATTGGGCTTGTGGTAGGGAAAACTTCTTCCAGAATCTCTGCCTGAAGCCTGGTGGTATCTTGCATTTCGTCAATCATAACCAATGGAAATCGGCACTGGAGCCATTTTGAAACGGCAGGATAATCTTCAAGAAGAGCTTTCGCCCAGATAAACATTTCGTTATAGCAGAAGTACCCTGCATGAGTAGACTCCGAAACTGCGCGTTTGGCGATCTTGTGCGACTCGGAATCAGGTCCAGATGGGAATGCACTTTTTGTAAGGCAGATTGCGAGATTTCTATCCAAAAGGCGAATCTGTTCGAAACTACTACCTCTTCGTTTCAAGAAGCTCTCAACCTTCCAATATTCATCTTTGGTCGGAATCCGGCAACGGTATGCAATTGCCGCGTTATCGTCAACAGTCGGTGAAGGAAGTCCATTCGCATTCAGCCATGGCAGAGCAAGGAATCGATTCACAAAGCCATGGATGGTATCAATGAAATGCGGATAAGAGAGGAGCTGTTGCCCCACAACAGTACTTCGCAGACTCTTTTGGATCTCCTCGCGGGCGGCATTCGTATGTGAGAGCACGCAGATGCCTCGGGTGCGATGAGGCCACTTGCGGGCAAGGATGGCAAGCTTCGCAACAATCAGTGTAGTCTTGCCACTCCCAGGACAGGCGGATACATCATGTGTTGTGCAGGTACGCAGGAAATCAAGGCGCGGTTGGTCTAAATCCCGGAGCCCCAGGAGTCTGCGTGCCCACTCAATATCTTCAGCAGTGATCTCAGGAATGAGGGGCCACGGATCAGCCATTAGCCTCTTCCACAGTATCTGATTCTGCCGGTTTCACCGTCACGATCTCAACGCCGCTCACATATGCGATTGCATCGACGATGTATCGGGGCAGTTTCGTAGCAAAGGTCGATCGATCAAATCCCTCTTTGCCCCCTTCTTCGGCGAGGGTGTTGGCTAAGTACTGTGCTGCGATCGCCTTCGACGCGTTACGAGAATGAAAGAGCTTGTAGATCCGACTGCAAAGCACATCCAGGTCCCCTCCGGCTGAATCTGTCATGCTTTCGAATTCAGCCTTGGCTTCCTCGATGACATTAGCGCAGGCAAGCTTCCCCTCACAGATAGCGTCATCGTGCTTTGCCAGGGTTGCGGCTATGTAGACCTCCTCAGCGAGGCCGCTGCATGCCAAGTCGAACTCGAAGGTCCAGTGGTCAGCAATGAACGTCCTTACAGACTGACCGTCGAAAGCGCGGAGGCTAGCACGTCGCTCATTCAACGACTGCTCGCGGGACATCAAATCGATTCCAAAGTCACGTAAAGCCTTCCAGCGACGCTTTGGGTTTGTCCATTGCTCGTCTTCGTCCCCCTTGACCAATCCCAAGATGGCTGGGGCGCAGTCTGGCATCACATCCATATCCGCCAGACAGGCGACAGGAGTGGATAGCATCGGCGCACTTTCATCTGACCGTTGGAAGATCCTGCCGTAGCGTCGGAGCCCGGTCCCGCCAACATTCACGACTGAGATGCCGTGCTCGGTGATGTCGGCATCCAGGAGCCGGGCAATCGTCGGGATCAACAGGGCTTCGGCATCACCCTCGACGACAATGACACCATGTGCAAAGAACAAGTTTGCCTTTGTGACATCGAGGAAGCGTTCAAGGAATCTGTAGTCATTGGTGGCAAGCTTTGTTTCACCCCTCGCAAGAGGAAAAGCGCGTCCGCCCTCCAGGATAACGAGATTCTGGAGCGGAATGGTTGATGCCAGATTCGGGCTGTGGGTGGTCAGTATAACCTGAACTGCACGCAGCGATTCTACCTTCTTGCCGGCTGCCACCTTTGATAGGAAGTCCATTAAGCGCAATTGGCGTTGTGGATGAAGGTGTGCTTCAGGCTCCTCGATGAGGAGCAAGGGCAGTCCTTCTGGCTCTCGCCCCAGCAGGAGTAACTCACATGCCATGAAAAGAATGTTGTTTGACCCAAGGCCATATTGGCCTCGTGCGCTGTCATCTGAAGCTTCTAGTAGTCCTAGTTCTAATCGTTCAAGGATCTGACGAAGGCGAATTGTATCGCTACCTCCTTCAGTAATATCAATCTTACTTCGTAAGCTGTCGCCCTTTAGAAGAATGGAGGACAAGTATTGATCGTTGATTGACTTTTCTGCCCCATTCACCCCCTCGTGGTTCTTCACACCATGGCGGAAATAGTCCGCCAATCCCAGAAGACTCAGTTTGCCCACCTCGTTTGGCTCGGCTGGCGGGGAGTTCTCGTCGAAAGCCTCGCCCTGGCTGATCGCTGGAATGTTCACCAAGATCTGTGACAATCGTGAACCGCGCCCAGACGACATCTCCCGGGCAGCGTCGCGAAGGGGACGAAGGTAGGTGCATGCAATCAGTTCACGAACAGCGGACTCGAATGCAGGACCAGTACCATCAATACCACTGCGAACCGATACATCAACCCACCGACGAGCGCTTGGCGACTGGCCTCGCTTGATGGCTGACCAATTGATGAATAGAGAAACATCACAACCGTTGTACGAGAGGTATTCTACGAATGCCCCTTTCTCTTCGTCATCGAGATCGTCCATGCGGCATTGGATGTGAATCTCGTCGGATTGCTGCCCCAACTCGTCGACATGAAAGTCATCAGGCTGAACACGAAGGTAGTTCTGATCGCGTGTCAAAAGGGCGTATCTGATTGCATCAATGACAGCGGACTTGCCGCAGTCGTTGCGCCCCACCAACGCGGT
>CAIWAD010000274.1 GCA_903910645.1 uncultured bacterium | reverse complement strand
TGCGACATCTTCGTCTTCCTCATCGGGGACCGCGACTACAAGCCGGCCATCCGCACCATCCGCCGCATGGGGCGTCGCACGGCCATTGTGAGCATCCAAAACGCCTGCACGCCGGAGTTCTCCACGCCGGAGGATCGCACGCAGGTTTCCGATTTCGACACCATCTGGATGGACGAGATGGTGAGCGCCGTGCAGCTGGTGCGCCAGCCCCACATGCTGGAATGCCAGGGCCCCGAGCACACGGGCGATCGCATGACCTGGACCACCTACTATCCGCGTCCCGGCCAGCGCTTCTTCTGCGACGACTGCCGCTCACGCTTCGAGGAGCAGCGTGAGTCCCAGGCCTCGGCCTACGACGACGAGCGCGACCGCGCCGTGGAACAAGGTGAAATGACCTTCGGGCACATCAAGACGCTGAAACTGGACAAGGGCTTTGGCTTCATCACCAGCGAAGCGGGCTACGATTACTTCTTCCATCTATCGGATTTGGCCCAGGGCCTGGACTTCAGCGAGGACCTGCTGGGCCTTGCGGTTAGCTTCTACATTGTGCGCGAACCCACGGACGACAAGGCCGGCGCCGCCACGGAAATCCGCGCCGAGTCCTGAAACCACACAAGCTGAATTTCCGGGGCCCGTGTGCATGCACGGGCCCTTTTTCATGGGCGGAGCTTTGACACTTGGCTGACACTCGGCCCGCCGCCGCCCGTCAACTTCTTGACAGGAAAAACAGGAGGACGGCATGGGCCGCACCATCTTCGGATTGCTTTGTCTGGCGGGCCTGGTGGCCGGCTGCACGGAAACCAACGACGACCTGGGCGGAGACGAGCTGGCCAGCATTCGCGGCACGGTCACCTTGACGGGGGATTGGCCCACCACGGGCGAAATCCAGGTCTCCCTGTTCTCCCAGTGGCACACAGAGATGGCGGTGAATGTGGCGCCCCAGGGCCCGCCCAGCTATGCCACCGAGCAGTTGAACAGCCCCACTCCCGCTGGTCAGACCCATGTGCTCGCTTATGAGATCCTGGACATCACGCCGGGCACCTATCCCAGCCTGGTGGTGGGATGGCGGGATGGCGGGCAATCCGGACTGGACGAGCCGGTGCTGGGCCTCTACGGCGCGGACTTCGCCACCAACGATTCACTGCCCTCGGCCATTGTGCTGGACGGTGGCGACGACTTTACCCTGGACTTTTCCGGCACCCTTGGCCGCATGCCGGACACGGATGTGCAACTTCAGCCCGGCCAGCTGGGCGGCAGCGTTTCCTTTGACAACGGCTGGCCCACGGCTTACACCAACTTCTATGTGGTCTTCATGACCAGCGCCAACCCGGGCGCTCCCAGCATGCCACTTGCCATGGAGGCCGTCACTTCGGCGGACCCGGAATTCCTGCTCACCCTGCAGTTCGACACTTCCGTTACCGGTCATCTGGTGCTCTACGGTTATCCTTACGGCACCACGCCCTTGAACGCCTTCTATGGCGGCTATGGCTGGGACTGGAATGCCACCACGCCGGCCCTGGTGCCCATCACGCTGAACGCCGACCAGAACGGCATGGGCGGCCTGCTGCTGTCCTGCCGCACGGGGAACTAGAGCTTGAGTGGCGTGTGGCGCGTGCTTGCGCTGGGCGGAGTGCTGGCGGCGAGCCAGGGCCTGGCCTGGGAACTGAGCGGCCGGGTACTGGACGCGGAGACGGGCGAGGCACTGTCCGGAGCCAGCCTGAAGTCCCACGTCACGGGAAAGGCCTGCCCCAGTGGGCCGGATGGCCGCTACCACCTGGACATGGGGGCGGAGCCCGGCGGCGTGGTGCAGGTGACCGTGATGGGCTACAACCCGCTGCAGGTCACCGTGCGCCAGTCCGACGGCGCGGTGCAGGACCTGCGCCTGCAGGCCAGCTGGCTGCGCGGCGAGGACATGACCGTCTACAGCACGGACGCCCGGGTGCAGAGCACGCGCAACGCCGCCACGCGCATTGACATTGTGGGGCGCGAAACCCTGGCGCGCACGCCCAGCCAGGAATTGTCCCGCGTGCTGGAAGTGGTGCCGGGCATCTCGGTGAAGCGCAGTGATGGCGCCACCACCAATTCCCTGAGCATCCGTGGCAGTTCCAATCTGCTGGGTGGCGGCGTGGGCAACCGCGTGCTGCTGCTGGTGGATGGCAAGCCGGCGGTGACGGCGGACACGGGTGGACCGGACTGGTCCATGGTGCCCCTGGCGGTGGTGGAACGGGTGGAGGTGGCCAAGGGCTCCTACAGCTCGCTCTACGGCTCCACGGCCATGGGGGGCGTCATCAATCTGGTCACCCTGCGG
>CAIWAD010000273.1 GCA_903910645.1 uncultured bacterium | reverse complement strand
TTCTTGGCGGCGTTGATGCCGCCCTGGGCGGCGATGCTGTGGGCGCGGCGCGTGCTGTCCTGGTAGCAGAAAACGCTCACGCGGTAGCCCATTTCACCCAGGCTGGCCGCCGCGGCACCGCCTGCCAGGCCGCTGCCCACCACAATCACATGGTACTTCCGCCGGTTGGCGGGGTTGACCAGCTTGCTGTCGAAGCGACGGGTGTCCCATTTCTTCTCAAGGGGCCCGCCGGGAATCTTGGCATCCAATTGCATGTCGAGGTCCTTTCGATCCGCCCACCAGGGGACTTAGCGCACGAAGCCGTTCCACACCGAAAGCACGATGGCGCAGTTGCCGCCGGCAATGACCAGGGCATAGGCCAGTCCCAGCTTTTCCAGCACGGGAGTGAAGCGGCGATGCCGCCAGCCCAGGGTCTGGAAGGCGCTCTGGAAGGCATGCATGAGATGGAAGAAGAGCAGGATCTGGGCCAGCAGATAGAAGCCCGCGATGGCCGGCACCTGGAAACCCGCCACCACTGTGGCGTAGACATCGATGCCGCCCTCAGCCGTCAAGGCGGGGCCAGCCGCGTGCAGGGTGAGGTGCAGGAGGTGGTAGACGAGAAAGGCCGCCACCACCAGTCCGCTCCAGATCATGGTGCGGCTGGCCAGGGTGGCCTTGATGGTGGCTTCCTGATGATAGGGAACCGGCCGCGCGGCGCGGTTCTCCAGCGTCAACAGGATGCTGGTGACCATGTGCACGCCGAAGAGCAGGAGCATGCCCAACCGGGCGCCCCACACCAGGGCGGGTTTGGAGTGCAGGAAGTGGGCGTAGGCGTTCAGGGTCTCCGGCCCGGAGAAGAGCTGCAGGTTGCCCATCAAGTGGACAGCCAGGAAGAGCAGCAGCAAAAGGCCGCTGCCCGCCATGAGCAGTTTCTTTCCAACCGAATGCCCGAAGAGGGAGTGCAACAGGCTCATGCGGCGGCAATCTCCAGTTCTTGGGTGTGTGGACTTGGGAGGTGGCCAGCCGAGCGCTGGCCTGCCAAAACCTTGACAGCCGGAAGGTGGCAAATTCGTTCGAAGGGTGAACCAATTCCCCGCCATCCCGGCCCTTTTTGAGGCTGTGGGGTGGAGCGAAAACCCCCGCCGAGGGGCGGGGGTTTTCCATGCAAGGGCGAAAAGCGGCGTTAGGCCTGCTTCACGAATTCCTTGATCCACTCCGTGGTCACCGTCTTGGGACGCTCGATGGGCAGGCCCAGGGCGCGGTCCCAGATGAGGCTGGCCAGCACGCCCAGGGCGCGGCTGACACCGAAGAGCACGGTGTAGTAGTCGTATTCATCCATGCCATAGTGCACGAGCAGGCAGCCGGAGTGCGCGTCCACATTGGGCCAGGGATTCTTGGCCTTGCCGTGCTTCAGCAGGATGTCCGGCGCGCTCTCGAAGATCATGCCCACGAGTTTGAACAGGGGATCTTCGGGCAGGTGCTTCTGGGCGAACTCGCGCTGGGCCATGTAACGGGGATCCGTCTTGCGCAGCACGGCGTGGCCGTAACCGGGAATGACCTGGCCGCCATTGAGCGTGTCCCACAGGGCGGCTTCCAGCTGCTCCTTGGAGGGCACATCCACGCCCAGCTTCTCACGGAACTCGAAGACCCAGCGCAGCACTTCCTGATTGGCCAGACCGTGCAAGGGGCCGGCCAGACCGTTCATGCCGGCACTCAGGCTGAGGTAGGGATCGCTCAAGGCGCTGCCCACCAGGTGAGTCGTGTGGGCGCTGACATTGCCGCCCTCGTGGTCGCAGTGGATGGTCAGGTAGAGGCGCATCAGTTCGCGGAACTCGCGGCTGTCGTAGCCCAGCATGTGGGCCAGGTTGCCGCTCCAGTCCTGGGTGGGATCCGGCGCGATGTGCTCGCCGTTCTTGTAGGTGCGGCGGTAGATGTAGGCCGCCACCTGGGGCAGGCGGGCGATGAGGTCCATGGTGTCCTCAAAGGCCCAGCTCCAGTACTCCTTCTTGGGCATGCCCTCGCGGTACTTGGCGGCGAACTTGCTCTCCGTCTGCAGCGCTAGAATGGCCGTACTGAACTGCATCATGGGATGGGCGTCCACGGGCAGGGCATCAAGGGTCTTGAAGACATGGGCGGGCACGGTGCTGCGCTCGCGCCATTCCTGGGTAAGGCCGTCCACCTCTTCGCGGGTGGGCACTTCACCGGTCAGCATGAGCCAGAAAATGCCCTCGGGCTGGGGCTCTTCGCCTTCCGGATGATGGGGAAGCTGCTGCTGGCACTCGGGGATGCTCAACCCGCGGAAGCGGATGCCCTCGAACTTGTCCAGCAGGGAGGTCTCGGTGACCATGCAGCTTACGTCGCGGATGCCGCCGTAAGCCTGGTCGATGGTGCAGGTGCCCAGGATCTTCTCGCCGTGCTCGGCGCGGATCTGCTTGATCTCATCCTGCATTTTGGGAATCGCGTTGGCCAGTTTGGCCTTCAAGGTGGACATGAAACACTCCTTCACGATGGATATGCCGCGATGGCGCGGAAGCCGGATGTGAATTCGTTGACATTGGAAAGTAATAGGCCCTGCGGCATTGCGCCATGGCGCGGACGGGCTTTTTTCAGCCTGAAGATGAAAAAGTGACGCCTCGTCTTGCCGATCTTATGGAGGCAAGCGCGTTCACCCTTCGTGGACGCCCTCCTGCAACAGTGCCTTCAAGCGAAAGACTGGATCATGACTTTTTTCACCCGCCTGATGTCCCTGGGCCTGCTGGTTTCCCTGGGCCACGCCGCCAACTGGGACGCCCATCATGTGCTGGTGCGCCTGGATCGTCCCACCACTCTTGAAGAGGCCCGCACCCTGCTGGACGGCAAGGACTGGCAGGTGAGCCGCGTCCTGGTGCCGCGATTGGACATCTTCCTGTTGGCGTTGACGGACGGTCGTGGCGTGGAGGAGAGCCTGCGCTCTCTTTGCCGTCTGCCCCAGGTGCGCTGGGCCCAGGCGGACCATTTCACCCAGGACAGGGTGCAGCCGGACGACGCGGAGTTCTCCCAGATGTGGAACCTGCAACAGGTCACGGACGCCGATGTGGATGCCCCGGAGGCCTGGGATGTGGCCACCGGCGGCACGGATCCCCTGGGGCGGGACATTGTGGTGGCCGTGGTGGACGGCGGCATGGAT
>CAIWAD010000272.1 GCA_903910645.1 uncultured bacterium | reverse complement strand
GGCTGGTCCTCCCACACATGCTCGTAAGCCTCCACGATTCCACCACAGCTTTTGGAGTAGCGTGCGTCGCAGATGTGGCCTTCCCAGGCCAGCACCTGACCCGCCGTCTCCCGCGCCGCCAGGGCGCTGGCCTCGCGGATGGTGCCGCAGCCACGGAAGCATTGGCAGTGGTCGTCGGCGCAAATGTCGAAGGGCTCGCCTGCGTGGTGGCGGCCCCGCGTGGCCAGGATGGTGCTGCGCGCCGCCACTGTCTGTGCGCAGAGCAGATGGTGCGGCGAATCGGCGGTCATCTCCGAGCTGTTCACGCTGGTCAGATAGCGCTCCAGCGGCAGCTCGTTCACCAGTCCCAGGTGGCCGCCGGGCTCGATCCAGGCCTCCAGCGTGTCCTCGTAGCCCAACCTTTCCAGATGATCCCAGTGGAAGCCAATGCCCACGCGCACATCACCCACCTGGGCCAGGGCGCTCTCTGGCAGCACAATGCGCAAAGGAGAGTCCACCGCTGCCATAACCCCGCCCGGACCTTCCAGCAGAATCCGCCCACACTGTGGCCGCTCAATCCACTGGGTGCGCACGGGGGCTTTCATGTGCCACAGGGCCGGCGGCCCAAGGCTGCCCGGGACTCCCGCCAGATCACCCAACTCCTTGCGCAGGCTTGCCAGCAGGATGTGGTCTTCCGGTCGGGACTGCTCGCGCAGCATGTGCTCCCGGGCCGTGGCGTCCTCAAGCTCCCCAAGGGGCACCGCCACCAACCAGGTGGGCAGGACATGGGCCTCCCGCCACCGACCTCCAGGCGCATGGTCGCGCAGGATGGCGCCATGGGCGGACAAGCGCGCCACTGTGGCCTCCACCAGGGCCCGATCGGCGCTCTCCAGCACTTTCAGCGCAGGCTGCACGAGGGCCGGGATGGCCTGCTCAGCGGCAAGACGCCACTCCCCCGGCGCGTCCAGCAGCGTCAGGCCCAGCCGCGTTCCGGCGGGCAGGTAGAGGTGCAACTCTTCGCGGTGGTGAAGAAAGCCGATGCGTACGCGTTCCATTCCACTCCCTGTGCTTTGGCTGAAAGGTAAGGCCGCGCGTGCGGCCTGTCCGGCCAAGGGCGTCACAAGGTGGAGGCCGCGCGCCACAGCCACCACCATCCCGCCGCGTTCACCACGGCATGGACCAGGATACACGGAGCAAGGGAGCCGCTGCGTTCCCGCAGGAAGCCAAGCAAAAGGCCCAAGAGGAACAGGGCCGGCACATTTCGCGCCTCGCCATGCAACAGGGCGAAAAGCAGGGCCGGTCCAGGCACGCGCAGGGCGGGAAAGGACAGGGCGAACTGCGCCCGTAACACACCGCGGAAGAAGACCTCCTCCATGAGCGGCGTCACCAGGAGCAGCGTGGTCAGGACAAGTACCAGGTGCGCGCCGGAGTCCGGGAAAAAGTTGTGGCGCAAGGCGTTAAGACTTGCGGCGGAAAAGGGCCAAAGGCGTTGGGTGATCCAGGTGGCGCACAGATGAAGGCTGGTGACCGCGCCGGCGGCAAGCGCGGTTCCCGCTGCCATGCGGGCCGTCATGACAAAAGGAAAGAGCTCGCGCCGCAGCGGGCGGGGTGTTCCCAACAAGGCGGGAAGCCCCATCAGCAGTGCGGCGAAGAGCGTGCCCAGACGCGAGGCGTCGGGGCTGGTGGCGACAAGGGGCAGGACAAGGACGCCAATCCAGGGCAGGGCACAGACAGCGAGTGACAGTTCACGCAAGGCGCGTGCTCTGCCAGCGCTGCCAGGCGCAGATGGCCATGGCGTGGCCCACATTCAAACTCTCCATGCGTCCGGCGCCAGGGATTCCCAGGCGCAAATGCAGGGCTTCCGGCGGCAGTCGCAGGCCGTGGCT
>CAIWAD010000271.1 GCA_903910645.1 uncultured bacterium | reverse complement strand
GCCTGGCGGCTTCCTCCCGGAAAGCGCTCGCCCAGAATGGTGAAGTGGCCGGCGTCCGGACGCACCAGGCCCAACAGCATGCGCAGGCTCGTGCTCTTGCCAGCGCCATTTGGACCCAGGAAGCCCAGGATTTCCCCGGCATCCAGTTGGAACTGCAGATCCTTCACCACCTCGCGTGCGCCGTAGCGCTTGCCAAGGCCGTGTACGGTCAGTGTGGCATCCACTCCCATCCCTTTCATCCAGTGGAACTGAAGCTACCAAGTGAAGACCCCCGGGAGGAACCGGGGAACTGTGAAGTGTGTGACAGGGCAGGCAATGAAAGATCGCTTGGCCCCGGAGGAGGGTGACTCCACTGTTCCAGCTTTGAAGAACTGCATTTCAGCCCAAGGAATGCCATGCTTCCCCCATGAAAAAGCTCACTTCACTTCTCCTGGGCATTGTGCTGTGCGGTGCCCAGTCGGCCACGGCCCAATGGTTGCGCGTGGTCCACGATGGCTTCACCAATGACTGGGAAGGCTGGCCCGTGCTGGCCACCGACGCGTCAGGTGACGCCAGTCCGGACCTGCAACTGCTGCAGGCGTCGCGGGACGAGACCACCCTGACCCTGCGCCTGCGCCTGGGGGCGGACCTGCTCCTGCAGGAGAGCAACACGCTCAAGCTGGCTCTGGACACGGACTGGAACAGCGCCACGGGCACGGCGGCGGAGGGCCTGGGCGCCGAATTGATCTGGACCTTCGGATCGCGCAGCGGCAGCTACAAGTACGGCAGCACCACGGCCATCACCGTGCGCCACGATGACCTGGGCCTGCGCACCCTCCCCACCCATTCGTCCAGCGATTACGAGATCACCTTCAATCTGGCGGCCCGGCCCGATGGCAGCCATCTGCTCTTCCCACTGGACAGCCTGAAAGCCGTGGTCTATCAGACAGGTGGCGACCGCTTGCCCTCCACAGGGTTCAGCACCGTGCGCGTGGGCGCCGGGAGCCTGTCCGCCCTGGCTGTGCGCTCGCCTCAGCGCGTGGACGACGGCAGCCTGCGCATCGCCGCATGGAACGTGCTCAGCAGCGGCCTCTTCAACACCACCTACACCAACCAATACGACCGCCTGCTCACGCTGCTGGCGCCAGACATCATTTCCTTTGAGGAGGTGTGGAACGAGACTGCCGCGCAGACGGTGACACGCCTGAACCAGCTGGTGCCCGAATTGGGCCCCTGGACAGCAGTGAAGCTGGACGCGGGCAATGTCATCGCCTCGCGCTTCCCCATTCGCAACAGCTGGCTGGTGCAGGGCACCTATCGCGAAACGGCGGCGCTCATTGACGCCAGCAGCGTGTTGGGAGACAGCCTGCTCTTCATTGCCTGTCATCTGCGCTGCTGCACGGCCAACGCCGAACGCCAGGACGAGGCGGACGGCCTGATCCAGTTCCTCAAGGACGCCCGCACGGGCGGTGGCGCCATCACCCTGCCGGAAGGCACGCCCATGCTCATGGCCGGGGACTTCAACCTGGTGGGGGATCGCCAACAGCTGGTCACTCTGCTGACCGGGGACATTGTGGACAACGCCACCTACGGCGTGGACAGCCCGCCGGACTGGGATGGCGGCGCCCTGGCG
>CAIWAD010000270.1 GCA_903910645.1 uncultured bacterium | reverse complement strand
GGGATGATGTGCGGCTTTCCGGACCAATCAGCAGGCCTTCGCCGATAAAGCCCGGCATGGCGCGATCAAAGCGGCGGATTCCTTCCTGCAGGGAATTGACGAGCACTTCAGGCAGCAATTGATCCAAACGACTGGGTTGCAGGGCGGGCCGGTAACTGCTGGCGGACAGCATGCGGCTGATGCGTTGGCGCAGAAAGTCCTCTGCGCGCTGGGCCGGAGCATTCCACTGGCCACCGCCCATGGCGAAGGCGCGGGCCTCCAATTCCTCCTGCACAGCGTGACCCAACAAGGGCGAGTCCGCCGCTCCCAGGCCGGCGCCCCAGCGACGCAAATCCTCCTCACCCACTTGCGCCACCAGTGCGGAGTTGGACCAGGCCATGCGTCGGGCCGACCAGCTCATGCCGTTCACCACCAAGCGGCCTTCTTCGCTGGCGGCCAGCACCACCATGCCGCCAGGGCACATGC
The DNA here is from genome assembly GCA_903910645.1 of uncultured bacterium. Classification (GTDB taxonomy): domain Bacteria; phylum CAIWAD01; class CAIWAD01; order CAIWAD01; family CAIWAD01; genus CAIWAD01. The sequence goes on along the minus strand of CAIWAD010000270.1, from coordinate 5,327 downwards.
AGAAGGAGTAGCAGCCCCGTCCACCCGCCGTCTGGGCCGCCAGTTTGTAAGTGGCGGCGCCGGTAAGCTCCAGACGGCAACCTGCTCCATACTGGCGCTCATCGATGAAGCCCCGGGGATGCTCCACGCGCAAGCCCATGGCGAAGGGTTTCAGTTCCATGGGAAGCCCCTGGCCGAACAAGGTCCGCGCCGTGTCCCGGGCGCTGTGGCCCGGCGCCAGGATCACACAGTTGGTGGGGATCACCTCGCCGGTGGCCAGCCGCACCCCTTTCACCTGTCCCTGTTCCACCACCAGCCCATCCACACGGGCGGAAAAACGGAACTCCACGCCCGCCCGCTCCAGCATTTGGCGCAGGCGCGTGCTCACCCGGCGGATGCCCTCCGTCCCCACATGGGGCAAATGGCTGTAGACCACTTCCTCCCGGGCGCCCAGCTCCACAAACCAGCGCAGCACCTGGCGCGTGAACCAGTTGGCGTTGCGGCTGGTGAGCTTGCCATCGCTGAAGGTGCCCGCGCCGCCTTCACCGAACTGCACATTGCTGTCCGTGTCCAGCACGCGCTCCATCCACAGGCGCCGCACATCCAGGCGCCGCTGGGCAATGGCCCGTCCGCGCTCCAGCACCAGCGGACAATGGCCCTTCGCCGCCAATCCCAGCGCGGCGAACTGCCCCGCCGGCCCCGCACCCACAATCACCGGGCGACTCGTCAGGGGAATGCTGGGCATCTCCGGCAACTCGGGATCCTGGTGTGGAGAAAGCCCCGGAAGCTGGGCGGGAAGCAGGCTCTCCTGCACAGTGAAGGCCAGGCTGAACACCTGCAACAGGCGCGGCTTGTGGCGGGCATCCAGGCTTTTGCGCAGCACCTCCACATCCTGCACTTCGTGCGTGGGAAGTGAGAGGCGCGCAGCCAAAAGTTCCTGCGGCGAACGGGGGTCGTCGTAGGGGGCGCTCAAATTGTCCAGACGAAATCGGCGCGTGGCCATGTATCCTTTCCGGCCGATGGGCTCGGCCCCTTGGGCGGGGGAAGATACATTGCGCCGGTGCGGGAAGGGCCCGCGGGCAGCTTGGCCTGCCAGACAAGGCGCAGCAAGGAAGGACAAGGCATGCAGCAGCGGATTCCTGTCAAGCAAGCCCTGGCGGGCGGCGAACTCACCGGAGGCACCATCACCGTGATGGGCTGGGTGCGCACCAATCGCGCCGGCAAGGCGGTCTCCTTCATTGAACTCAACGATGGCAGCTGCCTGAAGGGCTTGCAGGTGGTGTACACGGCGGAGAGCCTGTCCAACTACGACGAGGTCTCCCGCGTGCTCACGGGCGCCTGCCTGAGCGTGACGGGCCAGTTGGCGCCCAGCGAGGGCAAGGGCCAGAGTGTGGAGCTGAAGGCCTACACCGTGCAGCTGGTGGGGGATTGCGACGCCACTTTCCCCTTGCAGAAGAAGCGCCACTCCTTCGAGTACTTGCGCACTATTGCCCACCTGCGGCCACGCACCAACACCTTCGGCGCCGTGTTCCGCGTACGCAGCGTGCTGGCCTACGCCATCCACCGCTTTTTCAATGAGCGCGGTTTCGTGTGGGTGCACACGCCCATCATCACGGGAAGCGACTGCGAAGGCGCGGGCGAGATGTTCCGCGTATCCACCCTTAGCCCCACGGATCCGCCGCGCACGGAAGGCGGTGAGGTGGATTGGGCCCAGGACTTTTTTGGTCGCCAGACGAATCTCACCGTGTCGGGGCAACTCTCCGGCGAGATGTTCGCGCTGGCCCTGGGCAACATCTACACCTTCGGACCCACCTTCCGCGCGGAGAACAGCAACACCACGCGCCACGCCAGCGAGTTTTGGATGATCGAGCCGGAAATGGCTTTCCACGACCTGGCGGACAATGCGCGCCTGGCCCAGGACTTCCTGCAATTCATCATCCGCCATGTGCTGGATCATTGTCCGGAGGACATGGCCTTCTTCGACCAGTGGGTGAAGCCCGGCATTGTGGCACGGCTGGAAGCGCTGACCACCACGCCCTTCGAGACCATTCCCTACACGGAGGCCGTGCGCCTGCTCCAGCAGTCTGGCCAGGCCTTCCAGTACCCGGTCAGCTGGGGCATTGACCTGCAAACGGAGCACGAGCGCTGGCTGACGGAGACCCATGTGGGCCGGCCGGTCTTCGTCATTGACTACCCCAAGGAGATCAAGGCCTTCTACATGCGGCAGAACGACGACGGCAGGACCGTGGCCGCCATGGATCTGCTGGTTCCGGGCGTGGGGGAGATCATTGGCGGCAGCCAGCGCGAAGAGCGCCATGACCGCCTGCTGGCACGCATCAATGAAATGGGCCTGCACGAGCAGGACTACTGGTGGTATCTGGAAAGTCGCCGCTTTGGCAGTGCGCCCCACGCGGGCTTCGGCCTGGGCTTCGAGCGGGCCATCATGTACATCACGGGCATGGAGAACATCCGCGATGTGGTGCCCTTCCCGCGCACGCCGGACAACTGCGAGTTCTAATGGCTTGAAGCAGACGGTCTGTCCTTCCCGCCGTGGCGGGAGATCCCGGTTTCCACTGGGATGGCCAGAATCCTGGAAAGGGAAGGGCAGAGCAGGAAGCAGGACTTGAATTGAGGGGGACCGGGTCATGGAACTGAGCACCATCCACGCCCAATTGCTGCACACGCTGGACGCAGTGGATCTGGACCTGCCCGGCACGCGCCACCATGGCAAGGTGCGGGAAGCCTGGGCGCGCGATGGCCGCCGCCTGTTGGTGACCACCGACCGCGTGAGCGCTTTCGACGCCGTGCTGACCACCATCCCGTTCAAGGGCCAGGTGCTGAACCAGCTGGCGCTGTACTGGTTCAACGCCACCCGCGATCTGGTGCCCAACCACATCCTCTCCACGCCGGACCCCAACGCCATTGTGGTGCGCGACCTGACCCCCCTGAAAGTGGAAATGGTGGTGCGCGGCTACATCACGGGGAACACCAGCACCAGCGCCTGGACCCACTATCAGAAAGGCGTGCGCGATTTCTGCGGCAACATCCTGCCGGAGGGCCTGCGCAAGGACCAACAGCTTGAAGCACCCATTGTGACGCCCTCCACCAAGGCCGAATTGGGCGAACACGATGAGAGCGTGAGCCCGGCGGAGATTGTGCGGCGCGGGGATGTGCCCAAGCCCATCATGGACCAGCTGGTGGAAATCAGCCTGGCCCTCTTCCAGCGCGGCGTGGAGCAGGCCGCGCGCCAGGGCGTGATCCTGGTGGACACCAAGTACGAGTTTGGCCTGGATGACCAGGGCCGCGTGACCCTGATGGACGAGATCCACACGCCGGACAGCAGCCGCTACTGGTATGCGGACAGCTATCAGGAGCTTTTCGAACAGGGCGCCGAGCAGCGACGCATTGACAAGGACCACCTGCGCACCTGGCTGGCGGCGCGTGGCTTCACCGGCGACGGCCCGGTGCCAAGCATCCCCGACGAGGTGCGCGTCTCCACCGCCCAAAAGTACATCGAGGCCTTTGAAACCCTAACGGGCCAGCCCTTCCTGGCGGAAGTAGGTCCGGTGCTGGAGCGGCTGCGGGCGGGGCTGCGGGACTACTGATTTCATTCCCCATTGGCAGCACTTCAATCCGCCAATAATCCGCTTCTGCTCAAATGAAAGCCCTTTGCCCGGTGCAGCATTCATGTTCCGATCCCACAAGGTGAGGCGCGAATTCCTCCGCCAACACGGCAATGCGCATTGACGGGCAGTCCCTTGTGCAGCGCCTGCTGGAGCATGTGCACAATACAGGGGCGGCCACGCTCTACGATTCCGCTAGCGTCCTTTGGCAAGATTCGATAAAGCGCATAGTCAATCGCGCGCCAGCCCCGCCGCCGCCAGACGCATCTCCTCCTCCGTGTTGCCCAGACCCACGGACAGGCGCAGGGTGCGCGTCGCCTCGTGGTCCGGCAGACCCATGGCGCGCAGCACATGGCTGGGCGTGGCGCTGTCGGCATGGCAGGCGGCGCCAGCGCTGGCGGCCAGCTCCGGGCAGCGGGCCAGTCGCTCATCCACGCGTGCGCCAGGCAGTACCACGCTTAGCGTGTTGGGAAGGCGTGGCGCGCCCTGGCCGTTCACCTTCAGGTCAGGCAGGAGCTTGCGCAGTTCCGCCTCCAGCTGGTCGCGCAACAGTGTCATGCGCCCGCGCAGGCTTTCACCCTCTTCTGCCCACAGACGCGCAGCGGCCCCCAGACCCACCAGTGCCAGCACATTCTCCGTGCCGGGCCGCAGGCCGCCCTCGTGGCCCGCACCAAACATCAAGGGTGGCAGGGACAGCCCCTTGCGCACGAAAAGCGCCCCCACGCCCTTGGGTGCATTGAACTTGTGGCCGGCCACACTGAGCAGATCCACGCCCAGCTCCTCCACATCCACCGGGATCTTGCCCACGGCCTGGGCCGCATCCGTGTGACACAGAATGCCTCGCCCACGGCAGAGCTCGGCCACCTGGCGCACAGGCTGCAGGACGCCGGTCTCGTTCTGGGCCAGCATCAGGCTCACCAGACGAGTATGGGGACGCAGGGCGCCCTCCACGGCGGCGGGATCCACACGGCCCTGGGCATCCACGGGCAGGATGGTGCTCTCCACGCCCAGACCGGCCAGAAAGCGCAGCACCTCCAGCACGGCGGGGTGTTCCACCGCGCTGCTGATCATATGACAGGGGCCGAAGCGGCGAGCCAACCCCTGCAGCACCCAGTTGTTGCTCTCCGTGCCCCCGCTGGTGAAGAGGATCTCGCCGGGGTGGCAGCCCAGCAAATGGGCCACCTGGCGTCGAGCCCGCTCCACGGCCTCGCGGCAAGCCTGTCCGCAGGCATGTCCGCTGCTGGGGTTGCCGGTGGCGTTATCAAGCCAGGGCAGCATGGCAGCTTTCACCTCTGGCGCGAGAGGTGTTGACGCGTTATGGTCCAGGTAGATCAATGTGACTCCTCCATCGTCCGCCTCCAGCAGCTCTTGTGCTCGGATGCGCTCCGCGTATTGTCGGCCGTGTCATCCACGCGAACGCCGGGAACTCTGGACAGCATGGATGCCCGCATTCGCGGGAATGACAGCTCTGTTTTGCCCCAAGCATTGCAGCGTGAATGGGATCAAAAGATGTCATTGTGCGCATCCACTTTTTCCCTTGCTCTCGTGGCCGGGGAGCAGCTATTTGGGGCGCGGAACCCTCACACAGCAGCGCGCGCAGCGGAGACTTCCCATGAGCTTTCCTTTTGAAGAGGCCCAGTCGGCCATGCGCCTCGCCGCTTTGGACGGCTGGCTGATGTGGCTCTTGCACGATGGAAATCCCATTGCCGAGCGACTGCTGCAGCG
>CAIWAD010000269.1 GCA_903910645.1 uncultured bacterium | reverse complement strand
TCCACCGCCGCCACCGCGCCCAGGGCGCTGTCGTCATTGATGCCGAAAATGGCGTCCAGGCCGGGATGCGCCTGCAACAGATCCTCTGCCGTGCGGAAGGCCATGTCCTTGGTGCCGTGGCCGCTAAGCACGCTCACCAGCTCCAGGCCCGGGTGCCTGGCCAGTTCTTCACGGAAGCCGGCCACGCGCTGAATGACGCTCTCCACTTCCGGGTGGTCAATGACCGCCACCTGTCCCTGACCGCCCAGGGCCTGCGCCACCGCCTGGGCCGCCAGCCTGCCGCCGGCCACATTGTCCGAGGCGGTGTGACACACCACCTGAACGCCATCGGCCAGCACGGCGATGTCCGCGGTGAACACCGGGATCCCCGCCGCGTTGGCCGCCTGAATGCTGGTGCCAATGGACTTGCTGTCGCAGGGCGAAATGATCATGGCATCCACCTTCTGCACCAGGAAGGCTTCCACCTGCTCCTTCTGCCGGGCCACATCGAATTCGCCGGCCTGCACCACCAATTCCCAACCCTGGGCCTGGGCGGCCTCCCGCAGACCCTTCTCCAAGTCCTGATAGAAGGGATGGGTGCGCGTGAGCAGGGACACGCCCACCACCACCTTTTTCGGCGCGGGAGCATCGCTGGGCCCGCCGCAGCCCGCCAGGAAGCCCAGCACGATGATGACCGGCAGACAAAAGCTCAGAAGGGAGCGCAGGGTTCGCATGGAAGACTCCACTGGATGGATGGGTGGAATGGCTGACAAGCGGCCGCGAGAATCGTCCTCGTCGTCCAGGGGCAATATCCTTCACAAAACAGTCTCGTCCTCGTACTCCCCCCGGACACGAGTCTCTTGCTCCTTCTCCATCTCCTTCTCCATCTCGAACTCTCGATTCTCACTTCCCACCCACGGCAGGTCGTGCAAGGGAACCGCGGCGCCGGGTGAGACGAAGAGCACGCCACTCCCTGGGGACAGTGGTGGAAAACACTTGCGGGGCAAGGGGCAACTGTTACTTTGTTCGCGAATCGAACAAAGTCGCGTCAACGCCTTCCGGCGCAGCCAATCCCTTGGACCCACCAAGGTGGAAGGCCGCGCCGCACAGCCAGGGGAGCCGCCCATGCGCAGCCTTCGCCCTTCTTTTTCTGTTGTCCGGATCCTGGCCTTGGTGCTGGGACTTGCCTGCTTCAGCGGTGCCGTCCAGGCCACCTCGGTAAGGGTGGTGAAGGACACGCGGGGACAGCGCCTGCAGGTGGACGGGAAGGATTTCATGGTGCTGGGCGTGAACTGGGATTATGTCCCCATTGGCCAGAATTACAGCTACAGCCTGTGGAACCAGCCCGACGCGTTCATCCAGGAGGCCCTGGAGCGCGAGATGCCCCTCCTCCAGGCCATGGGCGTGAACGCCATCCGCGTCTACGCGGGCATTCCGCCCCGCTGGGTGAGCCACATCTATCAGCGTTACGGCATCGCCACCATTCTCAACCACAGCATGGGGCGTTACGGTTTGACCCTGGACGGCAGTTGGGTGCCGGTGACGGACTACGCGGATCCCCGCGTGCATGCGCTTTTGCTTTCAGAAATGGAAGCCCTGGTGGCCCAGTACAAGGACACGCCGGGTCTCCTGCTGTGGTTGCTGGGCAATGAGAACAACTACGGCCTAAGCTGGACCAGCGCCGCCACGGAGAACATTCCCGCCGAGGAGCGGGGCAACTGGCGGGCCCGCCACATGTACCGCCTGCTGGGCGAGGTGGCCGCCCGCGTGAAGACACTGGATCCCCATCACCCCGTGGCCCTGGCCAATGGCGACCTGCAGTACCTGGATCTCATCGCCCAGGAGATGCCCGCCCTGGACATCTTCGGCAGCAACATGTACCGCGGCATTTCCTTCACCAATGCCTGGACCCGCGTGAAAGAGGAACTGGGCCTGCCCATGCTGGTGACGGAGTTCGGCGCGGATGCCTTCAACGCAGTGGAGCTGCAGGAAACCCAGCTGGACCAGGCGCGCTTCGTGTTGGGCCAGTGGCGCGAAATCTATGAGCAGTCCCACGGCAAGGGTCGCTGCGGCAACGCCATTGGCGGCACCACCTTCCAGTTCAGCGATGGCTGGTGGAAGTACCTGCAGGAGAGCAACCTGGACATCCACGATGCCAATGCCTCCTGGGGCAATGGCGGTTATCCTTATGACTATGTGGAAGGCCGCAACAACATGAATGAGGAGTGGTGGGGCCTGTGCGCCAAGGGGTCCACGGACGCCCGGGGCATGTACACGCTCTATCCCCGCGCCGCCTATTACGCCCTGGCCCAGGTGCACCAGCTGGATCCTTTGGCTGCGGGGGTGGATTCCCTGGGCGTGCAGCGGCACTTCGCCTCCATCTCCGCCATGGAGGCCCTGACCCGCGCTCGGGGAGACCGTGCCGCCCTGGTGGCGGAATCCCAGCAGCAGCTGCGTGTGAGCGGACTGCGCATGGAGCTGGAGAGCATCTACACGGGGGGCCGTCGGGTGAGCACGCCGGACCAGCCCGTGGCTGGCGGCGGGGCCTATCCCTCCTTCCGTGGCGCGGATCGGCTGGAGTCCTTCTACATGGAAGTGGAGGCCCAGCCCGCGGGAAATGTGCGCGGCACCCTCTCCTTGAATGTGCTGGGCCATGTGCCGGAGAATCCCATTGACGAGATCTTCTACGAGAATCGTGGCCGCACGGTGACCGTGCGCACGCCGGGAGCGCCGGTGGAGTTGCCTGGCCTGGAGCGGGTGAAAGTGCACCAAGCCAGTGTCAGCTGGCAGCACAGCGCTTTCGACGCGGAAGGTTTCTACCGCACCGGCCATTACCACTGGGGCTACGAAGGGGACTTCTTCGGCCTGTACCAGGAGGCCAACTACGGCCCCAACATCGACATGTACAACGGGGATGCGCCCCTGGGCGTGGAACTGACGGGCAAGGGCAAGCTGGATGGCCTGAAACTGGCCGCCGGCCCGCAGCTGTGGTGGGGAGCCAATCCCGCCGCCCTGGTGAAGGCGCGCCGTCGTCTGGGCCCCCTTACCGCCACGCTGGTCTATCAGGAGGATTTGGACAACCAGGGCAGCGCCGTGAGCACCATGGCCATTCCCTTGCCTCCCACGCGCAAGGCCACCCTGCACCTGGAGGCCACCCGTGGCTCCTTGGGACTGGAGGCGGGGGCCATCTGGTCCGGCGCCAACAAGGTGGACGAAACGTTTCAGGTGATGGAGGGCGCTATTGCCATGGTGGACCGGGTGAAGGCCACGGACGCTTTGGGCGCCAAGGCCCGCCTGACCTGGCGCCATGGACGCGTGAACGCCTACGCCCAGGGCGCCTTGATGGGCGTGGTGGCGGCTGGCGGCCCCACGGCCATCCAGACCTACACGGGCTGGCATTTGAAGGACACGGGCAGCGGCAACCAGGTGAATGCCCTGACCGGCTTCACATGGGGAACGGGAAATCTGCAGGTGGGGCCAAATCTGCTGTGGCAGAAACCCATCGTGGGCCCCATGCCCGCCGGAATGGCGCGCAATGTGCTGGCCGATCCATTCGCCGTGCGCGCCAACAGGGAAACCCTGGCGGGGGAAGTGCTGCTGACCTGGGATCCCACTCCCGCCACCTGGTTCTATGCCTGGAACAACGATGAGATGGAGGACGCCCCGCTGGCCATCAGCGCGGGTGTGATCTACCGCCACCAGCCCACCACCCAGGACGGCTCCATCGGCTTCCTGTCCGATGGCCGCACCACCTTTGCCTTCACCTCGGCGCCGCCCGCACGGGACCTGTGGGAGGCCCATGCCCGCATCGTGGCCAAATCCACGCCGGGTCGTGGCATGATCGCCACTCTCTACGCCGGCACCGGCGAGCCCAACGGCAACGATCCCCGCGTGGTGCACCGCTATGGCGCGGAGGCCCGCATCCTGCTTAAGGAGACCAAGCTGGTGCTGGGCGCCAAGCTCAATGACTGGGGTCCCTACGACTACCACCGGGATTTCAACCTCACTTTCCCGGTGCAGCTCAGCGCCGACGCCTCCCTGGGTGCGGGGCGCCTTACCTGGTGGCAGCTGCCGGGTACGCGCCTGGGCATCCGCGGCACCTGGCGCAGCCTGGATCGCTATTCGCCACGCTACTGTCCGGCCACCACGCTGGATGCGCTGGGTGAGGAGGTCTGCGACCCCGAGGCGCCTGGAGCACGCCGGGGATCGGAGTGGGAAATCCGCAGCTATCTCCATTTCAGCCTGTGATCATGGAAGGACAGGACACGACTCCCCGCGAGGCTTTGGGCACCACGGTTCGGCGCTTGCTGGACGGCATGGACCTGGAGGAGAAAATCGGCCAGCTCTGCCTGGTGAACGGAGCCGAAGGCAGCATTCCCCAGTGGCTGGCCGAGGATGTGGCCGCCGGACGGGTGGGCGGCATCCTGAACGAAGTGGACCCGACGGTGGCGTGCCAGCTGCAGCAGCTGGCCCTGACCCGGCCTTCGGGACTTCCCCTGCTGATGGGACGCGATGTCATCCACGGCTTTCACACGGTCTTCCCCATTCCCCTGGGTCAGGCCGCCAGCTGGAGTGCGGACTTGGTGGAGGCCTGCGCCGCCCATGCCGCGGTGGAGGCGGCCGCCTGTGGTCTGAACTGGACCTTTGCCCCCATGCTGGATGTGGCCCGCGACCCCCGCTGGGGGCGCGTGGCGGAATCCCTGGGTGAGGATCCCCTGCTCGTCTCCCGTCTGGGTGCGGCCATGGTGCGTGGCTTCCAGGGCGGGGACCTGCGGGATCCCACGCGCCTGGCGGCCTGCGCCAAGCACTTCGCCGGCTATGGGGCCAGCGAAGGTGGCCGGGATTACAACAGCTGCCCCCTGTCTGAACGCGAGCTGCGCCAGGTGCATTTTCCTCCCTTCCAGGCGGCCCTGGAAGCCGGTGTGGCCACAGTGATGGCCTCCTTCTGTGATGTGGACGGCCTGCCCGCCAGCGCCAACGCCTTCCTGCTGGACCAGGTCCTGCGCGGCGAGTGGGGCTTCCGGGGCTTCGTGGTCAGCGACTGGGAGAGTGTGGGCCAACTGACCTTGCACGGCGTGGCGGAGGACGAAGGAGACGCGGCCCTGCAGGCGGCCAAGGCCGGTTTGGACATGGAAATGGCGGGATCCTCCTTCCGCCGCCATCTGGCAAATCTGGTGCGGGATGGCGCGCTCACCCTGGAGCGCCTGGACGCCATGGTGGCCGCCGTGCTGGCGGTGAAGGAGCGCCTGGGATTGCTGGAAGGCCTGCGCCCCCTTCCAACGGAGCCCTCCCCCGATGTGGGAGCGGCCCTGGCCTACAAGGCCGCCCTTGAGTGCGCCGTGCTGCTGCGCAATGAGGGCGAACTCCTGCCCCTGCGGCGGGATGCCGTGCGCACCCTGGCCCTGCTGGGCCCCCTGGCGGACGAAGCTGCTGAACAGATGGGCACCTGGGTCTTCGATGGCGAGGCCGCGCGCAGCGTGACGCCACTGACCGCCCTGCGGAAATGGGAGGGTCCTGGTTTCCAGATCTTGCATCATGCGGGGCTGGACACCACCCGGGACCTGGATGCGCGCCACCTGGATGATGCCGCCGCCCTGGCCGCCCGGGCCGATGTGGCCGTGCTGGTGCTGGGTGAGGAGGCCATCTTAAGCGGCGAGGCCCACTGTCGGGCGGACATCCGCCTGCCCGGCGCCCAGGAGGAACTGCTGCGGCGCGTGGCAGCCACAGGTACGCCCACGGTGCTGGTGCTCATGGCCGGACGCCCCCTGGCACTGGAAGGCATCCACGACCTGCCCCACGCCACTTTGTGCATGTTCCACGCGGGCAACCAGGCGGGACCGGCCCTGCGGGACCTGCTCTTCGGCGTGGCGGAGCCGGTGGGCAAGCTCCCCGTCACATTCCCGCGCCAGAGCGGCCAGCTTCCCGTCCACTACAGCCACAACCCCACCGGTCGACCGGCGGATGAGGGCAGCTACACGCCCATGGCACAGATTCCGCAGGGCGCCAAGCAGCATTCCCTGGGCAACACGTCCCACTATCTGGACGCCGGGTACACGCCGCTTTATCCCTTCGGACACGGCCTGGGCTACGCGCACCTCCAGCTGCGCAACCTGCGCCTGGATCGTGAGGAGCTGAAAGCGGGCGAAAGGTTGAGCATCACCGTGGAGCTGGTGAATGAAGGTCCAAGGGCGGGCACAGAGACCGTGCAGCTCTATGTGCGGGATCTTGTGGCCAGCCTGAGCCGTCCGGTGAAGGAGTTGAAGGATTTCCGCCGCGTGTGCCTGGAGGCAGGGGATCGCATGGAGCTGCGCTTCCAGCTGGGAGAGGAGGACCTGCGCTTTGTGGGGCGCCAACAGCGCTGGATCAGCGAAGCGGGGCGCTTTCAACTCTGGGTGGGCACCAGCTCCGCGGCGGGCCTGGAGGCGTTCTTCACCCTGGCCTGAACCTCAAGGACACGCATGCAAAAGCCCGGAACGGCATTCCCGCTCCGGGCTTTTCTTAGAGATGAGCTGTGCGATCAGGCCTCCACTTTGCCCTTGCCACGGCGGGCCTCAAGCTGGGCGCGCACCTGGTGGGCGCTTTCCTCCGTAATGGGGAAAGTGGCCACGGCCCACATGGCGATGGCCGAGCTGATGAAGGGGATGATGGCGTCGCTGAGTCGAAGCCAGGTGATGGTGGAGGCGGCCTGGGGCCCCTTCAGGTTCACATCGAAACCCGTGGCTGTCAGCAGGTAGCCGCCACCCGCCAGGGCGGCGGTGAGGCCCAGTTTCACCGTGAACCAGAACACCGAGCTGAACATGCCCTCGCGCCGCTCGTGGGTCTTCAGTTCGTCGGCGTCCACCACGTCGGCGATCATGGCCGGCATCAAGGTGAAGAGGCCGCCCAGACCGAAGGCCAGGAAGGGCGCGGGAAGAAGCACCTGCCAGGGCGCCGCCGGGTTGTAGCACACCCACTTCATGGCGTAGCCCACCATGGAGATGCCAGTGGACACCAGGAAGGCGCTCCGCTTGCCAATGCGCGTCCCCAGATAGGTGACGATGGCCACGGCGGCGAAGCTTCCCACCGCCCCCACGGTGCCCGAGATGCCTATCCACTTGGCCCCCAGGCTCTGGTCCCCGCCAGCCACATAGTAGATGATGACATAGCTGGAAAAGGCCGAGATAAGGATGAAGCCGTTGAACACCAGGAAAGTGGCCAGACACAGTTTCAGGAAGGGCAGGGTGCGCATGGTGGAGGCAAAGCCCTGGCCGAAGTCCCGCACATTGCGCCACAGCGCTCCGCCGCCGCCGGCGCCCGCCTCCGTGGCCTCCTTGGGCGGCTCCGCCGCCAGGGTGGCAAGGCGTTCACGCAGGAAAATGGCGGGCAGCACGCCCAGGATCAGCGTGGTGGCGCCCACCGCCACGGCCAGCCAGGCGGCTCCGGCAATCTGGTCGCCGAAGCGGCCGCCGTTCATGATCCACAGGAACCAGGGCGAGACCACATAGGCGAACTGCCCGATGAAGTTCTGCGTGCCCATCAGGCGGGTGCGTTCGTGGTAGTCCGGCGTCAATTCGTAGCCCAGGGCCACCCAGGGCGCCACGAAAATGGTGTAGGTGATGTAGAAGACCACCGACCCCACAAGGAACCACACGAAGTAGAAGTTCTGGCTCTGGTTGCGCGGCAGCTGCCAGAGAAGGGCGAACACAACCGCCGTGAGAATGGCCCCCACGAAGATGAAGGGCCTGCGCCGTCCCCAGCGCGTGCGGGTCTTGTCGGAGACATAGCCCATCACCGGGTCGATGATAGTGTCTACCAGACGGGGCAGGGCGCTTACCCAGCCCACCAGGCGCGGGTCCAGGTGCAGGCCCAGGTTGAGGATGATCATCATCCCGCCAATGGCCGCCGAGAGCAGGTTATTCACAAAGGCGCCGGCGCCATAGGCAAGCCGGTGTGGGAAGGAGATGCGGTCCTCCGGGGCAGTGGGGCGGTGGGGGGCGGAAGCTGCCATGGATCACCCTTCCAAGCTGGGGAGTAGGCCCGGGGGCCGCCTCCCGGTTACTGGTAGACGCGCACCCAGTCCACGCTCATGGTCTGGGGAAACACGGTGGAGCCGTTGGGAGCGCCCACAAAATTGCCGCCCACAGCCACATTAAGGATGAGGTAGAAGGCGTGGTTGTAAACCCAGTCCCCCGGCAGGTCATCCGGGGCGGCCTCGAAGGTGGTAAGGCCGTCGATCTGCCAGCGGATGAGGTTCTCCTCCCACTCCACGGCGAAGACATGGAAATCCTGGTCATAGCGCGTGGGGCTGTGATCCACCCGTCGCGTCACCGCGTTGCCGCCGGAATAGCCGGGGCCGTGCAGGCTGTTGTGGATGACTCCCGGCTCCTGCCCCCGGTATTCCATGATGTCGATCTCGCCGCAGGCGGGCCAGCCGGTGGTGGAGATGTTGGCTCCCAGGAGCCAGAACGCCGGCCACAGCCCCTGTCCGGAGGGCAGTTTCATGCGGGCCTCCACGCGACCCCGGCTGGGCTGGTAGAGGCCACGGGTGCACAGCCGCGCGGAGGTGTAGGCGGATCCCTGCCAGCTTTCTTGCCTGGCCACGATCAACAAATTGCCCTGGCCGTCCAGGGAGGCGTTCTCCGGGCGGCTGGTATCGTACTCCAGCTGGTTGTTGCCCCAGTTGGTGCCAATGTCCGCCACCCATTTCTCCGCATCGGGCAAGGTGCCTGCGGGACCTTCGAACTCGTCCTGCCATACCAGCGTGTACACGCCGTCGTCCACCCACTCATGATCCCGCTCACAGGCGCCGAACACCAGGACGGCGGCGGCCAGGATGGGAATGCGGATGATTCTCATCAGGATTCCTCCCGTGGCCATTGACGGAACAAGGCCGGATTGTGGAAAGCCGCCTGCAACATGAGGGTGGAGGCTCCCATGGCCACTGCGCGGCTTCCCAGCGGACTGGCCACAATCTCTGCCGCGCTGATGGAACTCATGATGGTGCGCCGACGCACCGTGGCTTGCAGTGGTTCCATCAGTCCCTTCCCCACGCGGGTGATGCCGCCGCCCAGCACCACCAGACGGGGATTGTTCAAGTTCAACAGACCCGCCACGGTGATGCCCAGGTATTCGGCCGCCTCGCGCACCACCTGCAGGGCAAGCTCGTCCCCCTGCTGGGCCGCGTCGGCAATGGCCACCATGTCCAGGGATCCCGCGGCCAGGCTGCTGCCCGGAAAGCGTTCCATTCGCGCCTGGGCCTGCTCCACCAACGCGGCGCTGCCGGCGTACATCACCAGGCAACCCTTCAAGCCGCACACGCAGGGGCGGCCGTGGGGATCAATGGCCAAATGGCCAATCTCTCCCGCCACGCCGGTGGCGCCCCGGTAGATTTCCCCACCCAGGATGTGCCCCAGACCGATGCCCGTGGCCACCTTGATGTAGGCGAAGTCGTCAATGCCGCGCCCCGCGCCCCACCAGTGCTCGGCCAGGGCGCCCAGGTTGGCGTCGTTGTCCACCAACAGGGGCAGCTCCAGGGCATCGCGCAGCTCTTCAAGGCCATTGCGTCCGCCCCAGGCGGGCATCACCACTTCCGAGACTTCGAAGGGATGTTTGGGATCCACCGGGCTGGGCAGGCCCACGCCCACCCCCAATAGCTGGCGGCCGGCCGCGCCCCAGGATTGCTGGCAGGTCCGGCACAGGCGCAGCGCCAGGGCCCGCGCCCCCGCCGCGTCCTCGCGGACAGGAAAGGGCTCCACCAGCCACTGCCGCACCTCGCCGCGCATGTTGCTCAGGGCCACGGCCACATGGGTGGCGCCGATGTCCACGCCCAGGATGCCGCAGGCATCGTCCTGGAACTCCAGCATGATGGGCTTGCGGCCGCCCTTGGCTTCGCCCGTGCCGGTTTCCACCACCAGACCGCTGCGCAGCAGGTCGCGCACCGCATCGCTAACCGTGGAGCGCGACAAACCGGTGCGCCGCGCCAGATCCGCCCTGGAAATGCGCCGCTCCTCCCACACCAGCCGCAACAGGAGGGCCGCCTGGGGGCGCGCCGCGCTGAAGGCCGCATCCATGCCGGGTGGCAGGCTGGGTGCCGTGCGCGTGTTTTGGCCGTTGGAAGTGAAGCTGCTCATGAAAGAGGCCTACCGGTGGAAGAGGACATTGTCAATCCACACTGTCTCCAGGTCACCGGACAGGATCAGCTGGGCCAGGTGCTGGCGCGTGACCAGATTGGTGAACTGGGTGAAAGGCAGGTCCAGGCTCAGCCAGGTTCCACCCTGCAGGGCCGGCGTGGTGGACGCGGTGATGGCCACCTCGTGCTCCACATCATCGCCGCCACCATAGGCGCCGTTGGCGCCGAAGTCCACCAGCTTCACCTTGAACTGCGCGGGCGATGCGGTGGGATCCGCCGTCCACAGGTTCAAATGGAAGTGGGTCATGGCGCTGGCGTCAACGGTCTGGCTGGTGAACTCGATGCCTGCGAAGGACAGGGAGGTGTACTGCTTGGTGGCATTCCCGCCCACCAGCACATCGCCCACATTGGCCATGTCCCAGGAAGCGCTCCAGGTGTCCACCGTCTGGTTGCTGTAACTGTCGCTGAACAGGCTGATCACATCAGCGGCGGCGAAAGTGGGCGCAGGGGCCGGCGTGGTGGGCTGAGCGGCGGCCTCGCCCTGGTAGAAGTAGACATTGTCCAGGAAGAAAGCGCCGTGGGAGCCGGAGAGAATCATTTGCGCCACATGGGTGTAACCCAACTGGCCGAAACGGCTCAGGGGAATGTCCAGGCTGCTCCACTGTCCCTGCAGCATAGGCGGAGTGCTGGTGGCACTCAGCGTCACCTCGCCCTCCTGGTCGTTGCCGCCACCATAGACGCCATCCGCCCCAAAGTCCACCAGCTTCACTTTGAAGGGACCGGTGGCCACGCTGTGCACATCCAGGTGCAGGTGGGTCATGGTGTGGACATCCACCGGGTTGGTGGTGAACTCAATGCCCGCATAGGACACATTGGTGTAGAGCTTCACATCATCCCCGGCCACTTCCAGGTCCGCCACATCGGCCATGTCCCACTGGGCGCTCCAGGTGTCCACCGGGGCGTTGCTGTAGGCGTTGCTGAACAGGCTGAACACTTCCGCCGCCGCTTGCTGGGGCGTGGGCGCGGGGCCGGCGGGCAGGGCCATGGACTGAAGCAGCAGGGAGCCTTCGGCCTCCACGGTGCCCAGCCGGGCCGTGACCGTGGCCGAGCCTCCTCCCACGATGTCCAGATGGCCGTCCTCCGTGGGAAGAACCACCGTGCTGTCCGTGGAGCTGAAGGTGAACCAGCCGGGCAGGCAGTCCAGGGTGCGGTCCACGCCATCCACCGTGAAGGTGACGGACATGCCGGAGGGGGACAGCAGGGTGCCCGCCGCCACCTGCAGGGTGTCGGAGGCCATATGGGGACGGGGATTGGCAATGCCTTCCAGGTCCTCGAACTGCACTTCGTCGAACCACAGCGTGTAGCCCGCGCCGTCCACCGCGCCGGCGGCGAAATGGAAGAGGCCCTTTTCGTTGGTGAGCTTTTCCGGCAGGGGAATGGGAATAACCAGCTTTTGCCAGGCGGTGCCCACCTCCACTTGCGCCCACTCCGTGGTGAGGCGCGAGGTGCCCGTGTTGTCGTTGCCGAAGCCCACCACGCCGATGGTGGCCGGGACGCTGGCCTTCACCCACAGGCTTAGGGCGTTATAGGCACTAAGGTCCCGTCCGGCGTTCTGCGTCACGAAAGTGCCGCCGGCGAACCAGCCGCTGGGGTCGCCTTCCGAAGGCACGGTGAATTTCAGGGCGCGGGAGCCGTGCTGGGTGTCGTTGTACTCGATCTCCAGGGCATCCAGCTTGGAGTTGGCGAAGGCCATGAAGGTCACATCCGGTCCGAACTCATCCAGATAGACCTCGTTGTCATTGGGCTGGGGGGCGGGACCCTCCGTCTCGTCCCGTTCACAGCCCGTGCCCAGCAGCAGCAGGGCGCCCAGGGACAGCAGCTGAAGCAGATGTGATTTGGACATGATGAAGCTCCCGACTAAATTGGAAAGCGCTGTGAGGCATGGCTTTCCAAATGCGTTGGACTTTGTTCGATTCACGAACAAAGTCGTGTTTCCCCCAAAGGAAGTCAAGGGCATGTTGCGTGGAAAGCGGCTTTCCGCGTCACATCATTCCTGGTGCGGACCTGCATCCTGGGCCGTGCCCGCCTGGCTTTCATAGACGCGCACCCAATCCACCAACAGGCTTTGTGGGAAGACCGTGCACTCGTCGGGATTCCCCACAAAGGACCCGCCCACCGCCAGATTGAGGATCAGATAAAAGGGGTGGTCGAAAACCCAGACCCCCGACAGATCCGCGGGGGTGGCGCTGGCATATGGCACGCGGTCAATGCTCCACACAATGTGGTTCGCGCTCCAATCCACGCCGAAGATGTGGAAGTCCTGATGGAAGCCTGCGCCGGGCAGGCGGTAGTATTGCGTGTAGGAGCCGCCGCCCGAATAGCCCGGCCCGTGCAGGCTGCCCAGGTTCAGGTCCGGCTGCTGGCCCTGCATCTCCATGATGTCGACCTCGCCGCATCCCGGCCAGGGCACCTGCTGAATGTTGGCTCCTAGCAGCCAGAAGGCGGGCCACATGCCCTGTCCCACCGGTGTGCGCAGGCGGGCCTCAATGCGCCCGTAGGTGGGTTCGAAACGCCCCCGGCTCACCAGGCGGGCGGAGCTGTAGGCGCAGCCCTGCAGATTCTCCCGGCGG
>CAIWAD010000268.1 GCA_903910645.1 uncultured bacterium | reverse complement strand
GCCACCGCCGCCTTCCGCTCGTGGAAGCGCGGGGCGGGCTTCGCCAACCCCTGCTTCACCCAGATTCATCCCACCTGCATCCCGGTGAGCGGCGACTATCAGAGCAAGCTCACGCTCATGAGCGAAAGCCTGCGCAACGACGGCCGCATCTGGGTGCCCAAGGCCGCCGGCGAAACCCGCGCCCCGGGCAGCATCCCCGAAGAGGAGCGTGATTACTATCTGGAGCGCCGATATCCGGCCTTCGGCAACCTGGTGCCCCGGGATGTGGCCAGCCGCGCCGCCAAGCAGGTGTGTGACGAGGGACGCGGCGTGGGCCAGTTTGGACTGGGCGTCTACCTGGACTTTGGCGACGCCATCAAGCGCCTGGGCCGCAAGGTCATCGAGGAGCGCTACGGCAACCTCTTCCAGATGTACGAGAAGATCACGGGGGAAGACCCCTACCAGGTGCCCATGCGCATCTTCCCCGCCGTGCATTACACCATGGGCGGCTTGTGGGTGGACTACAATCTTGAAAGCACGGTCCCCGGCCTCTTTGTGGCGGGCGAGGCCAATTTCAGCGACCACGGCGCCAACCGCCTGGGCGCCAGCGCCCTGATGCAGGGCCTGGCCGACGGCTACTTCGTGTTGCCCCCGGCCATTGGAAACTACCTGGGCACGGTGCGCAGCCTGCCTGCCGTGGACGCCTCCCACCCCGCCGTGCAGGAAGCCCTGGACGCCGTGCGTGGCCGCATCCACCGTCTGCTCTCCGTGCAGGGTTCGCGCACGGTGGACGATTTCCACAAGGCGCTGGGTCGCATCATGTGGGACAAGTGCGGCATGGGTCGCACGGAGGCGGGCCTGAAGGAGGCCCTGGAACAGATTCCCCGCCTGCGGGACGAGTTCTGGCGGGATGTGCGCGTGCCGGGCAGCGCCGACAGCCTGAACCAGAGCCTGGAGAAAGCCGGCCGCGTGGCGGACTTCCTGGAGCACGGCGAGCTGATGGTGCGCGACGCCCTGGAACGCGCCGAGTCCTGCGGTGGCCACTTCCGCGAGGAAAGCCAAACGGAGGAAGGCGAGGCCCTGCGCGACGACGAGCGCTTCTCACATGTGGCCGTGTGGGAGTACAAGGGTGAAGGGCAAAGCCCCCAGCGCCACCAGGAAGAGCTGAGCTTTGAGCATTGCATTCCCAGCCAGAGGAGTTACAAGTGAAGCTGACCCTCAAAGTCTGGCGCCAGGCCGCCCGGGAGGCGAAGGGGCGGATCGAGTCCATTGAGACGCCGGAGATCAATTCCCACATGTCCTTCCTGGAAATGCTGGATGTGGTAAATGAGAGCCTGGAGCGGGCGGGCAAGGAAGCCATCGCCTTCGACAGCGACTGTCGTGAGGGCATTTGCGGCACCTGCTCCCTGGTGATCAACGGCCGTGCCCACGGTCCCTGGGCCGGCACCACCGCTTGCCAGTTGCACATGCGTGAATTCAAGGACGGGGATGTCATCGTCATCGAGCCCTGGCGGGCACGGGCCTTTCCCGTGCTGCGGGACTTGGTGGTGGACCGCGGCGCGCTGGATCGCATCATCCAGGCGGGTGGTTATGTAAGCGTGAACACCGGCGCGCCCCAGGATGCCAACGCTTTGCCCATTGCCAAGCCGGAGGCCGAGGCGGCCATGGATTCGGCGGCCTGCATTGGCTGCGGCGCTTGCGTGGCCAGCTGCAAGAATGCCAGCGCCATGCTCTTCCTTAGCGCCAAGGTCAGCCAGTTCGCCTACCTGCCCCAGGGCCAGCCCGAGCGCATGCGCCGCGTGCAGGCCATGGTGGCTGCCATGGACGCCGAAGGCTTTGGCAACTGCACCAACCAGTACGAGTGCGAGGCGGCCTGTCCCAAGGAAATCAAGGTCACCACCATTGCACTGATGAATCGGGATTGGCGCAGAAGCCTCTGCGCCGCAGAAGAGTAACGAGCACACCTCTTTCTCGTACTCGAGCCTTGAAAGGAATCCGAGAACGGGCAGGAGAACGAAAAGCGCTTCGCTGAGATGGAATGCCCGACTCGAGAACGAGGTTCGAGGACGAAGGCTTCAGCGATGCGGTGCTCTCGATTTGCCGGAATGGTGGAATGGTAGACGCGGGGGACTTAAAATCCCCTGCCCGCAAGGGCGTGCGGGTTCAAGTCCCGCTTCCGGCATCCTTCATCGCATCACATAAGTCACAAGCCCTCTGCCCCGGCATGGCGGTGGCACTTCCCCATTTCATCACATCCAGGGTTAGAATCCTTTCACCCCCAGGGCCTTGAGCAAGGCCATCTGCCCCGCGAAACACAGCAGGGTCAGGGCGGCACTCACGACCAGGCTTCCCCAGAACCCCACCTTGGGCAGAAGCCAGGGAAAGAGCAGGAACATGGGCAGGGTGGGCAGCACTTACCAGAAAGTGTAATAGGCGTGGGCCGCTACCTTGGCCTGGGGTTGCCGCTCCAGGTGCAGCCAAACGAGGCTGATCACCGTGAGCAGAGGCAGGGCGGCAAGGAGTCCGCCCAGACGGTCGCTGCGCTTGGCCAGTTCGGTGATGAGCACCACCAGGCCTGCGCTAAGCAGGTACTTGGTGAGAATCCAGGCCATGTGTCCTCCAAGAAAAAAGGCGGCCCCGCAAGGCCGCCTTCATTTGCCACAGTCAAGCGCGGCTTTACTTGTTCAGCACCAGCTTCTGGGTGGCCACGCGGCCTTCACCCTCCAGACGGGCGAAGTACACGCCGCTGGCCATGCCGGCGCCGTTGAAGCTGAAGCTTTGGGTCTGGCCGCTGGCCAGGCCGTCGAAGAGGCGCGCCACTTCCTGTCCGCGCAGGTTGTACACACTCAAGGCCAGCTCCGTGCCCGCCGGGGCGTGGAAGCTAAGCGTGGTGCTGGGGTTGAAGGGGTTGGGCACCGCCGCGTCCAGCACAAAGTCGGAGGGCAGCACGGGCGCGCCGGGCAGGGCCGTGTCGGCTTCTGTCAGCACATATAGCAGGACTTCACTGCCCGTGGCATCGCTGAAGCTCAAGTCGAAGTCCACGCCATCCGTAAGCGCGTAGTGACCGGTGTTCCAAATGACATCGTTACCCAGGGCGTGGGGATAGTTCTGCAGGCGCTCGCACCACACCCAGAAGTCCCCCGTGACCTGCACGCCGGCGTCCACGCCGAACTCCCACAGGGTGACCACATCCTGGGTGGTGAGGGTGTAATCGCCGCTCCAAATCTCATCCCCGGGCGTGCCGGCATTGTCTTCCATGAGGTGTACGCGGATGACCTTGCCGCTCGCCGTGCCGTCGGGATCGTAAAGTCCCAGGGACACGCTCACCACATCCAGCGTGCCCAGACCCAGGGCGCTCACCTCATCCACGAACATGGCGGGATCCCCGCCGCTGAAGAAGAAGGCCGGATCCTGGTAGCCGTAACCGAATTCAAACTCGCCGGCGGAACGGACTTCAATGGGACTCACCCACAGGGTGTCGTTCACCGTCAGCTGGTCTTCGGGGTTGGCACCCCAGCTCTTCAGCTCGTTCTCGCCCACCATGTCCGGCGTCCAATCGTAGAGACGCGTGACACTGGTGAGGGGCGGCAGATCCATGCGGGGCAGGATGGGGCCGTCCAGCTGGTTGTTGGCGGACATCCAGCCCTGGATCTGGAACAGATCGGAGGAGCCGTTGTTGTCGAATTGCACGAAGGTCTCGCAGGGCGTGCCCACCGTGCGGGGATAGCCGGGGATGATCTGCGCGCAGGCCAGGTCGTTGGCCGGCACATCGCTGCCCCACACTTCCACATCGTCGATCCACAGGCCGGTGCCAATGCCGCCATCGTCGTCCCAGTCCGTGCTCAGTCTCCAGCGCAGCTTCACATCCTGGCCGCCGTACTCGTTCAAGCTCATCTCGATGTTGCCATTGAAGGGCAGGCCGGGCTGGTAGTCCTCCCAGGCGCTTCCACCAGGACGGCTGGCATCGCTGTAGTCGTAGAACAGCACTTCCCAGGTGGCGCCGCCGTCGGCGCTGATCTCCACGTGGTAGTAGTCTTCCAGGCTGGTGTCGCCATCGCCGTCGGAATCCTGCATGTCGCTGCGCAGCCAGAACTCCAGCCAGAGATCCTGATCGGCGGGCAGGGTCCACACCGGGGAGACAAGGGCATTGGACAGTCCGTCCCCCACCGCGCCGTTGGCCGCATGGCTGGGACTGTGGGAATTGGCCGTGGACAGGGTCCAGGTATTGCCGGAGGCTCCGCCGCTGGTGGCGGTGAAATCCGCCGGAGTGGCCACGCCGTCGGCATTGTTTTCCAGCACGGTGGCGCCATTGCTGGTTACGAGCACGTCGTCCACATACATGCCGGTGATGCTGGCGTTGTCCGCGCTGCAATAGGCCGGATCGCTGCAGAAGGCGAAGCGGAAGGCCACGGTGTGGCCCACATAACTGGCCAGGTCCTTGGTGACGGCCCGCCAGTTGGAGGTGCCGGCCCAGCCCGGGATGCCCGTGCCCATGCCGAACTCATTGCCAAAGCTGTAAAGGCTGGTGTTGGTGTAATTCCAGGAGAAGCCCGTGGCCACGCTCCAGGCACCGCCATCCACGCTCACCCACACGTTGCAGCCGTCCCACGCGTTGTAGCCCGCCGGCTCGCCGCCGGGAGCCTCTGTGGAGTAGCGCAGGCGAAAGCTGAGCTGTGCCGGAGTAGCGCCAATGGCCACCGCCGGGGTTTCCAGATACTGCAACCAATGGTTGTCGTAGCCGTGCAGGCTCTCCAGGCCGCTCCACCAGCTGTTGCCCTGGTAGGCGTTGAAGGTGGCGGGATGCCACACCGGCTCAATGGCCGTCATGTCCGAAGTGGTCCAGCCATCCCAGCCACTCTCGAAGTCCGAACCGAAGAGCACGGCTTCCGTGCGCTCGGGACGATCCTCGCGGGGCAGGGGACCGCGGCCCCAACGGTCCATGGAAGGTGTTCCGGCGGCCATTGCCAGCTGCAGGCCACCCAAGGTCACACAAAGGAATGCCGTGCCCGAAATCGGGAATCGCGTCATGAATCCTCCATTGGAAAAGCGCGGCGCCCTCTCAAAAGGCCGCGATGAGGCTTGCCATCATGGTTTTCAAGGTAGGGTTTGCCACACTGCCACGCAACGCGAGCACCCCTCCCGGAGGCCACTTGAGCACTTGGTCCGCATCGTTGCGTTTCAGCTTTGCCCTGGCTTTGACCACTTCCCAGTTGGCCTACAGCCAGCAGCGCCTGCTGCCCCTGGACTCGCCTCTGGGCGGTTTGCGACCCGCCGCTTCCCGGGCGTGGTTGCTGGACAGGGCATGCCCGCCGCCGCCGGCCGCTTGGCCCCTGGATCGCGCCGCGTGGCTGGACCTTCCCGCCACGCCACGCCTGGCTTTTCACCGGGCCCAGGCCCGACCCGAGGAAAGCGCCCTGCTGCAATGGCGGGGCCCGGACCTGCAAGTGGGGGCGGGAGTCCGCGCGGAGGCCACAGCCTGGCGGCGCCAGGATGGCGTTCGGCTGGACGAAAGGGGCAATGGCCTGGATGTGGAGGGATCCTGGGGCAAGTCCTTTGCCTTCTGGGCCCATGTGCGGGACCTGGGACTGCAATCGGAGAAAAATTTGCGGGACATGAGCCTGCATCCCGCCTCCTCCACGTGGCTGTGGTTTGATGCCACCGACAGCAGCCTGACCCACGATGAAGCCCGCACGGGCCTGGCTTTCGCCAGTCCGGTGGGGAAACAGGGCCGCCTGCACCTGGCCATGAGCCGCGAGCACCTGCGCTGGGGCAGCGGCTTGTTGCGCACAGCGGGCATCCAGGGCAACGCCACCGCCAATTGGCCCATGCTGCTGCTTTCCTTCCAGCAGGGCGGCCTGGCCTACACCCAACAGGTGGGCCAGCTTTTCAGTGGCGAATGGGTGACGGGTGCGGACAGCCTGGAGGCGGGAGATCGCGTGCGGCGCCATGCCCGCGAAAAGTGGCTGGTGGCCCATCGTCTGGAATGGCGCGCGCCCTGGGGTTCCGTGGCGGCATCGGAGGCCGTGGTGCTGGGTGATCGCCGACCGGACCTGGGTTACATGGCGCCGGTGGGACTGGTGTGGAGCGAGCAACACGCCCTGTGGGACCAGGACAACAGCCTCTTCTTCCTGGACGCACGCCTGCGCGTGCCCTCGCCTCTGCCCGGCGCCTGGATGCTTTATGGCGATCTGCTGCTGGACGATTACTCCTTCAGCGATTTGGGCAAAGACCTGGAGGGCCAGCGGGTGGCCAGTCTGCTGGGGATCAGCGGCTGCCCCCTGCCCAGCTCTTCCCCAGGACGCATGCGTCTGGGCAAGCTGGAGCTTCCCGGCATCAGCTGGTTTACCGTGGAAATGGGCCGCCAGCGGCCTTTTGTGGGCGGACACTTTTATCGCATCAACCGCTTTGAGCAGAATGGCCGCAGCCTGGCCCTTTTCCCGGAACCCAACACCCGCGCCCTGGAGTGGGAATGGCGCCACGAGGCCACCCTTCCTCCCTTGACCCTGGGATTTTTGAAGCTCGATGGTCTGGTGGAACTGCGTGTGGAGGGAGGCCATTTGGTGCATGGCGCCAACACGGACAGCCTGAATGTGGGGGGCAGCCGCTTGCAGCCCCACGAGGAGTGGATGCCCCAGGAGGCACCCTTCCTGGCCGGGGACCTGCAGGTGCAGGATCGTCGCGCCTGGGCCCTGGATCTTTCGTTTCAGGTGGGCTGGAAAGAGCGCAGCCTGGGCCATGTGCAGCTGGGCTATGCCGACGAAGTCCTGACATGCCGTCCGGACAGCCTGGCCCAGGGCTGGCGCAGTGTCTCCCTGGCGTGGCGCATGCCTCTGTGAACCAAACCGTCGGATCATCTTCTGGGATAACCACTTACCCACAAGGCTCCAGCCTGGCAAGCGGGCTGGAAGGTGGCCTTTGCTCCGCGCAAAGCCCAGGTGCGGCCAAGGGTCGGGGTCGGGCGCTTCCACAGACGCCCGCGCTGCATTAAGTTGCGGGCCACGGTACCCCGTGGTGTAATGGCAACACCTCAGGTTTTGGTCCTGATGTTCCTGGTTCGAGTCCGGGCGGGGTAGTCTTCAATCGGGCAGGGCAAAGTCCCTGCCTTTTCTTGAGCATCCCTTTGCACATCATTTCTTTACTGTGAAATATCTCAGAGTGAACCTGGGATTTCCATGCCCGGTTATCAGTCGCAGATGGCGCGCACCTGGATCTGGCCCACGCTGTCCCAGGCAGGAAAGACCGTTGTGCTGGTGTGGGTGCTGGTGGCCAATGGCATCCACATGCCATCCACCAATTGATGAACGGCATAATGCCGCGCACCTGGGACCTCGGCCCACTGCAGATTCAGCTGGGGACTTTCCTGAGTGCCGGACACCTGGATTTCCAATGCTGGAGCGACAAGGTCTCCCGGGCAGGCGGTGTGTAGATGCACCTCATCCAGGGCGCTGGTCTCCTGCACCTGGGCCCCGTATTCGGCCATGATGTACAAAGCTTCCACCTGGTTCAATACGGTCTGGAACTGCGCAGCGCCCGGCTGCGCACCAGCCATGGTGATGAAGGAGCCCGGCACCAGATCCACTTCATAGCTGGACCACACGGGCGAAGGCAGGGCGATGGGCGCCCGCAGCACGGTGCCATCTCCACCCACCACAATGACAAAGGCCTCGCTGGTCCAGTTGGAGTGTGTGCTGCGCAGGCAAAAATCCAGGCGTCCACCCACCCAATCCTGGCCATCGGGCAGTTGATCCACCGGCAGGCTGAAGGCATAGCTGTTGCTGCTGGGATCCACCCGGGAAATGTAGCCGCCCTCGCAGCCGCCGGAGGCATTGTGACTGACGCTGTAGGTGGCCATGGGTGGATAATAGGGCCCGGCGGTGTGCAAATCCGCCACCATCCATCCCTCCGTGCCGGAAGTGAAAGTCCAGCTCATGGTGGCCTGGGCCAAGGAGGCCATGCCACAGGACAGCAAGATCAGACAAGTGCGCATGGTCCAATCCCCCCTATTGCCAGAAAAGGTCCCAAGAGGCAAGGATCAGGCCAGTTAAGTTTGTTCAGATTTTGGCTTATAATACCTACCTGTGTTCCCTATTTGAACATGTCAATTGTTCAGACTGACGGATTTTGGGCGAATACTGGCACTTTCTCGGGGAGATGCCGAAACCGTGAGAGTAATCTGCTGCGGCTTCGGGCGAACACGAAGACGCCGGAGAGTCAGGGTTTCAGGATGATGCCGCTGCGGCTTCGGGCGAACCCGAAGACGCTGGAGAGTCAGGGTTTCAGGATGATGCCGCTGCGGCTTCGGGCGAACCCGAAGACGCTGGAGAGTCAGGGTTTCAGGATGATGCCGCTGCGGCTTCGGGCGTACCCGAAGACGCCGCAGAGTCAAGGCTACAAGAAGACGCCGGAAAGTCAGGGCTTCAGGATGACGCCGCTGCGGCTTCGGGCGAACCCGAAGACGCCGGAGAGTCAGGGTTTCAGGATGACGCCGCTGCGGCTTCGGGCGAACCCGAAGACGCCGGAGAGTCAGGGTTTCAGGATAATGCCGCTGCGGCTTCGGGCGAACCCGAAGACGCCGGAGAGTCAGGGTTTCAGGATAATGCCGCTGCGGCTTCGGGCGTTCATCAACACCCGGAAAGCCTCGTTGTGGCGCAGATGGAGCACGAAGTCCCCCTGTCGCTCCACCTGTACGCCGCTTTCCCCGTTCCCACTCTGGCCAAGCAACCAATCCCAATCCAGCAGCCCTTCCCCTTGCTGGGGATTCACCGTGAAGTAGCCGATGCCCAGCGCGGTAAGATTCTGGAAAAAGTGGGAGCCCTGGGAGGGCGTCACCACCAGGTCGCGGAAACCGCTTTCCACAATGACGCGGGCACCGCTGATCTGGTCCCAGGAAACGGGAATGCCCAGCCAGGGATCGCTGCTGCCCCAGCGCCCAACCCCCATGAGGATGTACCCGCGCCCCTCCTCCACCAGACGGCGATTCAAGCGCCCCACTTCCATGGCCACCTGCCGGCTATGACGACGCTCGAAGCAGGAGACATCCACCACCACCACATCGCGCACCGTGTCCAGACGCCCGGCACCCAGCACGCTGGCGCTGCGGCACAACAGGCGGGACTCCTCCACTTCCAGATCCAGCTCCTCCAGCTCCTGGGACAGCACCATGGGGCGCATTTGCAGCACGCTGAAATCCATGGCTTCCCCCGGCGCGGGAAAGAGGTTCACGGCGAACTCCAGTTCCACCGGGCGACTCATGCCCCGCGCTCCCATGCGCAGCATGCGCGAGAGGATTTCCGCCAGGGGAAAACGCTCGTGTTTGAGCACGGGGGCAAAGCTGACGAAGCGCGCTCCAGGGCGGCTTAGGCCATCGTAAATGGCATCGTTCTCCGGGTTGTACACGCTGCCCACCCAGGCCAGGCTGCCATCGCGCTCCGCCTGCGCCAGGTCCAACAGGTCCAGTTCGGCGCCCTCATCCGCCCCCACCCGGGAATCCTGGGCCAGGCGCAGGGCGTAGAAGTGTTTCTGACTGTGCTGCAGGGCTTCCCCCGCATGCTGGTGCAGGCCCAGATGCCGAGGGAATTTTGGGCAGAAGCGCAGGGTCTCCGCGCCCCCGGACACCAAATGCCCCAGGCCCAGGGCCACATTGGCCACGCCATCCCGATCCAGGGCGGGCTCCACGGGGTAGAAGTTGGTGCTGCGCGCCGTGCCGCTGATGGCCGGGTAGAAATGCTCGCCATGGCGCGCCCCCTGCAGGCGCTGAACCACTACGGCCATTTTCTCCTCCTCCATGCGGTAGGGCGTGGAGCGCATGTAGCTCTTGGCCGCCTGGCTGTAGGTGGAGGCAAACACCAGCTTCACCGCCTCGATGAGTTCACGCAGGCGCTGCTCCCGGTCCGGGGCGCTGTTGGGAAGCATGATGGTGCGATAGATGCCCGCGAAGGGCTGGTACTGGCTGTCCTCCAGCAGGCTGCTGGAGCGCACGGCCAAAGGGCCGTCGAAGAGTTCCACCACATGGCGCAGGTCAATCTGGAAGAGGGGCGGGAAAATGGCCTGGCGGAAGCGGCGGCGGATCTCCTCGTCGTCCTCGCACTCCAGCGCAAAGTCCTGCAGATCGCCCAGCTCCATGAACTGGTCGAAGACCTCGGTGCACAAGACCACGGCGGGCGGGATGGCCACACGCACGCCGGGCCAACGCTCGCCCATGTCCGCCTGGCTGAGCAGGTGGCGTACAAAGGAGATGCCCCGCGCCTTGCCGCCCATGCTGCCTTTGCCAATCTGCGCCAGGCTGTTGCGCGGATCGAAGGTCTCCGCATGGAACTCGCTGACAATGCCCCGGGTGCGATCCAGGCGATAGTCGCCCAGCAGTCGGATGAGGTAGTGGCGCATCTCGTCTATGGAGGCGAATTCGCTTACCCGGCGGGGCTCCAGCTCCCGGCTGAGGGCGAACTCTGTGCGCGCCTTCAACCACTTGCTGAAATGGCCGCGTTCGGCATGGTAACGCACGGTGGCTTCCGGCACCTGCTCCAGCATGCGCTCCAGCGCCAGCAAGTCCCGCGCGCGGCCGATGGGCGTGCCGTCAGGCAGGCGGAAGACGAAGTCCCCAAAGCCGAAGTTCTCGTGCATGAAGGCGCGCAACTCCTTCAGCAGGTTGCGGCTGTTCTTGCGCACGGCGCCCACGCCCAGACGCTGTCCCAGTTCAAGCACATCAGGCTGGTTGGACTGTAGCAGAATGGGAAGCTCCGGGTTTTCCGCCCGCACGGCTTCAATAAGGCGCTGTCCGGCCAGCAATTCCGGCACGCCCTGGCGGGGAAACTCCAGATCCGTGATGATGCCCAGCAGGTTGTCCTTGTGCGCCTGGTAGAGTTCCCAAGCCTCTTCATAGGTGCGGGCCAGCAGGATCTTGGGGCGGGCACGCATGCGGATCATCTTGTGGGCCAGGTTCAGGCCTTCGTCCATCAGACGGTGGGCCTGCTGCACAATCTCCGTGTAGATGCTGGGCAGGTAGCTGCTGTAGAAGCGCACATTGTCCTCCACCAGGAGGATGCTCTGCACGCCCATCACGGTGGAGTCCTGGGCCACATTCAGGTGGTCCTCCACCAGCTTCACAATGGCCAAGAGGATGCGGAAATCCCCCTGCCACACGAAGACATGGTCGATGAGCGCCGCGTCCGGCCCGGCCAGCATGGGCTCCAGGTGGCGCACATCGTAGGCCAGCAGGATGATGGGCACCCGCACACCGGCGGCGCGCAGACGGCGCACCAACTGCAGCACATGCATGTCGCCCACATTCACGGTAAGCAGCACCATGTCAACAGGATGGCCGCTCTCCAGCAGCTCCAGCGCCTTGCCGGCCCGGCTCACCCGCGTAAGCTTGGGGGCATGCACCAGGTTCAGGTTGGCGAACTCGCTGGTGAGCAGATCCTGCAACTGGCCATCCTGGGCCAGCAGGAAGGCGTCGTACATGCTGGCCACCAGGAGGATTTCCCCCACCCGATGCTGGATCAGCTCCTGGAAACCGGCAATGTGGTCGAAACGGTTGCGGCTCATGCTATTCCTGCCAATCTGTGCTTAGCGCTTCCCGCAGTGTCCCATCCTGCCCAGTTATCCGTTTCGCCCTTATGGCTTGCCGGCGAACTCCAGGCGATTGCCGTCCCGGTCCACCACAGCGCACATGGCGAAATCGGGGCTGAACTCGGTGTAGGGCATTACCAGAGGCAGGCCCGCCGCTGCAAAGGCGGCGGCGCCAGCCTTGATGCTCTCCAGGCCGAAACAGGGGCAAATCTCGGCGGGCAGGGGCTCCATCTCAGCATGATCGAAGCTCTGGCGCCCCTCTTCCAGGTAAAGAATGGCGCCACCGCCCTTGAGCATCAGGCCGGGAGGCATCTCGCCCACATCCTCGAAGCCAAAGTGCTCCTTGTAGAATTCCCGTGCGCCCTCAAGGTCGCTGACATAGATGGATATGAGGTGCAACTGGTTAACCTGGACAGTGGGCATTTTTCCTCCCATTCAACCGACATCCGAGCAAGCCTCGTACATGTGCCTCGGATTCCTGCTTAGCCCAGCGGTTCT
>CAIWAD010000267.1 GCA_903910645.1 uncultured bacterium | reverse complement strand
GAGCGTGGACCGCGCCAGCGTGATTGATGGCGACGAGGAGGCCCGCGCCACGGGCAAGAGCAAGTCCACCACGGTGGGCCTGAACCAGGCCATCTGCTGGACGGCCATCTACGGCACGGGCATCGTGGCCGCCGTGCTGGGCGGCTGGGTGGCCGAGCACCTGCCCTTCAACACCCTCATGCGCCTGCTCAGCATTGTGCCTTTCCTGACCCTGCTCATCGTCCTGCTCCTGCCCAAGGACAAGGCCACGCCCATTCCCTTGAAACGCAGCGTGCTGAACTTCTGGGACGGGCTGAACAGCGGGCCCATCCTGTGGATCATGCTCTTCTACTTCATCTTCCACTTCCAGCCCGCCATGGGCGCCCTGTGGAACAACTACCTCATCGAGGGCCTGGGCTTCAGCCAGACCCAGATTGGCCTGGCCGACGGCGCCAGCAACCTGGGCGCCTTCCTGGGCGTGCTGCTCTTCGCTCTCATGGGGGTGAAGTGGCAGGACCGCTTCGGCCTGCGCCTGCTCTTCCGCGTCTACATCCTGGCCAGCGTGGCCGTGAACCTGACCCAGTACCTGCTGGTGGATCCCTGGTTCACGGGCGTGACCAGTGGCCTGCACCAACTGATGCCCGGCCTGCCGCTGGAGCATGTGCGACTGGGCTGGATGGCCACCTTCAATTTTCTGCTAAGCGTGGCGGCCAGCGTCATCCGCATGAGCACGTTCAGCCTGGTGGGCGCGGTGATTCCCGTGGCGGCGGCGGGCAGCCTCTTCGCCGGTTTCATGAGCGTGGCCAACCTGGCCTACTCCTTCAGTTACGCCTCCGGCGCCTGGCTCTACACCAACGGCATGGACTACGGCTTCCTGCGCGGTCTGCAGGAAAGGGTCTTCGGCATTGCCGGCCAGCCCGGCGACAGCCTGAGCATCAGCATGCTCATCCTCATTGGCAGCCTGGCCTACCTGCTCAGTTTCGCGGCGGCCCACATGCTGCCCGACCGGCGCCAGACCCTGGCCGGGGTGGAGGAGGAGGAGGCCCAGGAGGGTCCCGCCCGATGGCTGCGCCTGCCCCCTCTGCACAAGCGCTGGGTGGATGCGGTGGCGCTGGTCCTGGGAGCCCTGACGCTGTGGTGGTGCAGTTACCAGTGGTGGGGCGGATTGGGCTGGGTGAAACACGGGCTGGCCCGGCTGGATCTCCATGTCCTGCCGCATGTGGGCCTGGGCATGGATGCGGTCAGCGCCACCCTGTTGGCCTTCTTCGGCGTCACCTTTCTGCGCAAAATGCTGCTGGACGCCATGTTGAGACGCCTGTAGCCGGCGCGGCGCTCTGCGTGGAGCGCCTCACGTGAGGAGGACGGATGAATCACACTCCCCCACGCGTGGAGACTCCGCCCCTGGAGCGCGCCCTGCGCGTGCTGCGTCTGCTAAGCGAGCAGCGGGGCTGGGCCACGGCCAAGGACCTGGTGCGCCGACTGGACGAACCCTGCTCCGTGCGCACCATGCATCGCACGCTGGACGCCCTGAAACAGGCGCGCGTGCCACTGGAACGCCGCCGCAGCGCCCACGGCGAGCATGAGATCCGCCTGCCCCAGATTTTTCACGCACCGCCGGATCTGTTAAGCCCCGACGAGGCCCTGGCGGCCCTGTTGCTCTCGCCCTTCGCCGACCACTTCGCCGGCAGCCGCATGGGACGCGTGGTGGAAGGCCTGGTGGGAAAGCTGGAACAGCTCCTGCCCGGCGGCAGCCTGCTGGATGCCAACGGCCTTGTGCCGCCGGAGCATGTGGTGCAGGTGCGCACGCCGGGCCAGGCCCCGGCCGCGGGCGAAGGCTTGCTGCTGAGCGCCCTGGTGGCCATTCTGGAGCGCCGCATTTGCCGGGTGGACTACCATCGTCTGGGCGCCCAGGAGAGCCGCGACTTTGAGGCCCACCCCCACGGCCTGATCTTCCATGCCGGCGCCATTTATCTGCTGGTGTGGCAGCCCCGCCACGAGAACTGGCTTCCCCTGCCCCTGCACCGCCTGCGCGGCCTTGCGCCAAGTGGCGAGCACTTCCAGCGCCAGCAGGATTTCCGCCTGCAGGACTTCATCAACGGCGCCTTCGGCATTTGGAGCCAGGCCCCGGAGGAGGTGGACCTGCTCTTCCAGCCCCGTCTGGCGGACTTTGTGCTGGAGCGCCAGTGGCACCCCAGCCAGCGGGGCGAAATCCTGCCCGAGGGCCACTTGCGCCTGCGCCTGCGCGTGGGCCTGTCCCCGGAACTGCGCGCCTGGATCCTGCGCTGGGGCGAGTGGGTGGAAGTCCTGCAACCCGCCAGCCTGCGCCAGGAGATTGCCTCCAGCTTAAGGGCGGCGGCGGCGCGCTATTCCGAACCTACGGTAAGCAAAGGCTCTTGCTAGGGCATGCCCCGGGTGTCCAAACTCCCCGGGGCCTGTCCATTTTCACCGCTTCCTATCGCCCAAAGCCCAGCGTGGCGTGCTTGGCCACCCACGGCGCGGTGCCGGCCAGCTCCTGGCACGGACCTGGCACGCGTCTGGCCCCTGAACCTGTCGGATTCTGCACATCTTAAACAGTTCTTGCCGCCTCCTCCGCGCCGTCCCCAAGCAGCCAATCCCCCGCTAAGTCCAGCTGCTTAAAGCTGGCTACGACAGATTGGCGTTACAATGAGGACTCCGGCACAGAATTTGCCTATATTTAGATCTTGAAGCGATTAAAGAGCTTTGTGGCAACACGTGCGAAGAGTTAGCGTTAAACAGATATAGGAGTAGAAAGATGGCATCTTTAAAAGGCCTATTGCGCCCGCTGGTCGTGTTGGCCAATTGCTCTCCTGTCTTGGCCATTCTGCAGATCGATGTGCCCATGGCCGCCTTCCCAGTCGGTCACGGCCCCGAGGCGGCCACCTTCACGCTGTTCAACAACCCCGCGGTTTTTGCCCAGACCGGTTTCGCCGGCCCGGACGGCTTCCCGCTGACCTACCACCTGCTGTTCGACTATGACGCCTCCATTCCTGGCGGCGCCCTGAACACCATGTCGGTGAGTTCCGGCACCTGCACGCGCAGCTACACTTTCCCCATGTTCACGCAGTTCTATCAGCAAGGCCCGGCTTTCCCGGTGTACCTGATGGATGGTCAGATTGCTCCATTCGATTCGTGCACTTGCTGGCCAATGGATTTCGCCTGTCCGCCCACCTGCTCGGTGAGCGTTGCGACGCTGGACTTCGGCGCACCCCTGCCCAACACGCCGGTGACGCGCACCTTCACCATCACCAATAGCATCGGGCAGACCTTGACGGGCGCGGTGACGGAAAACTGCGCCGAGTGGAGCATCATCAGCGGTGGCACCTACAGTCTGGGGGCCGGGAACAGCCAGACGGTGACCGTCCAGTTCAGCGGCGCCACGCCCGGAACCTACTCCTGCACACTGGACACAGGTGGTGACTGCGCGGACATCAGCATGACGGGCACGATCACCGCGCCG
>CAIWAD010000266.1 GCA_903910645.1 uncultured bacterium | reverse complement strand
CACATCACCAGGGCGTGACGCTTGCGTCAAGGCCCCCAGGGCCAGCTCGCGGATATGGGAATTGCCGCAGGCATGGGCCCAGCTCTCCACGCCCGCGTCCTCGTCGAAGTGGGCCTCCATGGCCTGACGGAAGGCCTCGCGAAACAGGGGATGGCTCAGGTCCCCCATGTCCATGCTCTCGGCGATCTCATCTCTTGTCTCACGGCAGCGCAGAAAAATTTCCAGCAACAGCAGCTCGCGGCGCTCGTCCCGTCCCAGTGCGCGCCGATCCAGGCGGGGTATGCCTCCCTCTGTGGTGTCGGCCCGTTCCGGCTCGCGCTGCTTGCGCAAGCGCTGCTCCCTGGCCATGCGATCCACTTCATTGATCGGCACGCCACTGGCGGAGGCAATGCGTTGCAGCAGCAGGCTGCGGTGGAGAGGATCCTCCACCAGCACTTCCGCCTCCACCAGCCCGTGCACGAACTCCCTGAACTCGGTTGGGGTGGCCTGGGCCTCGCGCTGGCGGAACTCCGTGATGCGGTAGATGAAGTAGTCCTCGGACTCCCCCAACAGGCGGTGCATCTCTTCAGGACCGGACTGGCGGACCACATCATCGGGATCCTGTCCCTGGGGCAGCCGGCACACGCGCAGGTCCAGTCCGGCGCCCATCAGGCTGGAGGCTCCGCGCGCCATGGCCTTTTGGCCGGCGGAGTCGCCGTCGTAAAGGAACACCACACGGTCGGCGAAGCGCTTCAGCAGCAGGGCCTGGTCCATGGTCAGGGCTGTTCCCAGGCTGGCCACCACATGGCGGATGCCGGCCGACCACAGCCCGATGAGGTCCATGTAACCTTCCACCAGTACGGCGGTGCGCTCCCGGCGGATGTCGTTCTTGTTCTCGAAAAGGCCGTAGAGCATGCGGCCCTTGTGATAGAGCGGGGTCTCCGGACTGTTGATGTACTTGGGCTGGTCGCTCTCGCCGCCAATCACGCGGCCGCCGAAACCCGCCACCGTTCCACTGACTCCGCGGATGGGGAAGATGAGGCGCCCCCGGTAGCGGTCATAGACTCGGCCCTGCTCGCTGCGCAGACTGACCCCAGCGCCCACAAGCAGCTCTTCGCCCAGTCCCAGCTCCTGGCAGTGATCCGTCAGGGCGCGCCATTCCTCCGCCGCCCATCCCAATTGGAAGCGATCCTGCACCTCCGGCGTCAGGCCCCGTCGGGACAGGTACTCGGGCAGGGGCCCGGACTGGCGCACTTTCACCTGCAGGGCCTTGCGGAAGAAATCCAGCGCCTCCAGGTTCACCGTTTGCAGGCGCTCCTCCAGACTGCGGCTCTCCTGTCCGCGCTTGTCCTCGTCGGGAATGGCGATGCCTGCCCGCTCGGCCAGCCGTCTGACAGCCTGGGGAAAGGACAGCCCCTCCGCCTCCATCACGAAGCCCACCACATTGCCGCCCTTGCCGCAGCCGAAGCACTTGTAGACACGCAGGCCGGGGTTCACATTGAAGGAGGGCGTCTTTTCCTGATGGAAGGGGCACAGGCCTTTGAAGGTGGCCCCGGCGCGTTTCAGCGTGAGGTACTCGGAGACCAGATCCACGATGTCCACCGCGTCCATGACCTGCTGGATGATGGCTTCCGGAATGCGTCCCACCCCACGCCCCTTTACTTAGACATCCAGCTTGATGATGGTGACGCCGTCGCCGCCCTCTTCGGGCTGGCCGTCGCGGAAATGGGTCACGAAGCGGCTGTCGCGCAGGTGGTCCTGCACAACCTGGCGCAACACGCCCGTGCCTTTGCCATGCAGGATGGTGGCGAAGCCCAGGCCACTGACCACGCAGTCGTCGATGTAAGCCGCAAGCTCCGACAAGGCCTCGTCGGCGCTGCGCCCGCGCAGATCCAGGCGCAGGCCGGGATCGCTGCTCTTCACGCTGACGCCGCCACGCCGCTCGCGTTCGGCCCGCGTTTCCTCCCCCAGCACCTCCAAAACACGCTCCCGGTCCACGCTGAGTTTCAGGATGCCCGCCGTCACCTGCAGGCGAGCGCCACCTTTTTCCACCCGCACCACCCGGGCCGGCGTTTCCAGATCCCTAAGCCGCACACGGTCCCCCGGCTGGATGGGGCCAACATCCACGCCCTTGGGTTCAACCGGCGCCAGCTGGCGTTCGTGGCGCTCCAACTCCTGGACCCGCGTGGCGATTTTCTCGCGGCTCGCTTGCACCGTTTCGCGCTGGGCGCCGCCCTGGCGGATTTCACGCACCGTGTTCTCCACCAGTCGGCTGGCCCCTTTCACAATCTGGGCGGCCTCCTGCACAGCCTGGTGGCGCAGATCCCGCGCCTCCTTCTGGGCGCTCTTCAGCTTCTCCTCGTAGCGGGCCAGGGCGCTTTCAAGCTTGATGCGCGTGGCCTCCGCCGCCTGGCGGTCCCGCTCCGCCGCCGCCACGCGGGCCTGCAGATCGCCAATGAGGCGGGCCAGGTTTTTTTGCTCCCCCGCCAGATAATGCCGCGCACGATCCAGCAGCACCCGGGGCATCTGCATGCGCTGGAGGATCTCCAGGGCGTAGCTGCTGCCGGGAACACCCTGCACCAGCCGGAAGGTGGGCACAATGGCCTCCTCGTCGAAGCTCATGCTGGCGTTCTGCAAGTCCTCGCGGTCGTGGGCGAAGGCCTTCAGCTGACCCAGGTGCGTGCTAACCACTGTCAGGCCGGGACTGAGCAGCATGCGCTCCAGGAAGGCCATGGCCACGGCGCTGCCTTCCTCCGGGTCCGTGCCGTTGCCCAGCTCAT
>CAIWAD010000265.1 GCA_903910645.1 uncultured bacterium | reverse complement strand
TTGACTGGTGAACAGAGCGCGCGCATGGGCCTGCTCCTTTACAATCTGGGCGTGGGTGTGGTGTGCGACAATCTGGCTCTGCGCCACAGCCAGAGCATGCTGGACGACTTCACCCGGGTGAAGGAGGACCTGTTCAACGAGGGTGGCATGACGGGAGCCCTGGCCTGGGTCAGTTTGGCGGCCTGGCACAAGGAATTCCTGGCCATTCCGGGCGATGTGAAGAGAATTGTGGCGGAAGCCCCCGCCCAGATTGGCGCCCTGGGAGCCATGATGGGCACCATCCGCGTCCTGAAGCAGAACAACGCCATTCCTGAGCGGGAAGCCAAGCCCGGCGACAGCTTTGAGAACATGGAGGATTTCTAAGCCCTCGTCCAGCCACCCTTCCTTTCTCACCCTTGAACCTCCGGTCCAGCTTTGCGCAGCAGCTCTCCTCCTCGAGCCATGGATGTGCTCCACAAGTCGCGTCCTCCCAGCAAGCGCCGGGATCTCTTGAGCGCATGGATTCCCGCTTTCGCGGGAATGACGGTTTCGTCCTGAACCCTGCACTGCAACCCTATCCGACAAAATCTTATGCAGCCAAGCAGCCGGACACCCATTGACCACCTGCCAGAGCATTTTGGGCCTGTCACTTGCGTAACGTTTGAGGTGTCCATGCTCCCATCCTCCACATCCACCCCTTCATCCGACACGCCCATGGAGAACGGCGCCCAGCTCCTGAACCTGCTGCTGGACCTTTCCTCCATCGAAAGCGCCGCCCTGCCCCTGGCCCGGGCCCGGAGGCGCAGCCTGGACATGCCCCGGCGCGGTCCACGGCGGGGGCGTCGCCCCCTGCCCGCACGCGGGCTGGAGCTCGGGCAAAAGGACGAGGCCACTTCCAGTTCCGAGGCTCTGGACGCCCGTGAATTGCTGGATCGTCTGGCGCGACTGTGCCAGGAATCCGGCTTGCTTAGCCCCCGCGAGTGTGGAGATCTGGACTTGCTCCTGGTGGCCCACCTGGTGCGCTCCACCGTGGATGATGACGGCGAGGAGGGCGTTCAGCAGCTGGCGTCCTGCCTGGGTCTGGAAGGTGTGGAGACATTGCGCCTGGTGAACAGCGTGCAGCGCCTGCAAGGCCGCCGCGTGGTGCAGGTGCGCCAGCGTCGACAGCGGGATGGGGGCGATGGCCAGGACATGCTGGCCTACCTGCATGGTCATGTCAGTCTCAGTTCCTGGGCCACGGACCTGCTCTTCCGGGACAGCCTGAAAACCGAGGAGGAAGGCTGTGAGGAAAGTGGCCCCATCGGTGACGCCCTGGAAGTGGCGTTTCACCTGTTGAAACCCTTGCGCGATGCCATGCCCCAGGGTCCCAACCCACGCTCCTCACGCAGCCAGATGTCCCGCCGTGCCCTGCTGCTGGAGGCCTTCCACACCCAGTGGCTCCAGCTGGTGAACCGCATGGACCGGGAAAACACTCCATTCGCCCTGGGCCACCTGTGCGTGGCATGCGGTCTGGACAGTGCCGAGACCGCCGTGCTGCTCTATGTGCTTGAAGACGCCATGCAGGGCATGGGCTGCAGTCGCGGGGAATTGAACTCCCTGGTGGCCAGCGGCCCCAGTGCGCGCCTGGGCGGGAATCTCTTCAAACCCGGTGGCCGCCTCATGCGGGAAGGCCTGCTGTCACTGGAGCGCGGCCCCTTTGGCGGCATGGTGGAGGTGGGCGATCGCACCCTGGAAGTACTGGGCGAGCATGAGAAATCTTCCCTGCAAACCCTGCTGGAGGGCCAGGACATCCTTCAGCTGGAGGAAAGCTGGATTCAGTGGGAGCGTTTGGTGCTGCCGCCCGGCTTGTCCCAGGAGCTGGATCTTGTTGCCGCCCATGGTGGCCAGGGCCTGTGCTCCACTCTTGAAGCGTGGGGTGTGGCCGGTGGCCATGTGGGCGCGGGGGCCAGTGGCCGGCTGCTCCTGTTCAGCGGACCTTCCGGCACGGGCAAAAGCTTGGCGGCCCAGGCCCTGGCGGCGCGCCTGGGGCGTCCCCTTCTGGTAACGGACTGCTCCCGCATTTTTGACAAGTATGTGGGCGAAAGTGAGAAGCGCCTGCGCGCCCTGTTCGAAACTTATGAGCAGGCCTGTCGGCGCAGTGCGCAGGTGCCCATCCTGCTGCTCAATGAGGCGGACCAGCTGTTGGGACGCCGCGTGGATGGCGGGCACAGTGTGGATCGCATGCTCTCGCGCATGCAAAATCTCCTGCTGGAGTTCTTCGAGCGCTTCACTGGCCTGCTCGTGGCCACCACCAATCGGCCCGAGAGTCTGGACGAGGCCTTCGCCCGCCGCTTTACAGACAAGCTGCACTTCCCCCGTCCCGGCCGCCCGGAGCGCGTGGCGCTATGGCGCACTCACATTCCCGCCAGTGTTCCCTGCCTGGACGAGTTGGACTGGGACGGGCTGGCGGAACTGGATCTGAGCGGCGGCCAGATTGCCCTGGCCGCAGGGTGGGCCATCCGCTGCGCGGCCCATCGAGGGGATGGCCTCCGGCAACAGGACCTGTTGGACGCCGCCCGCCGGGAAGTGGCCGGCACCGCGCCGTGGATGGCCAAGCACGCCACGGTGGGCTTTGGGCGATAGGAAGCGGTGAAAATGGACAGGCCCCGGGGAGTTTGGACACCCGGGGCCTGGATTCTCTGTTAGACCACAAAGACGATCAAAGTCACAGATTTCCGACTGCAGCGACTGATGCTCAGTTTGCTGGGTCTA
>CAIWAD010000264.1 GCA_903910645.1 uncultured bacterium | reverse complement strand
CTGGCCAATGCGGGTGGCCCGCCCAACGGCGTCACCGGCGCCCCCGGGCAGAACAACTGCACCCAGTGCCACGGCGGCAATGCCGTGAACAGTGGCAACGGCCTGTTCACCATCACGGGGCCGGAAACCTATGTGCCCGGCCAGAGCTACCCCATCACCGTGACCTTGCAGGATCCCGGCCAAAGCCGCTGGGGTTTTGAGTTCACGCCCCTCAACAAGGGCACGCTGCAAATCACCGACGCCACCCACACCCAAAGCGGCAGCGCCAGCGGCAACAGCTATGTGAAGCACAATTCCGCCGGCACCTTTGACAACACGGCGGATGGTCCTGTTAGCTGGACCTTCAACTGGACGGCGCCCTCCGGCGACGAAGGTCCCGTCACCTTCTATGCCGCCGGCAATGCCGCCAACAGCAACAACTCCAACAATGGGGATTTCATCTACACCACCAGCTTCACCACCCAGGCGGCCACCAGCATGCCGGAGGCCAGCGCCCGGGGCTTTGCCCTGCTGGAGGTGTTCCCCAATCCCTTCAACCCGGACACGCGGTTGAGTTTCCAGCTGGACCAGCCGGGTGATGTGTCCCTTGATGTCTTCGACCTGGGAGGCCGGTTGATGGGTCACGTGGCCCAGGGCTGGCACAGCGCGGGCCTGCACACCACACGCTGGAATGGACTAACCCTGCAGCAGCGTCCCGCCCCCGCCGGAGTGTACCTGGCGCGGCTGGAGAGCGGCGGGCAGGTGACGGTGACTCGAATGCTGCTGGTGAAGTAGCCTGCCGGCAGTTATTCACAGGGAGGGTCCGCCACGGCGGGCCCTTCTTAATACCCACAAGAAAGGGAGGCCTGTGCCTCCCTTTCCAATTCAGCTGATCTTGAGGCTCTACCTGTAGTCGCGCAGGGCCTTCATGTAGTTGGCGCGCTCGAAGGCCGCGGGATCCCCCACCTTGCCCAGGCTCATGCTGCCCTTCATCTGGCGGATGGATTCGTACTCGTGCTCCTCCATCCAGCCCGTCAGGGTGTCCAGCATGCCGCGCACATGCTCGGGGCCGTGAATGAGCAGGCAGGCCGCCAGCTGGCAGCAATCGGCACCCGCCATGGTGGCCTTGATGACATCACGGCCAGTGTGCACGCCCGTGGACAGTCCCAGGCTGGCGCGGCTGACCACGCTGCGCAGGATGGCCGTCCAGCGCAGGCTCATGCGCAGGCTGGCGCTGTTGCTCAGGCGCACTTCCGGCACAACTTCCAGATTCTCGATGTCCAGGTCCGGCTGGTAGAAGCGATTGAAGAGCACCAGGGCGTCCGCGCCCGCCTGCTCCAGGCGCCGCGCCATGTTGGGCAGGCTGCTGAAGAAGGGCGAGAGCTTCACGGCCACCGGCACGCTGACGGCCTTGCGCACCAGAGCCAGGTCGTCCAGGTAGAGTTGCTCAATTGCGGCGCCATCCAGATCGGGATGGGTGGGGATGGTGTAGACATTGAGTTCAATGCCGTCGGCCCCCGCCTCCTGCATGCGCCGGGCCTGATCCGTCCAGCCGCCCGGCGTGACGCCATTGATGCTGGCGATGACCGGCACGGACACGCTTTGCTTGATGCGGCGAATCTGCTCCAGGTAGCCATCAGGGCCACCTTCGAAATGACCCAGGTCCGGGAAGTAGCCCAGGGCCTCGTTGTGGCTGTGGGCGCTGTGATCCAAATGATGGGCCAGCTCCAGCTCGGCGTGGCGGATTTCCTCTTCGAAAAGCGAGTACATCACAATGGCGGAGATGCCCGCGTCTTCCAGCCGCTTCACCGTGTCCAACTCGCGGCTAAGGGGCGAGGCGGAGGCCACAAGAGGATTGGGCAGGTTCAGGCCCATATAGGTGGTGGACAGATCCATGGTTCTCCTCGACTGATGAACCGGCGGCGCCGGTGCTGACGGTGTTCCTGAAGACGGCCTTGTGGCCGTCATATAATCCCGGATTGAACTGTTAAGGTACTGACAAGCCCATGGCGGATCAAGCCTTCACTAGCGGCGTCCACGGACGCCCATGGGCATCGCCAAGGCTTTGCCACCTTGAGGCCCAAGCAAAGGAGCCGCCCATGCATCATCCCACACCCTTCGCCATGGCCATCCACAGCGCCCTGCCCTTCGACGCCGCCGAGACCCGCGTGCGTCAGCTGCTGGCGGAAGCCGGTTTCGGCATCATGACGGAGATTGATGTTTCCGCCACTTTGAAAGCCAAGCTGGGGCTGGACAGCGCCCCTTGCAAGATACTGGGCGCCTGCAATCCGCCCTTCGCCCACCAGGCCATGGAAACCGAACCAGCCGTGAGCACGCTCTTGCCCTGCAATGTGGTGCTGCGCGAGCTGGGCGATTGCCGCGAGATCCTGGCCATGGATCCCTCCTTCATGGGTCAGGTGGTGCCCGCCTTGGCCGAACTGGGCAGCCATGTGGGGCAAATCTTCACCAGCCTGCTCCAGCAGCTGGAGGCGGAAGCGCCGGTGTGAACCGGCTCTTGGCGGCGATTGAACTGAGTCTGTTGAGCGCGCTGTTCAGTCCAGCAGACTGACGCGCTCCTGCGGATACAAATCCGTGTAGATGCTCTCCGTCTCGTGCAGGCGCAGGCGCACCACTCCACCGCCCAGCTCCGCATCCTTCAATTCCTCCCACATCCAGCGCAGCAGGTTCTCCGTGGAAGGCATGCGGTGGTGGAACCAGGGGATGTCCCGCTCGATGTGGCTGTGATCCAGTTTCTCAACAACCAGGCTCCGCACCTGCTCCTTCAAACGGCCCAGATCCACCACAAAGCCCGTGCGTTCGTCCACCGTGCCGGTGACGCTGACGATGAGCGTGTAGTTGTGCCCATGCAAACGCACATCCTCACCGAAAGCGGCATGGTTTTCCGCCTCACTCAGCGCCTCGTTCCAATAGCGGTGCGCGGCGCAAAAATGGAAGACCTTATGCAAGACAATCATGGGGATCCGCCTGTCCATCTTGGATTTTCACCTGTTGAGCGCTAAGATGCCAAACTTTCTTCGCACGCCAGAATGAGCGCAGGAAAGCGCCCTGGCCATCACAGCATATCCATACACCAGCAGGAAGGAAAGGCCCCCGTGCTGACAAGTTTCGACCCCTTGAAAGGCAAGCGTCTCCAGTTGCTGGACGAGGCCGGACGCCTGGTGAAGGGGAAATTCCCGCCCCTGCTGGAAGGCGAAGCTCTGGTGGCGGCCTATCGCCACATGCTGCGTGCCCGTGTGGCGGACGACAAGGCCCTGCTGTTTCAGCGTCAGAAGCGCATCCACACCTTGCCGGTGAACCGCGGCCAGGAGGCCTGCGCCGTGGGCAGCGCCCTGGCACTGGGGCAGGATGACTGGCTGGTGCAGTCCTATCGCGAACTGGGCGGCCTGCTGGTGCGCGGCG
The DNA here is from genome assembly GCA_903910645.1 of uncultured bacterium. Lineage (GTDB taxonomy): Bacteria > CAIWAD01 > CAIWAD01 > CAIWAD01 > CAIWAD01 > CAIWAD01. The sequence goes on along the minus strand of CAIWAD010000264.1, from coordinate 6,711 downwards.
CCACCATCCGCAACCATTTGCTCTACTTCAAGGGCAGCGAATGGGGCAGCGTGCACCCTGGCCATCCGCGCATCCTGCCGCTTTCCGTGCCCATTGGCAGCCAAATCACCCACGCGGCGGGCATTGCCCATGCCATCCGCTATCAGGGCGGCCAGGAAGTGGTGCTGGCGCACTTCGGGGATGGCGCCACCAGTCAGGGGGATTTCCACGAGGGCATCAATTGGGCCTCCGTGTTCAAATGCCCGGTGATCTTCTTCTGCAACAACAACCATTACGCCATCAGCCTGCCCCGCCACAAGCAGACGGCCAGCGCCACCATTGCGCAGAAAGCCATCGCCTACGGCATTCCCGGCCTGCAGATTGACGGCAACGACCTTCTGGCCGTGCACGCCGCCACCCGCGCCGCCGCGGAGCACGCGCGCACGGAAGGCCCCGTGCTCATCGAGGCCTTCACCTATCGCATGGGGCCGCACACCACGGCGGACGATCCCAGCATTTACCGCAGCGCCGAGGAGGAGGCCGAGTGGCAGCCGCGTGATCCGCTCATCCGCGTGCGCCGTCTGCTGGAAAGCCAGGGGCTGTGGGACGATGCCAGGGAAGAGGCTTTCCGCGCGGAAGCCGCCGCCGAGACCGACCAGGCCATGCGCGAAGTGGACGAACTGGGCGAGACACCGGTGGACGAGATCTTCGCCTGGCAATACGCCGACCGGCCCCGGGAGCTGGCGCGACAGCAGGCTGACTACGAGGCCTTTCTGAAGTGGAAGGAGGCCCGCTGATGCCCGCAATGAATCTGGTGCAGGCCATCCAGTCGGCCCTGGACTTCAAATTGGCCGATGACGAGCGCGTGCTGGTTTTTGGCGAGGATGTGGGACATGAGGGCGGCGTCTTCCGCGTGACCCAGGGCCTGCAGGCCACCCACGGCGAGCGCCGCGTCTTCGACACTCCCCTCTCCGAATCCGTCATCATGGGGGCGGGACTGGGCATGGCTGTGGCGGGTTTGCGCCCTGTGCTGGAAATCCAGTTCTGCGGCTTCATTTACCCCGCCATGAACCAGCTGGTGACCCATGTGGCGCGCATGCGCAACCGCACGCGCGGCGTGTTCACCGTGCCCATGACCATCCGACTGCCTTACGGCGGCGGCATTCAAGCCCTGGAGCTGCACTCCGAGAGCATGGAGGCCATGCTGGCCCACATCCCGGGCCTGAAAGTGGTCATCCCCTCAACCCCCTACGACGCCAAGGGCCTGCTCATCAGCGCCATTGAGTGCGAGGACCCCGTGCTCTTCATGGAGCCCAAAAAGGTCTACCGCGCCTTCCGCCAGGAGGTACCGGCGGAGGCGTATCGCATTCCCCTGGGCAAGGCCAATCGGGTTCAGGAGGGCACGCGCATCACGCTGGTGGCCTATGGCGCCATGATGCGCGTTGCGCGCCAGGCGGTGGATTTGGCGGCCAAGGATGGCCTGAGCGTTGAACTCATCGACCTGCGCAGCATATACCCCATGGACACAGAGACCGTGCTGGACAGCGTGCGCAAAACCGGTCGCCTTGCCATCCTGCACGAAGGGCCCATGTCTTTCGGCGTGGCAGCGGAGCTCATCGCCCGCGTCAACGAGGAGGCCCTGATGTCCCTTGAGGCCCCGCCCCGGCGCATCTGCGGTTTCGACACCATCATGCCCCTGCCCATGGGCGAACAACATTACATGCCGACGCCGGAGCGCGTGCTCTTCGAGCTGCTCCAGCTCCACAGCTTCCCGGAGTGATCCATGTCCTATGTCTTCCTCTTCCCGGATCTGGGCGAGGGTCTCACCGAAGGCAAACTGCTGCAGTGGTATGTGCAGGAAGGCGCCCAGGTGAAGGAAGGCGACCTTATCGCCAAAGTTGAAACGGACAAGGTGGTGGCGGACATCCCCATCCCGCGCACCGGGCGGGTGGCCCGCCTGCACGGCAAGATGGATGAGATCCTGCTGGTGGGTCGTCCGCTGGTGGAGCTGGACACCAATGGCCAGGCCTCTCCCATGGACCGCGTCCAGGCGCCCGCGCCTGTGGTGGAGGCCGCTCCAGCCGCCGCTGATGCCGGTCCCGGCGTGGTGGGCAACATCGAGGTGGCCACCGGCTCGGATGTGATGCCGGCCTCGGGCGAGGGTCTGGAGAGCGCCAGCCCCACTTCCCCTGCGGCTTCCGGACGCGTGTTGGCCACGCCCGTGGCCCGCCGCATGGCCCAGGATCTGGGCGTGGAATTGTCCCAGGTGGCGGGCAGCGGTCCACAGGGCCGCGTGATGAAGGCGGACATCCGCCAGGCGGCCGCCAAGGCAGGTGCTTTGGCTCCGGCGAAGGCCGCGTCCGCTCCCCCGCGCGCCACGGAGGAGCGCTCCAGCCGCACGGAGCCCCTTAGCCAGCTGCGCAGGACAGTGGCCGCGCGCATGGTGAAAAGCAAGTTCAGCGCGCCCCACGCCACCACCTTCGAAGAAGTGGAAGTGAGCGAGCTGGTGGCACTGCGCCAGGCCCAGCGCGACCGCTACGCGGACCAGGGCCTGCGGTTGTCCTACATGCCCTTCATCTGCAGGGCCGTGGCTCTGGCCCTTGTCCGCCATCCCAAACTCAATTGCCGGCTGGACATGGAAGCCGGCACCGTGACCTGGCAGGACGCCGTGCATCTGGGCCTGGCCGTGGACACACCGGAAGGCCTGATGGTTCCGGTGATCCGCAACGCGGACCAATTGAGCATCCGTCAACTGGCGGAGCACATCGCCGATCTGGCGGAGCGGGCGCGCACGCGCCAGATCCGCTTGGAGGAACTGCGGGGCGGCACCTTCACCATCACCAATTACGGCGCCATTGCCGGCATCTACGGCGCGCCCATCATCAACACGCCGGAGTCCGCCATCCTGGGCGTGGGACGCCTGCTGGAGACGCCCGTGGTAAAGCATGGCGCGGTGGTGCCCGGACGCGTGCTGCCCCTGAGCCTGGCGGTGGACCATCGCATCATTGACGGCGGGGACGCGGCGCGCTTCCTGAAGGAGCTGATGGGCCTGTTGGCCGATCCCGTGGGCATGCTGCTGGAGTAAAGGCGGCGTGTCCGCCCCCCTGGTGGCTTCCATCACACGACCCGGGGATTCGTCCGCATCCGCGCCTCCAGTGGCGGGACCTTTCGACCCATCCAGGGTGGAGATTGCATGAGCACCTTTGACTGCATCATCATCGGCGGCGGCCCTGGCGGCTATGTGGCTGCCATCCGCGCCGCCCAGCTTGGCCTGAAGACCGCCGTGGTGGAGCGCGCCCACATGGGCGGCCAGTGCCTCAACTGGGGCTGCATCCCTTCCAAGGCCCTCATGGAGAGCGCCAAGCTCTTTGAGCGGGTGGGTCAGGCCAGGAATTTCGGCGTGGAAGGCGTGGATCCCACCGCATTGCGCTTCAACTGGAAGAAGGCCGTGTCGCGCAAGGACAAAATCGTCCTGAAGCTGGTGCGCGGGGTGGAATTCCTGATGAAGAAAAACCAGGTGGAGGTGGTGAAGGGCGAGGCCGCCGTGGAGAGCGCCAGTCGCGTGCGCGTGGGCGAGCGGCTGCTGGAGACGCGCCACATCCTGTTGGCCACCGGCGCCACGCCTCCCATGGATGAGCTGGCCCACTTGCCCGCCGACCTGGTGAAAAGCGTGCCCGCCTTCTTCGCGCTGGAGGAGTTGCCCCAGCCCATCCTGGTGTGGGGCGCCAACGGCGCCGCCTGCGAGACGGCCCTCATGTTGCGTCTGAGTGGCCACGCGGTGCGCCTGGCCTCCTCCACTCCCGAACTGCTGTCCTTCCTGGATCACGATCTGCGCGATTATGTGGTGAAGCGGCTGCAGAAGCTGGGCATTCCGCTGCAGCTGGGCGTGGAGGCTCCTGTAATGGAGGCCGGCGGCCAGCTGCGCGTGGGCGACCAAAGCTTCCCTTGCGCCCTGGTGGTGAACTGCGCCGACCGCCTGCCCGTGGTGCCGGAGCTGGGGACTTTGCGTCCCGCCACGGACAGCCGCGGCTTCATGCAGGTGGATTCCCACGGCCGCACCAGCGTTCCCGGCCTTTATGCCGCCGGAGATGTGACGGGCCTGCTCTGGGCACAGGCGGCCAGCGCCCAGGGCACGGCGGCGGTTTTCCACATGGCGGGAAAGGAGAATCCCGTGGATGTGGGGCGCATTCCCGTGAACCTCTATCTGGATCCTGAGATCGCCAGTGTGGGCATGACGGAGGAGCAGGTGAAGGCCATGGGTCTGCCTTATCGCAAGGGCGAATTCAGCCTGTCCGTCAATGGCAAGGCGCTGGCCGAGGGCAACACGGAGGGTTTCGTGAAGGTGCTTGCCACCGAGCCCTATGGCGAAGTGGTGGGCGTGCATGTGGTGGCCGCCGATGCCACGGATCTTATTGCCGAGGCGGTGGCGCACATGAAGCTTGAGGCCACGCTGGAGGATGTGGCGGGCGTGATCCATGCCCATCCCACCTTGAGCGAGGCCTTTTGGGAAGCCTCCTTCGACGCGCTGGAACGACCGCTGCACAAGTAATGCCGCGCCGTTGGCGCAGGAGAATTCCGTGGGTTTGGACCGCATCACCGCCGCCGTGGGGCAGGCCGAATTTCATCGCCTGCTGGATAGTGGCGATGGCTATCGCCTGGAGGCCTTCGGCCCCGTCATCACCGCCCGCCCGGATCCCAATGCCCTGTGGCGACGCCGTTTGCCTGAAGAGGAGTGGGCCCGCGCCCACGCCTGGTTCCACACCGAGCGACGCTTCGGCACTTCCCATTGGGAAAAACGGGGCAGGGTGCCCGAGCCCTGGCTGGTGGCCCACAAGTCCCTGCGCCTGGAGCTGGACCTGACTCCATTCAAGCACACGGGCGTTTTCCCCGAGCACGAGGCCAGCTGGAGCTGGATGACCGCGCGTCTGGAAGCCTGGCGTTCCCGCCACCCCGACCGCGCTCCGCGACTGCTCAATCTCTTCGCTTACACGGGAGCCGCCAGCCTGGCCGCTGCCGCCGCGGGGGCGGAAGTCTGCCACCTGGACGCCTCCAGGGATGTGGTGGCCTGGGGTCGCCGCAACCAGTCCCATAGCGGACTGGACAAGGCCCCCATCCGCTGGATCACCGACGACGCCGGTGATTTCCTGCGCCGCGAGCTGAAGCGCGGCCGCCGCTACGAGGCCATTGTGCTGGATCCTCCGGCCTTCGGGCGGGATCCCAAAGGACAGGTCTTCCGTTTCGAGAGCCATGTGGGCCCCCTGTTGGCCGATTGCGCCAACCTGCTTTCAGAAGACGCCGACTTCCTTTTGCTGCACGCCTACTCCATGGGCTACAGCGCTGGCGTGCTGGGTGAATTGATGGCCGCCCACCTGCCTGCCGCCGGTGTGGAACTGGGCGAGCTGCGCCTGTCTGAGGAGGCGCGTCCCAATCTTCCCAGCCGCCAACTGCCTTGTAGCGTTATGGCCCGCTGGGCCGCCGCGTGACCACACCCCTTCACCTTTCCCTCTTCCCTGAAGGCAGGATCCCCGTGGGCTGCTGGCCGGATGACAGCCCCCGCGTGCTGTGGGCGGACAACCACCTGTTGGCCCTGGCGAAGCCCTTCAACATGCCGGTGATGGGCGACGAGTCCGGCGACGCCAACCTGCTGGACTGGGGCCGTGCCTGGCTGGAGCGTGAAGGAAAGAAGGCGGGCCGCGCCTACATCGGCCTGCTCCACCGTCTGGACCGTCCGGCGGCGGGCATTGTGTTGCTGGCGCGCACATCCAAGGCCGCGGCGCGCCTGGGCGGACAGTTCAAGCGACGCACTGTGCACAAGGAATACCGCGCCTGGGTGGAGGGCCTGCCTCCAGTGGAGGGTCGTCTGGAGCACTTCCTGTTGAAGGATGCCGAGTCCCGGCGCACGCGGGTGGTGGGCGAGCACGAAGGCCTGGAGGCCCGCCTGGGCTACGAGCGCTTGCAGGTGCGCCAACTGGGCCGTGGCCGTGTGGCCAGCGAGGTGGCCATCCTGCTGGAAACGGGCCGGCCCCACCAGATTCGCGCCCAGTTCGCCCACGAAGGCCATCCCCTGTTGGGCGATGTGAAGTACGGCGCCGGGGCCGCCCTCCCCCTGGGCCATTTGGCGCTGTTTGCCCGGGCCATCAGGTTTGCCGCGGTGACTGGCGGGCATCGCTTAAGTCTGGAAGCCCCCTTGCCCCGGGATTGGGGCCAGTGGTGAATGAGGCGCGGGATCTCTTGCTGCGACGCCTCGCCCACGCCCGGCGCGTGATGATCCTGCACGGCGAGGGCTGGCATCCCTGGCCGGCTCCGCGAACTCGCGGGGCCGAAGTGCTGGGGGAATTGGCCCGCCACTTCCAGGAAATCCTCTTCGTGGACGATGCCGAAGGCCAGGCGGCCTGGATGGGACGCCGTGGCTTGCGCCAGGGCGATGCCGCCAGCCTTGTGGGGGACTTCCTGCGCGGAGGGCTGGACCTGTGTCTGGTGGTGGAGGCGCCCTGCCAGTCCGCCGAAGGCGCTTCAGCCCTTGCGCTGGCCTGGCGTGCGGGTGCGTGGATCCAGCGCGTGGGGGATCCTCCCTGCGAGCTGGAGGCCCTGGTGAAGGCCAGCCTGCCAGGGGATGCCCAGCGCCAGCTGGGGGAGTTGTGGGAGTGTTTCACCGGCGGCCCCGCGCCGGAAGGACTATAACTCCAGGCGGTAGCGACGGTCCGCCACGGCGTCCAGCCGCGCCCGTTCCCG
>CAIWAD010000263.1 GCA_903910645.1 uncultured bacterium | reverse complement strand
CGGCTCGCTGGTGGGCGAAAGCTGACCCTTGGTGAGACCGTAGATGCGGTTGTCCATGAGGATGTAGGTCATGTCCAGGTTGCGGCGGGCGGCATGGGGAAAGTGACCCATGCCAATGGCGAAGCCGTCGCCGTCACCGCCGGCCACCAGGGTGGTGACCTTTGGATTGGCCAGCTTCACGCCCGTGGCCAGGGTAAGGGCGCGACCATGCAGGGCGTTGAAGCCATAGGCCGCCACATAGCCCGGCAAGCGGCTGCTGCAGCCAATCCCCGACACCAGCGCGGTGTTGTGCCGCTCCAGGCCCATGTCCGCCAGGGTCTTGTACAGGGCGTTCACCACGCCGAAGTCCCCGCAACCGGGGCACCACACGGGCTTCAGGTCGCGCTTGTAGTCCTTGGGCGCCAGGGCAGGCCTGGGGGCGTCACTCTCAGGCAAGCTCATGGTGCACCTCCTTGATTTTCGCCTTCAGTTCCTTCACCGGCAGGGGCATGCCGTCCACGAAATGCAGGTCCACGATCTTCTGCGCCGGCAGGGTCACCTGGGTTTTCAGATAAGTAAGGAACTGCGCGCTGTAGCTGGAATCCGCCACGATGACCTTGTCGCAGGAATCAATGAACTGCTGCACCGAATCCTCGTGCAGGGGCATGAGGCAACTGGGGATGAGCATGCGCGTCTTGATGCCCTCCTCCTCCAACTGCAGCATGGCCTGGCGGGCCGGACCCTTGGAGCTGCCCCACACCAGAAGGCCGATGCGCGCCGACTCGTCGCCGTAGTGGCGCATGAACTTCATCTCGTCCTTGATGAAGTCCATCTTCTTGTAGCGCTTGGCGTGCATGACGCGGTGGATGCCCACATCAGAGACGGGATAACCCAGCTCGTTGTGCTCAATGCCGCTGGCAATGTAGTCGGCGTTGGCAATGCCCGGGAAGCTCATGGGAGATACACCGTTCTCCGTCAGCTCGTAGCGCTGGTAGCGCTCGCCCTCCAGGCGCGCCGCATCCGGGGTGATGCGGTCGATCTTGCGGATCCAGCCTTCCTCGATGCCCTTCTCCAGCAGCTCGCGCCGGGGCACGGACTCCACGCGCTGGCCCACGAACTGGTCCAGCAGCACCAACACCGGCACCTGGTACTTCTCGCTGATGTAGAAGGCCTGGGTGGTGATGAAAGCGCAGTCCTTCACATCCGTGGCGGCCAGCACCACATGGGGCGCGTCGCCGTGGGTGCAGTAGCAGGCCTGCAGCAGATCGCTCTGGCTGGTCTTGGTGGGGATGCCCGTGGAAGGGCCGCCGCGCTGCACATTCACCACCACCAGCGGCACCTCGGCCATGCTGGCCAGGCCGATCATCTCGCTCATGAGAGAGATGCCGGGACCGGAGGTGGCGGTCATGGCCTTCACGCCGGCGAAGGACGCGCCCACCGCCATGCCGCAGCTGGCAATTTCATCCTCGGCCTGGATCATGGTGCCGTCGAAACGCGGCAGGCGCTTCTCCAGCCACTCCATGATGTCCGTGGCGGGGGTGATGGGATAACCCGCGAAGAACTTCAGGCCGCTCCACAGGGCGCCCATGGCGCAGGCCTCGTTGCCCGTGATCACCAGGTTGGCCTCGCCTGGCTCGAAGGGGGCGAAGCGGGGCAGCTCGGGGGAGAAGTCGTGGATGTAGTCTTCCGCCCACTTGCGTCCCACGGCGATGGCACCCAGGTTCAGGTCGATGAGATCCTGCTTCTTCTTGGAGAAGCGCTTGGTGATCTGTCCGGCAATGCCCTTTTCCGGCAGACGGAAGAAACCTTCCATCACACCCAGGCTGACGATGTTCTTGGTCAGGGCGTTGCCGATCTCTACGGATGCCAGCTGGTTCAGCGGACACTTGATCCAGGTCTGGCTGCCCAGGATCTCAATGGGCAGATCCTCGTCCCCCACCTTGTCATCCGTGTCGGAGACGATGACGGCATTGGGTGCCAGGCGGATTTCCTCGCTGAAGCGCTTGTAGTCCCCCCAGCTGTAGCACAGCAGGATCTGGGTCTCCTCGCCGATGCTGAGCAGGGGTTCCACGGACAGACGGATCTTGCATGAAGATTCGCCGCCGCGGATCTGCGGCCCGAAACTCTTCAGCAGGAAACAATGCAGACCCTCCGCCGCGGCGGCCTTCACGATGATCTCGCCGGCGCTGATCACGCCGTCTCCACCGGAGCCCACGATGGCCAGGGTCAGGTCACGGCATTCCACAGCCGCATCCTCCTTAGACGGTGGCGCCGGCCTT
>CAIWAD010000262.1 GCA_903910645.1 uncultured bacterium | reverse complement strand
CGACAGGAAGGCCTTGGGGGCACCAAGGAGGGTTGCGGAGAAGGTGAGTGTGGGGCGTGCGCCGTGCTGGTGGACGACCGGCTGGTGAACAGCTGCTTGATCCCAGTGTTGCAGGTGGAGGGGCGTCGCGTCACCACCATTGAAGGCGCGGGCGCGGATCGGGAACTGTCGGCCTTGCAGCAGGCCTTCCACGTTGAGGGTGGCGTGCAGTGCGGCATGTGCACGCCGGGCATGGTGCTGGCGGCGGGCGCGCTGTTGAAGCGGCAAGCACAGCCGTCCGAAGAGGAGATTCGCGAAGCCCTTGCGGGGAACTTGTGCCGCTGCACGGGATATGTGCGCATCGTGAACGCGGTTTCCAGCGCGGCGTCCACACTGGACACAAGGGGAGGCACGCCATGATGGGCCCCACCCTTGAGCGTGCCATGGTGCGGGCCACTTCCCTGTCCCAGGCCCTTGCCCTGCTGCAGGAGACGGCCATCCCCTCGCAGCCCCTGTGCGGTGGAACGGACTTAATGGTGCAGGCCATGACCACCCAAGCGGATGGGCGCCGCTGGGTGGATGTGGGTTCCGTGGACGAGTTGCGGGGAATTTCCCTGGACGCCAATGGTCTGCGCATCGGGGCCGCCACGACCTGTGCCGAACTTCGCGTCCATCCCCTTGTGGCAACGCACGCTCCGCTGCTTGCTCAGTGCGCCGGGCAAGTGGGGGCAAGAGCCATCCAGGAGCGGGCCACGCCGGGGGGAAACCTGGCCAACGCCTCCCCTGCCGCGGATCTTGCGCCCGCCTTGATCGCCCATGGGGCGCAGGTGGAGCTGGTGTCCGCGTCCGCCACCCGGCGTCTTCCCGTGGAGGACTTCTTCATCTCCTATCGCCACACCGCCTTGAGCACGGACGAACTCATTCTTGCCCTCCATCTTCCCTTGAGCGGGGATGCCCTGTGCTGGCATCGCAAGGTGGGCACGCGCCGCGCCCAGGCCATCACCAAGGTGGCACTGGCCGCATCCGGACTTTGGGTAAAGGGCGAAGCCCACTGCCGCATTGGCATGGCCAGCGTGGCGCCCGTGCCCTTGCGCTGCCGGAAAACGGAAGATTGGCTGCGTCGCCATGCCCTCGAGCCAGGCTGGATGGACGCCGCCGCGGACATCCTTCGGGAGGAGATCTCTCCCATTGATGACCTGCGCTCCACGGCGGATTACCGCCGCACGGTGGCGGGAAATCTGCTCATGGCTTTCCTGCGCCGCTTCCAGGCCGCGCGCTGATGTGGCAATGGGTGGCGCAACTGGCGGCGCTGGAGCGCGAGTGCTGCCCTTGCGTGCTGGCCACGCTTACGCGCAGCGGAGGATCCACACCCGCGCCGGAAGGGGCCAAACTTCTGCTGGCCCGGGATGGGCGCCAGTGGGGAACCGTGGGTGGCGGCGCCCTGGAGGCAACCGTGCTGGAGGAGGCCCGACAGGCCATGGATGGCGCCATGCGCTTGTTGCGCTTGCCCTTGTCCGCCCAGGGTCAATGCTGCGGAGGGCTGGTGGAAGTGCTGCTGGAACCTCTCTTCACCACCACCACCCTGCATGTGCTGGGTGCCGGGCATGTGGCGCGGGAACTGGCCCAGGTGCTGGAGGGCAGCCGTCTGGCCGTGGTGCTGGTGGATGCCAGGCCGGAATGGATTGGACGCGGAGGCCTGCCGGAGCGTGTGCGCTGCGTGGAGCAGGACCCAGTGGCCTATGTGGAAGGGGTGGACTGGCGGCCGGGCCGGGACATGGCGCTGGTGATGACCCACTCCCACGAACTGGATCGTCGGCTGATGGACCTGTTGCTGCGGCGCCACCTCGCCTGGCTGGGTCTTATTGGCAGCCAAGCCAAATGGCGAAGCTTCCGCGGCGCACTGGCGGAGTGCGGCCACGATGCATTCCACCTGGATGCCGTGCATTGTCCGGTGGGGGATCCTCGCGCCGGAAAAGCCCCGCGCGAAGTGGCCATTTCCCTTGCCCAGTGTCTGCTGGTGTCGGAGAGAGGGCTGCGGCGCGAGGAAACAGAGACGATCCCAGCGCAGGAGAACCGACCATGACCGTGGCGGACATGCCTCTGCTGCTTGGAGCGGCGGGCAAATCCAGTCGCATGGGAAGCCCCAAGCATCTACTGGACTTCCATGGCAAGCCCTGGGTGTTGTGGCAGTTGGAGCGCTTTGCCGCCGCAGGGGGCTGGCGCGTGCTCATCTTGTTGCCCTCCCATTTGCCGGTAGAGGAGTCCCGATCCTGGCTGGCCCGGGCGGGCATGATGGGCCTAAGCGTGAAGGTGCTGCGCCAGCCCCGCCTTGATGCGCCCATGTCGGACAGTCTGCGCCTGGCGGCCCGCTGGGGAGTGGTGGAGGGCGTGGGTGGCGCCTTTTGGCTTCCCATCGATGTGCCGGCGCCGGCCTCCCTGTTGTGGCGGGATCTGGTGGCGGACTCGGATACCCGCGTTTGCGAAGCGGTGGTGCCCCTGGATGGCGGACATCCTGTGTGGCTGGGCCGCTATACCCTGCAGCGCTTGGCTGACGCGCCAGGAGAAGGCCGCCGACTGGACGAGCTGTTGCGCGAGCTGGAATGGGACGGCCGCCTGGCTCGGGGACGCGTGGAGGATCCCTGTTGCCGCTTGAATGTGAACACGCCCGAGGAGTGGCGTGATTGGGTGGAGCGCAGCGCGGGGCTGACGGCACCAGCGAAGGACGGAGCCTGATGGATTTCACACTCAACCACCGCCCCGTCACTGTGGATGTGGAGCCCGGTGAGACGCTGCTGGAACTGCTGCGGGAGCGCCTGGGCCTTCGCTCGCTGAAGGATGGTTGCGCGCCCCAGGGCGTCTGTGGATGCTGCACGGTTCTGGTGGACGATCGTCCCACCCTGGCTTGCATGAAGGAAGCCGCAGGGCTGGCCGGGCACCATGTGCGCACGCTTGAGGGGTTAAGCGAGGAACAGCGCCAGTTGCTGGCCCGCGCGTTCACGGAGGAGCACGCCGTGCAATGCGGCTTCTGCACCCCGGGCATCGCCATGCGCCTGCACGCACTGATGGAGCGGAAGGCTGATCCCGATCTGGGGGAGGTGCGCCGTTCCCTGGCTGGACACTACTGCCGCTGCACCGGCTACAAGAGCATTGAACGCGCCGCCCTACGCTTGGCGGAGCTGCGCGGAGGGGATTGCCAGGAGCAGGCTCCAGATGGCCAGGGCATTGGCGCCAGCCAGCCTCGTTACCAAAGTCGGGAGCTCGCGCTGGGAGAACGACCCTTTGTGGCGGATTTGCAGCGTCCCGGACTTCACCATGCCGCGCTTGCGTTCGCGCCCCATCCACGCGCCCTCTTGAAGGCGCTAGATGTGACTGCAGCCCTGGCGGCTCCAGGTGTGACGCGCGTACTCACCTGGCGGGACATTCCCGGCAAGCGCCACACAGGCCTTATCGTGGCGGATTGGCCCCTGCTGGTGGCGGTGGGTGAGGAAAGCCGCTATGTGGGCGATGTGGTGGCGGTGGTGGTGGCAAGCACGCGCCGTGCCGCGCGCGCCGCAGCTGCACTGGTGCGGGCGGACTGGGAACCGCTACCGCCGCTTGTGGATGCTGCCCGCGCTCTGGACAATGAGGCTCCACGCCTGCACGCCTCGGGAAACCTGCTGGAGGCCTGCGCCTTCCAGCGCGGTGATGTGGACGCGGAGCTGGCCGCTTCCACATGCGTGGTCAGGCAGGACTTCCAAACACAACGCATCGAACACGCCTTCCTTGAGCCGGAGGCTTGTCTTGTGGAGCCGCGTGCCGATGGCGGCCTGCATGTTTTCAGCCCAGGTCAGGGCGTGCACGACGATCAGCGGCAAATCGCCAGCCTTTTGGGTCTTCCTGTTGAAAAAGTCCTGGTGGAGCTGGTGCCCAATGGCGGCGCTTTTGGCGGGAAGGAGGACCTGTCCGTGCAGGGCCATGCGGCCCTTGCCGCCTTCCTGCTCAAACGGCCAGTAAAGTTGGCGCTGAGTCGGGATGAATCCCTTCGCCTTCATCCCAAACGCCATCCCTTGTTCATGCGTTATGAAGTGGGCGCCGATGATCAAGGTCGCCTGCGAGCCGCCCGCATTCGCATTCTGGGCGACTCGGGAGCCTATGCCTCCGTGGGCGGCAAGGTGCTTGAGCGTGCAGCCGGCCACAGCTGCGGCCCCTATCGGGTGGAGGCAGTGGATGTGGAGGCCAAGGCCGTTTACACCCACAACCCGCCTTGCGGGGCCATGCGCGGTTTTGGCGTGAACCAAACAGCCTTTGCCATGGAAAGCGTGCTGGACGAGATCGCCCAGCGGCTGGGAGTGGATCGCCTGGAGTTGAGGCGCCGGAATCTCCTGCGCCCGGGGGATCGCTTCGCCACGGGCCAGCGCATGACCCAAAGCGTGATGGGGCTGGAGCGCTGCCTGGATGCCGTGGAGCCTGTTTATCGCAGCCGTCCAGGTGTGGGGCTTGCCCTGGGCATCAAGAACACGGGCATTGGCAACGGCCTGGTGGACACGGGGCGTGTGCGCCTGCGTGTACTGCCCCATGGCCGACTGCAGATCCACACGGGCTTCACCGAAATGGGCCAGGGTCTCTTCACCATTCTGCGCCAGATTGTCCACGAGGAGACCGGACTGCCGCTGGACGCCATGGAGGCGGGGACGCTGAGCGAGCTGGCCGTGCTCTGCGGGATGACCACGGCCAGTCGCGCCACCGCCCTGGCTGGGGCCGCCGCTGGTGACGCGGCGCGCAAGCTTGGCCAGGCCCTGAGAATTGAGTCGCTGGAGGACCTGACAGGCAGAGAATTCCTGGGCGAGTTCTTCTGCACCATCACCACCGCGCCGGGTGCGCCGGTGGCGGAGCCCGTTACCCACATGACCTTCTCTTATGCCGCGCAGGTGGTGGAGCTGGACGGGACGGGGCGCATCGAAAAAATCACCGCCGCCCATGATGTTGGCCGCGCCATCAATCCCGCCAGCTGCCGGGGACAGATCGAGGGCAGTCTGCACATGGGGCTGGGCTATGCCTTGAGCGAGGACTTCCCCTGCACCAATGGCCAACCCGACAGCCTGAAACTGCGCGACTGCGGAGTCCTGCGCGCGGCGGAGACGCCTGAAATGGAAGTGATTCTCATCGAGGAGCCCGATGAGATCGGCGGCTATGGCGTGAAAGGCGTGGGCGAGATTGGCCTGGTGCCCACTGCGGCGGCGGTGGCTTCCGCCCTGCGGGCCCGGGATGGGCGCATGCGCACGCGGCTGCCCATGCGGGAGGACAAGGACCTCTGCCTTAGGGGACAGGCCACGCCATGAGCGAGCTTAGGCCCTTCACCTTTGACGCTTTGCTGAGGCGCTTGCGCTCCGAGCTTGACGCTGGTGCGGCGGTCTTCGGACTGGAGCGCAAGGACTGGCATCTGCCGCGCAAAGGACTGGACCTGTCCTGGTCCCATGGTGGACGAAGGGCCGCCAATCCGCTCGGACCTGCCGCCGGACCCCACACCCAGCTGGCGCAGAACATGGTCCAGGGCTATCTGGCCGGCGCCCGCGTCTTCGAGCTGAAGACCCTCCAGGTGCTGGATCGGCTAAGCATTCCACGGCCTTGCATCCATGCGCCGCACTATGCCTTGAATGTGGAGTGGAGCCAGGAGCTCGCATTGGCGGAGAGCGTGCGCGAGTATCAGAAGACCGCCTGGCTGCTGGACCTGCTGCGTCGCACACGGGCCGGGGGCGCTCTTCCCGGGCACGCCGATCTGGACTTCATGCTGGACCTCAGCGTGGGCTATTCCCTGGAAGGGCTGGGCAGCCCGACCATGCTGGCCGCCCTGGATGCACTGCGCCATCCCCAGCAGGGCTATGAGGAGCTCCATTCCGGGTTGGACGATGATCTGCGCGCTTTCGCGGGACCGCCTCCTGAAGGCCCGGTGGCGACTTGTATCACGCTCTCCACTTTTCATGGCTGCCCCCCGGGCGAGATCGGCGCCATGGCTCGTCTGCTGCTGGACAAGGGCTGGCATGTGATCATCAAGCTCAATCCCACCCTGCTGGGCCTTGAGCGTGTGCGCCACATCCTTCACACACAACTGGGTTACCACCATCTGGAGCCGGATCCCGCCGCCTTCGAGCAGGACTTGAGGATCGAGGGCGCCCTGGAGCTGCTGGACGACTTGCGGGGCTGTGCGGCGGAGCATGGTCGTGACCTGGGCGTGAAATTCACCAACACGCTGGTGCTGAAACGGGACAATCGACTCTTTCCTGAAGAGGCCGGTCCCCACATGTACCTCAGTGGCCTTCCCCTGCATCCGCTGGCATTGGCCACGGCAGCGCTGGTGTCCCATCAGGCTCCCCAAGGTCTTTCCTTCTCCTTCTCCGCGGGCGTGGACCGCCACAACGCCGCAGATCTGCTGGCTTGCGGCCTGACTCCCTTGACCCTGTGCACGGACCTGCTGCGCCGCGGTGGTCAGGGCCGCCTGTCCGCCATTCTTGCCGCGGTGGAGGAGCGCCTGGTTGAGCGCGGTTGCACCAGTTTGACCGAGCTGAAGGGTGGGATGCCGGAAGCCCCTTCTTCTATGGAGCAGGAACGCAGTGAGCGGCTCACCCGCGCTGCGGAGGCCGCCGCCGGCCATCCACGCTATGGAGCCGGACAGGTGATGAAGGCGCCACGAAAACTTGGCAGCCCACTACAGCGCCTGGACTGCATCAGCTGTGACATCTGCCTTCCCGTCTGTCCCAACGGTGCCCTCTTCACCTGGACCACGCCGCATGGCGCGGGAAAGCGGCCCGCGCAGATTGGCGTGCTGGCCGATGCCTGCAACGCCTGTTCCAACTGTGAAACCTGGTGCCCGGAACTTGGCTCGCCATGGCGAATCAAGGAGCGCTGGCATCAGGATGTGGACTCGCTCCTGGCCTCCCCGCCGGAGTTGGATGGATCCTGCCGTGTGGGCCAGGGCCTGCTGCTCCGCGTGAATGGCCAAATGCTGGTGTACCGGCCAGCTTCCACCCATCAGCGGGAGGAGCTGAGCTTCGTGACGGATGCGCTGCTGCCAGATGAGCCTAGCGCAACGCCCTGTTTGAGCACGGATCTCCTGGAGCGTGCGCGGCTCATCTGGAACGGACTTGCCACCCAGGGCGGCCACCCCGTCCATGCCCTGGGATTGGGGGTCTGCTGATGCGCCTCTTCACCAACGCCCGTGTGCCGGGAGGGAGTGCGAAAACCCAGGCGGCGGAGTTCCTGGTGAAGGATGGGCGCTTCCTGGCCTTTGGCGCACCTGGAAGCCTGCGTAGGAATGGGGAATCCACGGATCTGCAGGGTGCGCTGGTGCTGCCGGGTGTGATTGATGGCCATGTGCATTTCGACGACCCCGGCTACACCTGGCGCGAGACCTTCTCCACCGGCACGCGGGCGGCGGCGGCTGGCGGAGTCACTTGCGTGGTGGACATGCCCTGCACATCCCTGCCGCCTGTGGTGGACGAAGCCGCTTTGCGGGAGAAGTTGCGCGCCGTGGAATCCCAGGCCCATGTGGACTTCATGTTCTGGGGAGGCATTTGTGCCAACCGCATCGAGGAAGGGCCTGAATGGCGTCAGGACCTGCTGGCGCTTGCCCAGTGTGGCGTGGGTGCGGTGAAGTGCTATTTGCACTCGGGCATGGACTCCTTCCGCGCCGTGGACGAAGATCAACTGGTGGAGATCGCACGGGAGTGCGCAAGACTGGGCCTGCCCCTGGGCGTGCACGCGGAGGATCGCGCCTTTGTGCAGGGGCGTGAGGCGGAGCCTGTGAACGCCGCCCTGCCCGCGTGGGATGCGTGGTGGCGCACTCGATCAGGGGAGGCCGAGCGACTGGCCGCCTTGCGAATGGTGCGGGCCGCCAGGGCCAGTGGTGCCCATCTGCATGTGGTGCACCTGGGAAGCGGCGAGGCCTTGCAGGTGATTCGCCAGGCCCAGGCCGATGGACTGCGCTTGAGCGCGGAGACCTGTCCCCACTACCTGGCGTTCACGCGGGAGGACTTTCCGCGACTTGGCAGCGTGCTCAAAACGGCGCCACCCGTGAAAGAGGAAGTGGATCGCCTGGCTCTGTGGGAAGGGCTGAGTAATGGCAGCATTGCCTTCGCCACCACGGATCATGCAGCCGGACAATGGCCGCAGGAAAAGCACACGGCGTCCTTTCGCAGTGATTACGGCGGCATTCCCGGCGTGGAGCACTTGTTGCCCTATCTGCTGACCCATGGCGTGCAGGCCGGACGCCTGGATCTTTCGGTGCTGGTGGAACGCTTGTGCGCGGCTCCCGCGCGCTTCTTCGGACTGGCGGATCGCAAAGGGAGCCTGGCCCCGGGAATGGATGCCGATTTTGTGGTGGTGGATGATGCCGCAAGCTGGACCGTGGAGGCTTCCACCATGCACACCCTGAACCGCTACACGCCCTTCCAGGGCCAGCACTTTGGAGCCCGCGTGACACAAACCTGGGTGCGCGGATGCCTGGTGTATGAACACGATGGGGACCGCTTTCCCCAGGGCGGTGGCTGGGGTCGTTTCACCCGACGGCACGGGAGGGATCGTGGCTGAGATCCATGTGGTGTCCGGCGGCACCGTGCTGGCGGACTGGTCGGCATCCTGCGTCTGGCAGGATGGCGCGGTGGCCTGGCAGGACGGTCGCGTGCTGCAAGTGGGGAACCGCGCTGAGCTGGACCGCGCATTTCCCGACGCCCAGCGGCACCATGCCCATGGCGGCTGGATCGCGCCCGGACTGGTCAATGCCCATCACCATCTCTACTCCAGCCTTGCGGCCGGGCTGGATCCCGGCATGCCCATCCACGGATTCGGACAGCGTCTTGACCGCCTGTGGTGGCGCCTGGATAGAGCCCATGACGAGGAGAGCATCCGCCACAGCGTGCGCCTTGCGGCGCTGCGCTGCGTCATGTCCGGTTGCACCACCCTGGTGGACCACCACGCCTCGCCCGCAAGGGTGGAGGGCGTGCTGGATGTGGTGGCGGAGGAGTTGGATCAGGCCGGACTGAAGGGCGTGCTCTGTTACGAAAGCAGCAACCGCAATGGCGATGATGAAGCGCTGCGGGGCCTGAAGGAGAGTGTGCGCTTTCGCGAGGCCAATGAACGCAACCCGCACTTCCGCGGACTGATCGGCCTGCACGCCGCATTCACCCTGCGGGACGAAACCCTGGTTCGGGCGCGGGAATGGGTGGAAGAGGGCGACATCCATATCCATGTCTCAGAGGATGCGCTGGACGAGACGGAGTGCCGGAGTCGGGACGGCCTTTCCCCCGTGCGGCGTCTGGAGGCTCATGGCCTCCTGGGGCCGCGCTCCTTCATCGCCCACGCCGTGCATGTGGATGCCCGGGACATGGAGCTGCTGGCCCGTCGTGGCGCCCTGTTGCTTCACAACCCGGAGTCCAACGCCAACAACCAGGTGGGCCGCCTGGACCTGCGATCCGCACGCAGCCTTGGAGTGGCGGTGGCGCTGGGGACCGATGGCATGGGGCCCTGCATGCTGGGAGCCCTGCGCAGCGCCTTTCTTCTGCACCGTGCACAGCTGGGGGAGGATGACGCGGGCTGGCGGGAGTGCGGCGGTCTGCTGGACGGCGCCCGTCCGCATCTTGCCCGGCTTTTTGGAGAACCCCGCTTGGGCAGCCTTGCGGAAAATGCGCCGGCGGATCTTGTGGTGCTCGATGCGCAGGGCCTGCCGGATGTTTCAAAGGACTCGCTCCTGGGTCAATTGGTGTTCGGCGCCACGCCTCTGCGCGTGCGCCACACTGTTTCCAGGGGTCGCTTCCTGATGGAGAATTTTCGACCGTGCCTGCAGGATGCGGAGCGCATTGCCCGCGAGAGCCTGGGGGTGCGGCACGCCTTGTGGAGCCGCTTCCGGGCCATGGAAGCGGGAACACCTTATCTTGGGCCCCGCCAAAAGGGCCAGCAGGAGGATTCGTGAACAAGTTGACCCAGCAGGCGCGGGATCGCGCCCTGGAGCGCTGCCGCCAGCGCGGCGTGGTAATTCCAACCCTGGCCCAGCAGCAGGACCCCACCCTGGTGCCCGCCCATATCGTCCAGGCCCTTAAGGGCGTGGACATGCAGGTGCGTCATCCGCTGAACCTGTTCCGCATCACCTGGAAGAACGATGTGGCCACGGGAGCCTTTGGCGGAGTGAATGCACTGGAGATCCCCTCCGCCATCAGCGGCGTGCCGGCGCGCATTGTTGGCCTGGTTGGCCGGCACTTTCCCACGGGAGCTCACAAGGTGGGAGCGGCCTTTGGATGTCTTGTGCCGCGTCTGGTGCGGGGCGAGTTCGACCCCACCACCCAGCTTGCGGTGTGGCCCAGCACGGGGAACTACTGCCGTGGCGGAGCCTTCGACAGCGCCTTGCTGGGTTGCAGACCCCTGGCCATCCTGCCTGAGGAGATGAGCCGCGAGCGCTTCCTGTGGCTGGAGGAGATTGGCGCGGAAATCCTGGCCACGCCGGGCTGCGAAAGCAATGTGAAGGAGATCTTCGACGCCTGCTGGCGCATCCGCGCCGAACGCAGCGATGCGGTCATCTTCAACCAGTTCGAGGAGTTCGGCAACTACCTGTGGCACTACGCGGTCACCGGTTCCGCCGCAATGGAAATCGCGCGGGCACAGGGTCTGGAGGCCGGGCAGGCCCACTGGGTGGGCGCCACGGGATCCGGCGGCACGCTTGCGGCGGGCGACCGCCTGAAGGAGGAGCTTCCCGGCGGACGCATCACCGCCGCCGAGGCCTTGCAATGTCCCACGCTGCTGCGCAATGGATTCGGCGGGCATCGCATTGAGGGCATTGGCGACAAGCATGTGCCGTGGATCCACAACGCCCGTAACACCGATGCCATTGCCGCCGTGGACGACGAGGACACGCTGCGCCTGCTGCGCTTGTTCAATGAGCCCGCCGGGCAGGAGCGGCTCTCCTCCATGGGTGTGCGGGATGAAGTGCTGGAGCGCCTGCCCCTGCTGGGCATCAGCAGCATCTGCAACCTGCTGGCGGCCATCAAGACCGCCCGCTGGTTCGAGATGGATGAGCGCCACACCCTTTTCACCTGCTTCACCGACTCGGCGGACATGTATCGCTCCCGTCTTGAGGAGCAGAACCAGCAGCATGGTGACTATCAGGCCGCGGACGCCAGGGCGGATCACGAGCGTCGCCTGCTGGGACTGCGGGCCGACGCCTTCCGCGAGCTGGGCTACCACGACCGCAAGGCCCTGCACAACCTGAAGTATTTCACATGGGTGGAGCAGCAGGGGCGCACCGTGGAGGAACTCAACCAGCTGTGGGATCCCGCCTTCTGGCGGAATCTGCGGGATGAGCTGCCCGCGTGGGATGAGGAGATCACCCGTTTCAACCGCGACAGCGGCGCCACCATCGGCGCCTGATCGCCAGCCAAGGACCAGGCATGCCCATTGACGCACACCAGCTGAAGACGCTGGCCGAAGGAAGGCGGGAGGCCATTGTGCGCTTCCTGCGCGACATGATCGCCATCCGCGCGGAGAGCTGCACGGAGGAGGAGCGCTGCCACCGCGTGAAGGCCGAGTACGAGGCCCTGGGCTTCGACGAGGTCTTCTTCGATGGCCTGGGCAGCGTGATCGCCCGTATTGGCGATGGCCCATTGAAGCTGCTCATGGACGGACACATCGATTGCGTGGGCGTGGGGGATTTGGCCAACTGGACCCACGATCCCTTCCAGGGCAAGGAGGAGGATGGCAAGGTGTGGGGGCGCGGCGCGGTGGACGAGCTGCCTGCCATCGCATGCATGGCCCATGGCATTGCCGCCTTGAAGGAGGCGGGCTGGCCGGAGGAGCTCACGGTCTACCTGTGCGCCAGCGTGATGGAGGAGGATTGCGACGGCCTGCCCATCCAGCACCTTGTGGAAAAGGAGGGCATCCAGCCCCACGCGGTGATTCTGGGTGAGCCCACGGACATGGCCGTGTACCGCGGGCACCGGGGACGCATGGAGATCAGCGTCACCACGCGAGGCGTCAGCGCCCACGGCGCCCACTGCGAACGTGGCGTGAACGCCATTTACAAGATGGCCCCCATCCTGCAGGACATCGAGCGCCTGAACGCCACGCTGGCCACGGACGAGTTCCTGGGCAAGGGGACCGTGACCGTGTCCTACATCGATTGCAAGACACCCAGCCTGTGCGCGGTTCCAGACCAGGCGCGCATTTGGATTGACCGCCGCCTGACGCGCGGCGAAACGGTGGAGCTGGCGCTGGAGCAGATCCGCGGCCTGCCCAGCCTGGGCGATGCCGTGGTGGAGCTTCCCACCTACGATGCCACCAGCTGGCGCGGATTGAAGGTGAGCCAGCCCAAGAGTTTCCCCACCTGGGTACTGGAGGAGGACCACCCGCTGGTGCGTGGCGCGGCCTGCGCCGTGGAGGATGTGCTGGGCGCGGCCCCCCGTGTGTCGCGCTGGACTTTCTCCACCAACGGCGTGGCCAGCATGGGGCGCCTGGGGATTCCCACCATCGGCTTTGCCCCTGGAAAGGAAGAGCTTTCCCATTCCACCGGGGAGTGGGTGCTGATTGATGAACTGGTGACGGCTGCCGCCGTCTACGCCCGCATGGCCCAGCAGTTGGCCCGGGTTAGTCATGAACTGATGTGAGGAGCACATGGAGCAGAAGTATCGCGGGCGTGATTTCATCACCACCCAGGACTGGAGCACGGCGGAGCTTGAAGAGCTTGTGGAGTTGGCGCGCCAGTTGAAGCTTGGGCGCAGGATGGGCGTGGGCAATCGCGTGCTGGACGGCAAGACCCTTTACATGATTTTCTTCGACAACAGCACGCGCACGCGCAACTCCTTTGAAACGGGCATGACCCAATTGGGCGGGCACGCCGTGTTTCTGTCGCCGGACAAAATGCAGATCAGCCATGGCGAGAACGCCAAGGACACGGCCAATGTGCTGTCGCGCTATGGCGAGGCCATTGCCATCCGCCACTGCGCCTTCCGTGAAGGCAACCAGTACCTGCGCGAGGTGGCCGAGCACGCCACTGTGCCCGTGCTCAACATGCAGTGCGATGTCTACCATCCCTGCCAGATCCTGGCGGACTACCTCACCATCCGCGAGCACAAGGGCTACAACCGCAAGTTGAAGCTGGGTGTGGCGTGGACCAGCGCGCCCAATTATGTGCGGCCGCTGTCCGTGCCGCAGAGCCTCATCCTCATGATGCCGCGCTTCGGCATTGATGTCACGCTGGCCTATCCGGAGGAGTTCCGCCTGATGCCGGAGATCGAGGAGCAGGCCCGCCGCAACGCAGAGGCAGGCGGCGCCAAGTTCGAGATCAGCCACAAGTTCGAGGACGCCTTCGACCAGGCGGACATTGTCATTCCCAAGTCCTGGGGCCCGCTCATGCACACCCAGGACAAGGCCGAAGGCCTGCGCCTCATCGAGAAGCACCCCACCTGGCGTTGCGACAGCAACCATATGCGCCTGGGCAAGGAGGATCTCATCTACATGCACCCGCTGCCCGCCGATCGTGGCCGTGAAGTGACCGACGAGGTCATTGACGGTCCGCAGAGCGTGGTCTATGACGAGGCCGAGAACCGCCTGCATGTGCAGAAGGCCCTCATGGCCATGGTGATGTAGGAGACCATGGTGGCCTCCTTCCACCTTGAATGCGTCGAGTGCGGCGGGGTCTTCACCGAGGACCCCGCCCTTCTTGTCTGTCCGCGCTGCTCCACTGAGCAGGAACCTGGCGGGCATGCCCGCGGCGTGCTTCTGGTGCGCCATTGTGGCCTGCCATCCAGCTGGCCGCTGGATGGCAGCTCGTTGCGTGCCTGGCTGCCCTTGCCGCCAACCCTGGAACTTCCCCGCCATCCCGTGGGAGGCACGCCCCTGCTCCCGGTGCCCTCGTTGCGTCGCCAGCTGGGCATGCCGCACTTGTGGGTGAAGGACGACTCGCGCAATCCCAGTGGCTCCACCAAGGACCGCGCTTCCTGGTTGGTGTGCGCCAAGGCGCTCCAGTACGGCTTCGCCACGGTGGCAGCGGCGTCCACGGGAAACGCGGCTTCGGCCTTGGCCTCCTGTGCGGCGGCCATGGGGCTTCGCGCCGTGCTTTTCGTGCCGGACAGCGCACCGCCCGCCAAGCTGCTGCAGATCCGCGCCTGCGGGGCAACGCTTCTGGCCGTGCGTGGCAGCTATGACCAGGCCTTCGAACTGTCATCCGCAGCCTGTGCGGCGCGCGGGTGGTACAACCGCAACACGGCCATGAACCCTTTCACCATTGAAGGAAAGAAGACGGCGGCCCTGGAAATCGCCACGGAGATCCCGGGGCACCAGGTTGACGCTGTCATTGTGGGTTGTGGCGACGGTGTGATTCTGGGCGGCCTGGGAAAGGGCTTCGCCGATCTGGAAGAGGCGCGTCTTCTGGCTCGTGGACCTCGCCTGCTGGCCGTGCAAGTGGGCAGCAGCGATGCCCTGGCCAGGGGTTGGGAAGCCGGGCATGCGCACGCCGCCCGGGTGGAGCGCGCCGCCTGCGTCGCCGACAGCCTGAATGTGGAGGCGCCGCGCAATGCCGTGCATGCCATGCGCGTGCTGCGGGAGTCGCGGGGGGATTGTGTGCGCGTGGACGACGACGCCGTGCGCCAGGCCGTGGCCCTGCTTGGCAGCTGGGCAGGCCTTTTTGCGGAGCCTGCGGGAGCCGCCGCCTTGGCCGGCTTGTTGCGCGCCCTGGAGACGGGCGCCGTGCGGCGGGACGAGCGTGTGGTGCTGATGGTGACAGGACACGGTTTGAAGGATCCCGGCGCTGCCCAGATCCTCTTCCCACCCCAGCTCTGCGTGGGCTGCCAAGTGGACGAGCTGCCCGCGGACCTGTGAGG
>CAIWAD010000261.1 GCA_903910645.1 uncultured bacterium | reverse complement strand
GGCGGTGACGGCGACGGCTTCGCCATTGGCATGGGTCACTTTCCCCATGCCGCCCGCCGCAACCTGGACATGACCTACATCCTCATGGACAACCGCATCTACGGTCTCACCAAGGGTCAGCTTTCGCCCACCAGCGAGCCGGATCTGGTGACCAAGACCAGCACCATGGGCAACATCGAGCGCCCCATTGATCCGGTGACCATGGCCCTGTCCACGGGCGTCACCTTCATTGCGCGCACCGTGTCCACCAACATCAAGCACATGACGGAGATGTTCACCCGCGCCATCCGGCACTCGGGCTTCTCCTTCGTGCAGGTGCTCAGCCCCTGCGTCACCTTCCGTGGCAAGACCCAGTTCAAGGACTACCAGGGGGACGGCGTCACCTACCTGGAGACCACCGGGCACAATTCGCAGGATTTCCATGCCGCCCTGCAGGTGGCCAACAGCGGTGACGCCTACCAGCTGGGCGTGATCTACCATGTGCACACGGAGAGCTTCGGCGAGCGCTACGGGCGTCTGCGCGAGGCCTTCAAGCAGGACAAGAGCCAGGATGTGCTGGATGTGGTGAAGGACTTCCTTCCCTGATCCGTCACACTGCCGCATTGCCCAACCCCGCCGAGTCATCGGCGGGGTTTTTTATTGGGCCGCATCCGGCAAGGCCTGCGATGTCCAGTCTCGCGTGAACCTGAATCCGCTGTGGGGATCCGCGTCGCGGGGCGGTCTTCACGGGAAAGTGCGGAATGGACACTTTTTGTCTTGACCTCAGCTTTGAGATCCTCCATATTCGCGCACCAACCAATCCAAAGAGTGTGAAAACAGTCGAATTGTGAGCCAGCGGAGCAGCATATCCGGGCTCCCTTGCGTGGTGGCCCTGCGCGAGCGTCGTTACAGCGACGCTCTGCGGGACTTTCCACAGGATGTGGAGCGAACGGTGGATCCAGGCGATCGCCTGCAGTTGCGCCTGTTGTGGGGCAATGCCCTCTTGCGCAGCGGCATGAATCGCCAGGCCCGCGAGCATTACTTCGACCTGTACCGGGAAGTGCGCCTGCACCGGCAACGGCCGGAGTGGCGCACCATCGGCTTCAAAGCGCTCATGAACGCCGGTCTGGCCACCAAGAACCTTGGTGAGACTGAGACGGCCCTGCAGTTCTACCAGACCGTGCTGACAGGGCAGGCCCTGCAGGAGCCCCTGGAGGAAATGCAGGTGCGCAACCTGTTGGGCTCCCTCCATACCTGCCGGGGGAACCTGGCAGCGGCAGGTGAGCAGTTGGGTCTGGCGCTGGAGTTGTCCCTGCGCCATGGAGACACGCGCGCAGAGGCGGACATCCGCCTGAATCTGGCGGTGCTGGCCCACGCGGCGAAGCGTCCTGATGATGCCACCGGACACCTGGAGCGCTCGCGGGAATTGGCCCAGGGAGACGAGGAGCGCCTGCTGCGCGTGGATGTGAACATGGGCACCCTGCTTGCGGAATTGGGCAACGGGAATCAGGCCTTCCTTTTCTTTGACAAAGCCCAGGATCGTGCCCGTCGCCATCAGTTGACGCGCCACCTGCCCCTCATTCTGGCCAATCTGGCCCGTTTGCGCTTGGCGGAGGGCCTATCCCACGAAGCGCGCAGATTGGCCGCCGAGGCACTGGAGAAGACCCAGGGCCTGGAGCAGCAGGATGTTTGGGTGCGGGAAAGTTGCCAGGAAATCCTGCAACTGCCCGAAGAGCGTGAGCGGGATGATTTCGGCCTGGTGGAGGCCCTTATCACCCAGCACGGCATTGTGGCCGTGTCGGCAGCCATGCGGCGCATCCTGCACGATGTGCAGGCCTTGTCCGCGGCGGATCTGCCGGTGCTGGTGCTGGGCGAGACGGGCACGGGAAAGGAGCTGGTGGCCAGGGCTTTGCATGAAGCCGGTCCGCGGCGCGCGGCGCCCTTTGTGCCGGTGAATTGTCCGGCCATTCCCGAGACCCTCTTCGAGAGCACGCTTTTCGGGCATGTGAAGGGGGCCTTCACGGGAGCGGACCAGGATCGCAAGGGCCTGGTGGAGCTGGCTGGGGAAGGCAGCATTTTCCTGGACGAGATCGGGGATCTTCCCCTGTCCATCCAACCCAAACTGCTGCGCTTTCTGGAAAGCGGCGAATTCCAGCGCATGGGAAGTGGGAAGGTGCACTTCTCCAATGCGCGCATCATCAGCGCCACCAATCGCGACCTGGGAGAGCTGTCCGCCCAGCGCCAGTTCCGTGAAGACCTGATCATGCGCATCAGTGCCTTCCGTCTGGATCTGCCTCCGCTGCGCGAGCGGCGTGAGGATGTGTACTTCATCGCGTCGAGCCTGCTGGAGAAGCTGAACCGGCAGCAGGGCAAGGACAAGTGCCTGTCCAGCGATGCGCTTCAAGTGTTGAACCGGCACGCCTTCCCGGG
>CAIWAD010000260.1 GCA_903910645.1 uncultured bacterium | reverse complement strand
CGTCTACTACCTCTTCACCTTCGCCATGGGCCTGCTCATGGCCCCCACCCTGGCCTTCACCTTGATGAAGGGCAACGGTGGCCAAACCCTGGCCCTGGCCGGCACCCTCACCGTGGTGAACAGCCTGGCGCTGGCGGCCTACGCCTGGACCAGCAAGCGGGATTTCAGCTTCCTGGGCGGATTCCTCATGACGGGACTCATCACCATGCTGGTGGCGACCCTGCTCAATGCCTTCTGGCTGCACTCGCCCTTCATGGCCCTGGCCATCCCCGGTGTGCTGGTCCTGCTCTTCAACGGTTTCATCCTCTACGACCTGAGCCGCATCCTCCATTACGGAAGGCAGATCCCGCCCACGGCGGCGGCCTTGATGCTCTTCCTGGACATCTTCAACCTCTTCCTTTCTTACTTGCGCATCCTGGATCGCGATTGATGCGTCAGGCCAAGAAGTCGCTGAGCCAAACCCACGCCCGCCGGGTGCGCCCATGAGCCGCCTGGGTCGCTATGTGCTGCGCGAACACATCGCGCCTTTCTTCTACAGCCTGGCGCTCATCGTCTTCCTCTTCGTGCTCAATTTCACCTTCCAGGTCCTGGGCAAAATCCTGGGCAAGGGTCTGCCCACCCAGCTTATCCTGGAATTCTTTGTCTACAACATCGCGTGGATCCTGAGCATGGCCGTGCCCATGGCGGCGCTCATCGCCACGCTCATGGCCTTTGGACGCCTGGCGGGGGATCAGGAGATCACCGCCATGAAGGCGGGCGGCATCAGCCTATGGAAGCTTACGCGGCCACTGTTGGCGGTGGGCCTGCTGTTGACCATGGGCCTGATGGCCTACAACAACTGGGTGCTGCCGGAGTTCAACTACAAATCCAACCTGCTGCGCAAGACCATTTTCCGCAAAGCGCCCACCATGCAAATGGACGACGGCCTTTTCCTGTTCGATGTGCCGGGCCTGGTGGTGCACAGTCGCAGCGTGGATCACGACACGCGCCGCATGTATGGCGTCACGGCCTATGACGAGAGCGAGCGCGCCGTGCACACCACCATCCTGGCGGACAGCGCCGACCTGGTACTGGATGAGGACGAGGGCGAATTCCTGCTGACCCTGCACTCGGGGCAGATCCATCGCCGGGACTGGCGGGAGCCGGGGCGTTACAGCGTCATGGACTATCGCTCCAGCGAGCTGCGCATCGATGCGCGCAACATGGTCCTGCAGCGTCAGGAGTCCAAGTTCCGCAACGACCGCGAACAGACCATCAACCAGATGCTGGCCAAGGTGAAGCGCTGGCGTGAGACGGATCCTGTGCACAACGCGCGCAAGATCCGCACCTACATGGTGGAGGTGCACAAGAAGCTGGCCCTGCCGGTGGCCATCCTGACCTTTGTGCTGGTGGGCGTGCCTCTGGGCGTGCGCAGCGGGCGGGGCGGCATTGGCGTGTCGGGCAGCCTGTCCGTGCTCTTCTTCCTGGTCTACTGGATTTTCCTCATTGGTGGTGAAGACCTGGCGGACCGCGGCTTCCTCTCTCCCGCCGTGGCCATGTGGACGCCCAACGCGGTCATGCTGCTCATCGGCCTGTGGCTCATGCGCGGGGCCGTGCGCGAAGGCACGCCCGTGCAACTTCCCGTCTGGCTGACGCGACTCTTCCGCCGGGAAGCCACGCAGAGCGAACAGGACGCCCGCGAAGAGGCCCGCATGGCCCAGCTGGCCCGCGAGATCCACAAGGACGACGGGGAGAAGTCGTGAGCATCATCACCCGTTATCTCCTGCGCCGTTTCCTGGGCATTGCCGTGTTCACCTCCATCGCCAGCGTGCTGGTCTACATCACCGTGGACCTGATGGAGAACCTGGACAAGTTCATCGACACCAACACGCCGGCTGAGCAGATTGTCCGCTACTACGTCTATTACACGCCGCAGATCCTGGTGACCATCCTGCCGGTTATCCTGCTCCTTACCACGGTGTTCTCCCTGGGCGGCCTGGTCAGGCGCATGGAGGTGACGGCCATGAAGGCGGGGGGTATCAGCCCTGGCCGTCTGATGCGTTTGGTGGCCTTCTGGGCTCTCATTGCCTCCGGTCTGTCCTTCCTGGTCAGCGAGACCCTGGTGACGGACACGGCGCGGGAACGCATGGAGATCTACCGCACAGCGGTGAAGCGCAAACCCCAGGGGCTGCGCCAGAACAGCGGGCGCATTTATTTCCAGAACGATGAACACAGCTTCCTGACCCTGGAGAATTACAGCGTGGAAGCGGGGCGCGGACGCCGTGCCTCCTTCATCCAGGTGAAAGATGGCCGGGTGGTGTGGCGCGTGGATGCGGACACGCTGGTGCACACATCCGAGGGCTGGGTACTGC
This sequence comes from uncultured bacterium, assembly GCA_903910645.1. Lineage (GTDB taxonomy): Bacteria > CAIWAD01 > CAIWAD01 > CAIWAD01 > CAIWAD01 > CAIWAD01. Next base: position 2,590 of record CAIWAD010000260.1, on the reverse strand, counting down.
GGAAGGGGGAGGAGCGTCGCCTGAAGCCCTTCGTCTCCGCACGCAACTTCACCCTGCGTCCTTTTCCGGAGCTGAAGTTGAAGGCCGGGGATGTGGAAACCCTGCAGGCGGTGCCCGAGGAAATGAACCTGCGCGAGTTGCGGGCTTTCATTGAAAGGCAGAAGCAGGCCGGCGCCTTCACGCGGCGCTGGGAGGTGAATGCCCAGGGGAAAATGGCCGGACCCCTGGCCAACTTCGTCATTGTGCTTTTCGGCGTGCCACTGGCCCTGCGCCGCCACCGTGCGGGCATCATGCTGGGCTTCGGCTTGAGCCTCCTCAGCGCCTTCGCCTACTACGGCCTGCAGGTGGTTTGCCAGAACCTGGGCTACAAGGGCCTGCTGACGCCCGTGCAGTCCGCCTGGCTTCCCAACGCAGCCTTCGCGCTGGCGGCCTTGCTGCTCTACTGGCGCGTGGATCGCTGACATCACCCTGGAGGGTGTCCCGTGCGCAACATCGTCCTGCTCAGCCGCGATCCCGCCGTGCTCCGCCAGGCCGGTTTGCTGATGCTCTCCGGATGCCAGGTGCTCAGCCTCATGCGTGGCGAAGACCTGCTGGATCGCCAACGCCAGGCCCCCGTGGATCTGCTCCTGTTGCACCCCCATCCCATGGACATGGACACGGGCACCTTGCTGGACAAGCTCGAGGCGGAGGATGCGTGCCCGCCCTGGGCCGCCATCTGTGCCCCGCATGAAGCCGACGAGGCCGTGGGGTGGATGAAGCGCGGCGCCCTGGATGTCATGGTGCGCTCCCCCCAGTGGGAAGAGGCCCTGACCCTGCATGTGGATCGCTTGATCACCCGAGCTGACAGCATGGCCCGCCTGAAGCAGGCCCGCCGCGAACGAGTGGAACAGGGCCGATTGCGCGATGCAATGCTGGAGGGCATGCCTGGTCTGGTGCTGGCATTCGCGCCGGATGGCACCCTGGTATCCTGCAATCCGGCGGCACGTCAATTGGGATTCCTGCCGGGGCAAATGCCTCCACCGGGCGATGGTGCCCGGGACTGGTCACCGCCACCTGCCCTTTTCACAGGTCTGGACGGCCTGCGCAGGGTGCAGGAGTGGGAAGGCCTGGGCTTCGACACCCAATGGTCCTTCCGTGACGGTCTGGCCATCTGCCTGGCTCAGCAACGCGGGCAGCGGCAGGAGGAGGAGCGCAGACGGCGAAGGCTGGAACGCAAGCGCCTGCAGTCGCAAAAAATGGAGGCCCTGCGCGCACTGGCCACGCGTGTGACACACGCGGTGAACAACCAGCTCGTGGTCATCCAAAGCTCCGCGGAGATGCTGCAGCATCGTTTCCAGGACGATGGGCGTGCCAAGGAATGGACCGCCAGCCTGCTCTGCGCCGCCACCACCTTGGAAGAGCAGGTGCTGGCGCTTGGTCTCCTGGGGCGGGGCGACCCCGTGGGGCGCGAGCCTGTGGATGTGCACGAACTGGTGCGCAAAGAAGTGGAGCGTTTGCGCGCACGGTTTCCGCTGATCAGGACCCGGCTTTCCCTGGACGCCACATCCAGCGATCTCCCCGGACGCAGAGGCCTGTTGGCCGGCGCCCTGGCCGCCGTGTTGGTGAACGCCTGCGAGGCCATGGCGGATGGCGGACTGCTTCAGGTGCAGACCCGCACCATGAGTTCCGGGCTGGAGGAAGGCGGCCTTCCACTTCCCACTCACCTTCATGTGCTCATCTCGGATTCCGGCGAAGGCATGGACGAGGAGGTTCTGGAACGCGCGCTGGATCCTTACTACTCCACCCGCTCCGGCCACGCCGGTCTGGGTCTGGGTCAAGCGTGGGCCTGCATGCGGGCGCATCGCGGGGATCTGGAACTGGACAGCGTCCCAGGCCATGGCACCCAGGTGCGCCTGCTGCTGCCACTCAAAGACCACCGCACCGCCTCGGGTCTGCGACGGGAGGCCGGGCGCGTATTGCTGGTGGATGATGACGATGTGGTGCGTGGAGTTGTGGGAAGCATCCTGCGCAGTCTGGGCTGGGAAGTGGAGGCCTTTGCCAGCGGTCCCGAGGCCCTTGCCTGGACGGATGCCGGATGGTCGGAAGTGGATCTGGCCCTGCTGGACCTGCGCATGCCGCTCATGAATGGCTGGGAACTGCTGGACGAGCTGCGCAAGCGGAATCCCAAACTGCGCGCCTTGCTGATGACCGCCTGGGCCGACGATCTTCCCCGGGAGCGTCTTCGTTCGGGTGAAATTCTGGGCGTATTGGCCAAGCCCTTCGAAATGGACGAACTGCACGCCGCGCTGGAGATGGCCAAGCAACGGCTGGACGAGCACAAGTCTTAGCCGCGCAGGCGCCGCAACAAATCCGCGAACTCCTCGCGATGCTCCGGTTGCCCCTTGATCTCCTCCATGCGGCGCTGATCCCGCACGCGTTCCAGATTCCGCAGCAAATCCCGCGCTTCCTCCACATCACCAGGGCGTGACGCTTGCGTCAAGGCCCCCAGGGCCAGCTCGCGGATATGGGAATTGCCGCAGGCATGGGCCCAGCTCTCCACGCCCGCGTCCTCGTCGAAGTGGGCCTCCATGGCCTGACGGAAGGCCTCGCG
>CAIWAD010000259.1 GCA_903910645.1 uncultured bacterium | reverse complement strand
ATGTGGTGGTGCTCAGCCTGCTGCTGGGAGCCATCAACGGCGTTGACATGCCGGTGCGTCAGAGCTTTCTGGTGGAAATGATCGATGAGCGGCAGGACCTGGGCAACGCCATTGCCCTCAACTCCACCATGTTCAACGGCGCGCGGCTGATTGGTCCCGCCTTGGCTGGCGTGGTGATTGCACTGGCGGGGGAAGGCGTCTGCTTTCTCGTCAACGGACTGAGTTATGTGGCGGTGCTGGCCTCTTATCTGGCCATGCGCCTGCGTCCTGCTGGCAAGCCGGCAGGTGGCAAAGGAGGCATGTGGGCGGAACTGGGGGAGGGCTGGACTTATGTGCGATCCTCTCCTCCTGTGTGGGCCATCCTGCTATTGCTAATGACCTTCAACTTCGTGGCCATGCCTTATACCGTGCTGCTTCCCATTTTTGCCCGTGATCTGCTGAAGGGCGGTCCGGATACCCTGGGTTTCCTCATGGGAGGCGCCGGAGTTGGCGCCATCGCGGGCGCCCTTTATCTGGCGGGACGACGCAGCGTGGCGGGGCTGGGGCGCTTGATCGTGCTGGCGGCGCTGGTGTTCTGCGTGGCGCTGGCGGCCTTCGCCCAATCGCGGCTACTGTGGCTTTCCTTGCTGCTTCTGGTGCCCGTGGGATTCGGCCAGATGCTGCAGATGGCGGGCAGCAACACCTTGCTGCAAAGCCTTGTGGAAGATCGCATGCGCGGCCGGGTGATGAGCTTCTACACCATGTCCTTCATGGGGACCTTCCCTCTGGGCAGCCTGCTCATGGGATGGTCGGCGGAAAAGGTCGGCGCGGCCTGGACCCTTGCACTGGGCGCGGTTGCCTACCTGATCTGTGCGCTGTTGGCTTTGCCGCGCATGCCGGAGCTGCGTCGGCAGGCCCATGCCATCTATGCCCGCAAAGGACTTCTTTCACCCAGGGGAGGGGCCTGAGCGCCCCGTGGATTGCGATATTGCGTGCTGAAATGAAGGGAGAATCCATGCGCACGGGACGATTCACCACGCTGGCCCTGGCAGGTCTGTTGATCATTGGGTCCTGCACCAGCGTGCCACTTACGGGACGGCGGCAGTTGTCGCTGATGCCGGCGGCACAGATGCAAGCCATGAGCTACGCCCAGTACAGCGAAACCCTGAAAAGTGCCAAGCTCTCGCAGGACGCGGAGAACACGGCCATGGTGAAGCGACTGGGATCGCGCATCCAGAAGGCCGTGGAGGAGTACATGACCGCCAAGGGCCTTGGCGGACAGTTGGCGGGCTATCAGTGGGAATTCAATCTGGTGGAGGACGCCCAGGTGAACGCCTGGTGCATGCCTGGCGGAAAAGTTGTGGTGTACACGGGCATTTTGCCGGTGGCGGGAAGTGAGGAAGGTCTGGCGGCGGTGATGGGGCATGAAATTGCCCACGCCATTGCCCGCCACGGCGACGAGCGCATGAGCCAGAGCATGCTGCAGGAGTTTGGCGGGCTGGCCCTGTCCACCTATCTGCAGGATCGGCCCACGGAAACCCAGCAACTGTGGATGACCGCCTATGGCGTGGGTTCCACCTTGGGCGTCATGTTGCCTTACAGTCGCACCCACGAGAGCGAGGCCGATCACATGGGCCTCATCTTCATGGCCAAGGCTGGTTACAACCCGGAAGCCGCCGTTTCCTTCTGGGAACGCATGGCGGCCAAGGGCGGCTCCACGCCGGAATTTTTAAGCACTCATCCCTCAGATGCCCGGCGCGTGGCGGATTTGAAGCGCCTCATGCCGGAAGCGCTGAAGCAGTACCGGCCCCGGTAGGGGTGCGGACCCCGTAGGGACGCGACATGTCGCGTCCCTACGCACTAGGAGGACATCATGCACAAAGCCGCCGCCGGCGAACTCCTCGGCCGCCTTCCCGGCCCCCCCAGCCCGGTCTGGCCCGAAGGCGCGCGATTCATTCGTGCCCTGGCCCATGGCAGCATGAGCGTGGAGTTCTATTCCCCGGTGGGTCAGGACAAGCAGGAGCCCCATCGTCAGGACGAGCTCTATGTGGTCCACTCCGGCCGTTCCGAGTTCTATTGCGGCGGAGAGCGCTGCACATGCGCCGCCGGCGATGTGCTCTTCGTCCCCGCCGGCACCGAGCATCGCTTCGAGAACTTCAGCCCCGATTTCACCACCTGGGTCATCTTCTGGGGTCCGCAAGGCGGAGAAGCGCGCTGAAGTGGCCCGCGTAGTGGCGCGGCATGCCGCGCCAGCTTGAACGCAAGGCCTTCATTTCCTTCCTTGAAGTCGGTGTGTCACAACACGAAATGGCAGGAGAGCAGTTGGTGAGTCGCCACATCCTGTTGGTCGAGGACGAGGACCTCGTCCGCGAGATCAGCACCCGCATGCTGGAGCATCTGGGCTACCGCGTCACCTCCGCGGTGGACGGACCCGATGCTTTGCGCCGATTTGGCGAGAATCCTGCCCAATACGACCTGCTCATGTTGGACCTCAATCTGCCGGGCATGTCGGGACGGCAGTTGCTGGACGAATTGCGGAAAATGCGACCGGGTGCCCCGGCCATTTTCTGCAGCGGCGACCCGGATCCCAATCCGCCCGCCGGAGATCCCCCCTATCTCTACAAGCCTTACCAGCTGGGGGAACTCAAGTCCTGCATCGAGTCCCAGTTGTCCCCGTCCCGTTAGGAGCGGAGGGGCCATCGTGCCACAGCCCGTCAGCAGCATCGGAAGCCCGGCTTCCATCCGCCCCTCGCTGGCCGGTGACAGCCTGGAGGCCTTGCGTACACGGCTGGTGGGCGAAGGCCTAACCGCCTACCGCGCCGACCAGATTTTCAACTGGATCCATGCCCGCCAGACCTTTGCCTTCCAGGACATGACCAACCTGGCCAAGGATCTGCGCCAGCGGCTGGACAGCGCCTATTCCATCCTGGACATCCAGGCCGAGCGTCGCGTGCGCAGCCAGGTTTCCAATTGCGAGAAGTTCCTGTTCCGCCTGGCGGACGGCGCCCGCGTGGAGGCGGTGTGGATGGGCTTCGAGAAGCGCAGCACGCTGTGCGTGTCCACCCAGGTGGGGTGCGCGCTGGATTGCGCCTTCTGCGCCACGGCCACCATGGGCTTTCGTCGTCATTTGTCCGCCGCCGAGATTGTCCAGCAGGTGCTGTGGGTGAATGCCCAGGAGGGCCTGCAGGTGAGCAATCTGGTTTTCATGGGCATGGGCGAACCCCTGCACAATTACACCAATGTGGCCCTGGCCCTTGCTCTGCTCAACGACAACCGGGGCCTGAACCTGAGCCGGCGCCGCATGACTGTGTCCACCGCGGGCCTGGTCCCCCAGATCCTGCGCATGACAGAGGACGACCTACCCTGCAAACTGGCCGTCTCCCTGAACGCCATCACCGACGAGAAGCGCTCGCGCCTCATGCCCATCAACCGCAAGTATCCGCTGGACGCGCTCTTCGCAGCCTGCAAGAAGTGGACGGAGCACTCGGGCCACCGCGTCACTTTCGAGTACATCCTCATGGAGGGCGTGAACGACGGGCCAGACGACATCCGTGGCCTCAGGGCGCGTCTGTCCCGCTTGCCCAGCAAGCTCAACATCATCTATTACAACCCCACGGACCGGGGTTTCACCAGCAGTGGCGAGGCCATTTACCAGCGTTTCTACAATGAATTGCAGTCCGCGCCCTTCCCGGTCACCCTGCGCCAGAACATGGGCACGGACATCGACGCCGCCTGTGGCCAATTGTTGGTGAAGGAAGAGCGCCGGGAGGCCCAGGCATGAAGGTGCACGAGCGCCCGGGCCCCACGGTGGTGGATCCCGTGCTGAGCATCGTCATCGTGCATTTCAACACGCTGGAGCTCACCCAGGCCTGCCTGGACTCCATTCCCGCCCAGACGGCATTGGCCCACGAGATTTTCCTGGTGGACAACGGTTCCACCGACGGCTCCGGCCATGCCTTGGCGGATGCCTATCCGGGCGTGCATCTCCTGCGTCTGGAAGAGGGCATTGGCTATGCGGCGGCCAACAATCTGGCCGCTCGCCGCGCCGTGGGCCGGTACCTGCTGTTCCTGAACTCCGACACCGTGGTGCAGAACCGCGCACTGGAGCAGGTGGCCGCCTTTCTGGACGAGCATGCCCAGGCGGTCATCGCCGGCTGTCGCCTGTTGAAGGGCGATGGCAGCATGGACAGTGCCTGCCGCCGCTCTTTCCCCACGCCATCCAATGCGTTGTGGAAGATGATGGGCCTGAACCGCCGCTTTCCCCACAGCCGCCGCTTTGCCGCCTACGACCTGCGCTACATGCCCGCTCATGGCCGCTATGAAGTGGACAGCCTGGTGGGTGCTTTCATCATGGGCCGTCGCGGCGATCTTCCCGCCGCCCCCTTTGACGAGGACTATTTCTTCTACGGCGAGGACATCGACCTGTGCTACATGGTGAAGCAGCGCGGCGGTCAGGTGTGGTACCTGGGCGATGTGACCATGCTGCACCTCAAGGGTGGCACCACCAACAAGCGCGAGCCCTGGGTTATTCGCCATTTCCACAGCTCCATGGCCATTTTCTACGACAAGCACTACCGCAGGCGCTATCCCTGGGTAATGCATGTGGCGGTGCATGTGGCCATCCGGCTGCGCATGGTGGCTTTCCTGGTGGCCAACGCCTTCAAGCGCCGCCCCCGCCCATGAGCCGCTATCTGCTGCGCGGCGGCCTGGTCCTGCTGGATGTGGCCTGTCTGCTGGCGGCCTTCTGGCTGGGTTGGCGCACACGCTTCACCCTTTTGCCCATCCTGTTGCCGGAAATGCCAAGCGTGGAGCAGCCCTGGTCGCTCTACCTGGACCTCTTGGCTCCCAGCGCTCTTCTGTTGATCATCTTCGTCGCTCGCGCCCGACTCTACCGCTTGGCGGATCTGGAAATGCGCCACCAGGTGTATGGCGCCATGCAGGCCGCGCTCTGGCTGGCCCCACCCATTCTGGCCTATCTGGTCATTTTCCAGCAGAGCTACGAGTTCAGCCGTCTGGGCACTCTCTTCGCCTTGGCCTGGCTCCTGCTGCTGTTGCCCGCCGCACGTGCCGTGGCATTTCTTGTGCTGTCCCGCAGTGGATGGGTGCGTGTTCCCATGCTCTTCATTGGCAGGCCGGATCGCGTTGAGAGTTTCCTGAAAGGCGTTGGCCGCAGACGCTACATGCGTGGCAATCTGGAACTGGCGCGTCTGGATCCCGCCCAGCTGTTGACCGACGACGGTGGCGACTTCCGCCCGCACGCCGATGAGCAGGTGAATGCCTTGTTGGAGCGTGGGCTGGAGAAAGTGGTGGTCTTCATGGAAGGGATGCCGCGGGCCCATCTCACCACGGTGCTGCGCAAGTTTGAAATCCGCGTCCGCAGCGTGAAGCTGGTGCCCGATGCCGCCAGCATGTCCTTGATGGGTGCCCGCATTGTACGCCAGGACGACCAGCCCCTGCTCACAGTGGAGCAGGCACTGTGGCGCCCAGCCAAGCGCGCCATCAAACGCTCGGTGGAT